>JAGXNS010000034.1 GCA_019894855.1 Promethearchaeota archaeon
CACTTATTGAAAGAGAACTACCCATAATGTGAAGGGCCTTTACGTTTGAAAAGTATTCTTCGTCAATATCGTCTGGAGACGTTTGTCCAGCCGCTCCAGCAGCAAAAATAAATTTTCGAGAGTTATCAAAATTTGATTGATTGAATGCAATTCCAGTGGTTCTGTCTTTATCAACTTTAATTTTAGATGTGTCCACATTGTCATTTCTTAATTTTTCAATTATTATTTCACCAAATTCATCGTTTCCAACGACGCCAATAAAACCTGTTGTTAAATTAAATGGTACTGACAACCGAGCTACGGAATCTATAAATATAGCAGGAGCTCCACTTGGAAATGGACCTTTATAATAAGAACCAATTTTTCCGTGTGGTACATCAACTTCCGTACGCATTATTTCGACTAACAGTTCTCCTAAACTGATTATATTAGGCTTCATTTTCATCAATTTCTATTTATACCATTAAAATATGTTAATTTAACAGAGTAAATAATAGAATTTAATGTTTTAGGAGCTATACCTTATTTTTTACCTTACCCTATTTTAATAGAATCAGATTCTTTCCGTAAAATTTAATTTTTCACATTTTTTAATAAAATTTTCACCTATACTTTTTTTATATCTTAGACTCATATTATAGTAAAGATTTTTAGAGAGAGATAGGTGGTAAAAATTAACAATAGGAAAAAAGTTGAGTTAATTGCAGAAATTTTAGATAGATATGACGATAGTGAATGTTTTTATTGCGGTGGGACTTTAAATGGCGATTTAGAAAGCGACGATTTCGATGATGGATATTCCGACGATTGGTGTTCAGATTGTTCCAAAGGAATTGACCCAAATGATGACTGGGAGGAAGCCTGTTTAATTGCGATAGAAAAAATTATTCACGATAAACCTTTCAAAGCCTAAATCTTTTATTTTGCGATATTTCTATGAGAATATGATTGGAATGGATGAAGGAAGAAAAGAAATCGATCCATATGAATATATAGATCACTTTATGTCTAGAGCTGCTCATGTAGTTTCTATGGATAATAATGGACAAATAAATGTAATGGCTCTGTTATGGAAAACAATTGGAGAGCTTTGGATGATTCCCATGATAACTATAGCAGTAGCGCCGTCACGTTATACTTTCGAGTTGTTAACTGAAGGTGTGCGGGAATTTACGGTTAATATTCCCTCTAAAAAAATTGCTGACACAATAAATATTACTGGCTCGCTCTCAGGAAGAAGCGTTGATAAATTTAAGGAAACAGGACTGGAAACTATAAAAGGGAAACGAACAAAAGTTCCTACGATTAAAGATTGCTCACTTGCGTATGAGTGCAAAATTGTTCACTCATGTCAGTCTGGAAATATGGCTTCCCACCACTTATTTTTTGGTCAAATTTTGACCGCCTACGCTAGTAACGCAATTATATAGTAGTTAAATTCTTATACTCTATTTTTTATCTCAGTTTCACATCCACAGTGACTAGAACTTAAGATTACCTCTCCACAAGGACATTTTTTTGGATGCTCATATTTCTCACAAATTTTATTTATGGTTTCACATGAGAAAAGTAGATTTAAATTTTCACTTTCGCTATGCGCAAGTTCTGGTTTTAAACCTAATTCGTTATGAAGAAAAACTTCCAAGAGTCTTGCATGTCTATTTAGTTCAATTGCTAAATCGTTACCCTTAGAAGTTAATTCAACTTCACGGTAAGCCTCATATTTTACAAATCCTTTTGCTTTTAATCTGATAATACAACTCCCTAATGTAGAGTGAGGAATACTGAGTTCTTTAGCAAGTTTTCCAACTTTTATAGGAACACTCTTTCGAAATAAAAACTTAATGACAATATAATCTAAATCTTGCATAGCTCGATTAATTACTTGTTTTTGATAATCTAATGATTATGACCCATGACACTCATGGTTAAGATCATTACCGTGACCCCTAATAAAATTAAAATTAATTGTTGTACTGAGTGCTTCAACCCCCACTTCTGATGTAACTCTGGTGTTAAATCTGATAATGCAATGTATAAAAAACTTGCTGCTGAAATTGCTAGGGCGTAAGGCACGATAAAGGACATTTCTCCCAAAATGAAAAAACTGACTATAGCAGCTGGAATTGTTGTTATACTTGATAGCGAGTTAAGCATAAAAGCTTTCTTTTTTGAAAAACCGCCGTGTAAAAGGATTCCAAAATCCCCTGTCTCCTGTGGAACTTCATGAGCAATTATTGCGAAACTTACGCTTATTCCAACGGTAAAACTTGTAAGAAAGCTCGCAGCAATGACAATTCCATCTATAAAATTATGAAACGCATCACCAATCAAGATAATAGGCCCAGCTGCTGCGTGAACATCGCAGTCCTCGTCAGCGCAATTTCGCCAGATAATTAATTTTTCCAAGAAAAAGAAAAAAAGAATGCCACCCAAAACAAACGGCATTACAGTATGGGGTTCCCCCCCAGCACTCTCTATTGCTTCAGGGATTAAACCAAATAACGCTGCTGTGAGCAAAGTTCCAGTCGCAAATGAGATCAACATTGAAATGAGCGATTTCTGAACTCTTTCTGTTAATAGCACAAAAAGAGCAGCTGCTGAAATAGCTCCAATACTCCCTAAAACACTAAATAAAATTATCCATCCAAGAATGATAATTACACCATATTGTTTCCTTATATTAGATAAATGATGATATAAAAAATATAAATTTTACGATCGATCGTAAATTTAAGGGTTTCAACTTGGGACTTTATTTAATTACTCAATTAATTCAGGAGAGATGTATATTTTATCGAACACTTGTGGCAAACTAGTCTTAATATTCTTTCTTGCTGCGAAAATGAATATCAAGGCAATTACTGAACCTAAACCAAATTGAATTATACTATTTAAAATAAATTCATATATAGCACTTGGTAGTCCAAATATCATAACCTCGTAAAGAAAATATCCAATTATCATTATAAATCCACCAACTATAACTGCAATAAAATCTCTGTAATTCCATTTATGATTCTTTTTTGGATTTGCTATTAATCCAACAAAAAAACCTTCTAAGCCTTTTATGACAAGTGTAGCAGGAGCATAAATTGCATAACCTAAGAATAAATCAGCTAAAGAAGACCCAATACCTCCAGCAATACCTCCAATAATTGGACCAAACATTAATCCGGTTATCATAACAACAGCATCTCCAATATTTATAAAGCCGTTAGTGGCTGGGATGGGGAATGCTATTACCATAGTAACCACACAAGTAAAAGCGCCAAAAATACCAATCATAGACAATGAAAGTGAGTTAAAAGGAAGTAAATATCCTAAAAAATTCGGGTTCCTTGATAATTTTTGACTATTCATAATAATAATACACTCACATAAGAGTTCAATGTTTTTCCAATTTATTATATGAAGAATCCATATTTATAATTTTTCTCTCGCGTTAAGCATGAGCTTGCTGAAATTTTAACGATGTTAAAATTTTTTAAGCGAATTAATTGAGATCGAGTTTGCCAATTATAGAAAAGATGAAATCTCTCGTTTCTTTAAATAATAAATATTAAAATTAATCGATTAGTATAATTTATAATTATGTTAATTTGCATAAGTAGTTTAATTAAAACTGAAAGAGATTCAAAACAAATTTCGTTACTTCCGGTACCTCTTTATTACAAGCTAATAGATACTCAACTGTTGCAATTCAGCGGAAATTCTTTAATTTTAACGGATATTCTTAAAGAAGATTGGTTTGTTTTAGATCAGCTTATAGATCATTTCCAGCATTACGAAAAAGAATTTGAATTAGAGATAAAGTCAGAAAAAAATTCTCAGAATACAGCAGAGGGTAATAAAGTGATTACGAGTTTGTGCGAAAAATATTTCCCTAAACTAGACTTAAATAGGATTAAAAGAAACCAAAACGCAATCGAACAAGGATATTTTCTTTTTTCTGAAGATTCGACAATGTATTTAAAAGCAGATTCTCTTCAAGGCATTTATTATGGTATCCAAACTCTAATTCAGCTTCTAAATTCTACCAACTCAAAGGACTTACTCAGACAAGTGGCTATTATTGATTATCCTAGATTAAAGATAAGAGGGGTGTCTGATGATATATCTAGAGGTCAAACAGCAACTGTTGAAAATTTAAAGAAGTTCATTCAAACGCTTAGCCATTTCAAAATTAACCATTACTATTTAGTTTATATGCAGGATATGTTTAAATTTGAAAAATATCCTGATATTGGTAAAGGTAGAGGAGCTTATTCTAAAGCAGAAATAAAAGATTTAAATGATTATGCAAAAAAACATTTTGTAGAATTAATTCCTATTTTTCAAACGATTGGGCACTGGGAAAATATCCTTCATGATGAAAATTACTGGGATTATGGAGAATTTCCCGGTTCGAATAGTTTAAATATAGCAAATGAACAAATATATGTTCTTTTAGATAGCATGATTGGGGAATTACGCGAAGTATTTAAATCAGAGTATTTCCACATAGGTGCAGATGAAAGCTGGGATGTAGGGAAAGGTGCATCTAAAGCATATGTCGATAAGATAGGAATCAGCCAGGCATATCTAAAACATTACAAAAAAGTGTATGAAATTGTAAAAAAGCATGGATACACCAAAATCATTATCTATCACGACATTCTTTATAAATATAAGGAAGTACTTGTCGGGCTACCAGAGGACATGATTATCATGTATTGGAAATATAATACCAAAGATAAACATCCAATTGTTGATAAAATTAAAGCATTTAAATTACCGCTAGTTGTTAGCCCATCTATCATTGATTATAATCGATTATTTCCTTCTTTATTGCGTTCAGAAAAAAATATAACAAACTTAATTAAATACGGTTATAAAAATGGAGCAATTGGGGAAATTACTTCAAGCTGGGGGGACTATAATAATAAGGAAATAAGAGAGAATAGAATATACGGTTTTATTTATTCAGCTCAAATAGGATGGGATCCTGTTAGGGAAATGAATTTCCTTATATTCTGGAAAAGCGCATTATTTCATTTTTTTGGGATTGATGATTCACGACTATTGAAAGTAATAAAAATATTGAGAACTGTTGAGGCTAACGATCGCCTACATACTCGACAAACTTTTTATTACAATCACTTCTTCTCCCATCCCTATAATAAGAAAAGCAAAATTCATAAAAGAAATCTTAAAACTTCTAAATATGATGCTGTAATTAAAGATATGGATGAAATTTTAACATTGTGTGAAGAATTGGAGTTGAATGTGTTAAAAAATGAGGAAAACCTACAGGTTTTTACCTTTATTGCTAAACACATTAAATTTTATTGTCAAAAAAGAATAAACTCAAAGAAATTAGTAGACTATACTCCTAAAAAACTAAGAATGAGCTTAAAAAAGCACATAATAGAAGAAATTGAAAACTTAGTACAAAATCTAACTTCTCTCCTTGATGAGTACGAGTCGATTTGGATGAGAATCGCCAAAAAAGATGGTTTTGAAGCGATTAAGAACAAATATCTCTGGTTAATAGAGTTTTATAATGAAAAAATCGAAGAAATTAAAGACAAGATGGAATGGATAAATCCTAACATCCCAAGTGAAACAATTTATCTTGATTCTAAGAATAAACATCAAGTTGATACTGTATTCTTTAACAAAACTTTTGAAATCCAGGAAGAAATTAAAAGTGCTTATGTGCAAGTAATTGGATGGAACTTTGCAAAATTGAGTTTAAATAACACGCTTATAGGTCATGTAATTACCAGACAATCGTTAAACTATGTTGTGTTAAAAAATAATATTCAAATTTTTGATTTAAAAGACTATGTTAGGAAAGGTGAAAATTTAATTCTAATAGAAACTATGCAATACGATGGTGGGGTAGGATCAGTGAATATCTACGGCGAAATTAAATTAAAATCAGATCGTACTATTCAAATTTATACTGATAAGAGTTGGTTAGGAACAAGAGAACTTAGCGGACAGTGGAAGAAAGTAAAGAGTTTTGGCTCACCGCCTAGAGTTACTGGAGGCTTATGTTACCCGAATTTTGAACTTAATAGACATTCATTACAGTCTGATATGATGACTAGTTTTAACGCTTTAATAGGGCGCATACCAAAAAAAATGTATTGGCTTTTGGTATTAATTATGAAGTTATTTAATCGATACGACGTACTTGAATAAGTTCCTACAAGCTAATCTCATCAAAATTTAAAATTTAATAAATGTATAAAAAAAATTATTTGGGTTTTTTAATAAATTCTGGTTTAGTTTTAGTAACTCTTTTTACGATTTTGGCTTGAAGCTCCAAAGTGAATTTAGAGGTTTTATTGAATATAATTTAAATCTTGAAATTGGATTGTACTATCAGAAAAAAACAAAAATTAAAAAAAAAATGAAGATCGGGTTAAATCAAGATAGTTTAGAAGTTTGAGTAAATCATAAATTTGTTAGCTGAGCCTAAACTGTATATCTCAAACTTGGTTCCCTTCTTAGTTTCGCAGAACATCTGAATCATAGGAAATAGATAAATTTGCGTAGTGATTTGAGCTTCTTTATCTTTTGAATAGGTTTTATGGTCACTGCTTGCAGAACTTATCGTTTTTTTAATATTTTTATTCCAATAACCTAACGAAGGTTCAGCTTTCGACTCTAAATCTTTAAAATCGTTAAACCTTATACCTTCAACCTCCTCGATCATTTGGTGAAGATCTCGCTCAATTTCTTTTTCATATTTAGTTTGTGCGCTGCTGTGTAACACTGGAATTCCAGTCACAACAGTCTTAAAAGGAACTGGTAAAATTTGGTACTTATACAAGTTTTTATATCCTCCACAATCTTTGCATTGATCGTTATTTGTCCCTGTGCCAAAACATACGCCACAAGAATATGAAAATGGTTTTTCTTCCTTATTTTGTTCTTCACCAGTCAAAACCTGCAACTTTTCTTCGATCTTTCCTGTCCCTTTACATGTCCGACATTTCGCTTCAATGTAACCCTTCCCATTACAATTTTTACAAGGAATTGTTTTGAGTGTTTCGTACATAGCGACCATATCATCGCCTTTCCAGTTGTCTTTATTGATCTTTCCTTTACCTTTAAACGAATAAAACATTTCTCTAGCTACTTTTGGCGGTAGAACGGTTTTTTCATCAGTTTTTTTTGTAACTTCCCCTACTGTTTTTTTAAACGCAAAATAAATCGCAGCTTCCTTTTGAGTATCTTTAACATATTCTGCCGCACTTATTGCATCTAATGAGAAAATAGCCCCTTTAGTACCAAACTGTTTTTCCATCTTTTTTTTATCGCTTCTCGCAGCGCGTTGTTTCCATTTTTCAAAAATTTCGTCTAAATTTGGAGTTTTAATTCTAACATCTGTCAATTGAATATCACATTATAAATTTTAACTATTATCTAAAATTATAAAGATATAAAATAGAATAATTTATAATTTTATATAGTAAAAATTAAAATTAATACTAACTAACAATAATGTCAGCAGAAGAACGTCAAGCAGTTGAATATTTTAAGCAATGGATGGAAGGGGAAGGCGGAGGATTAGCGCAGTGGATAGAACATTTTTTAAATCAGGGCGATGAGGCTAAGCTAAGGCAAATTAAACAAATTTACGATAAGATAAAAACCGTATTTGGATTTTAGATTCTAATTTTTTTTGTTTGAACAACATTAGCAAGACTACTATACAAAATTAGTGATATTTCTTTTGACAACTCTCTTTACTAAAGATTTCTTTATTGTTTTTGATAGAAATTGGGAGAACAAAAAGCAATTGTCATTCAATCTTAATTTTTTCTATTTAAAATCATTTAAGAAAAAAAGTAAATCGTTTTCCTACATAAGTGATCCCTTTTTTAGAGGAATTATTGTTTTTGGATTAGATTACCAAGATAAATTTCAACCTGTGAGTTTTACTAAGCTCCAAAAAGATGGGAGCCCGCAACCTGTAAACCCAAGACTGTTTAAAAAATTCTTACTTGATGTTAAAAATAAATTTGTTGCTTTTTCAGATCAAACGCAACCAAATGAATTTAAACCAATAAAAGATATGTTAAGAAATCTTCACTTTGGAGAAGAAAAAATTTTAAACCTTACTTTTTGCAAAAAGTGTTTAGAAGGTAAGAAATTTACCTTATTAAGCGAAACAACTAAGATCAAATCGCTACAAAACCAATATATTTGCTCAAACTGCGCATTAGACTTAATAGTAAAACAAGCAAGCGCTGCAGGACTTATTTCATCTAAAAAACTAAATCCTAAACTTAAAAATTTCTTTAATCATCTGATCTCGAAATTTAGAGATGCGAAAAGAGTTCTGGATTCTTTTAAAGTTGATTTTAATCCTGTAAATAACAAAGAGATGACACTATACGATGTTGAAAGGAATCCACAAGTAAGTAAAAAATATTTAAACTATAGTGTTGACGGTCTAGAAATTCAAAAAAAATATAAAGATTTACTAAAATCTCAGAAAATTTTAACCCTTTTACCAATACAAGCAATTTCAATTGAAAAAGGACTCATAAAAGAACGTTCTAATCAATTAATTATGGCACCCACCTCAGCAGGTAAAACTTTAGTTGGTGAATTGGCAGGAGTTTCGAGAATACTCAGTGATAAAAGAAAAATGCTTTATTTAGTTCCAATCAGGGCGTTAGCAAGTTTAAGAACTGTAGAATTCGAATTTAAATATAAATCCCTTAATTTAAAAGTTATAAAGAAGATTGGGGAATCTCTATTAGAAAAGAGAGAACCGGAAGATTTAGATTTACTAGAGAAAGCAGATGTAATAATTGCCACCTACGAGGCGATAGATCACATTTTAAGAAGCGGTAATAAGGCTTATTTGGGTTCAATAGGAACGATAATTGTTGATGAAATTCAAACTTTAAGTGATCAAGAACGTGGTTTTATCGTAGATGGTTTAATTGCTAGACTGAAATCTGTTTATAGCGATGCTCAATATCTATATTTGAGTGCTACGATAGGCGCACCAGATTTATTAGCCAATAAATTAAATTGTATATTGATTAATTATAATAATCGTCCGGTCCCGATTGAACGCCATTTGATATTATGTCTTAATGAATCAATAAAGCTGAAAAACATATCGAGATTAGTGCGGGCTGCGTACTTTGAGAAATCTAGTTATGGGTTCAAAGGGCAATCAATTATATTTACGAATTCAAGGAAGAAGTGCGAATCTCTTACAGCTTATCTGCAAAATAGAGATATAAAAACAAAGTCTTATCATTCAGGATTAACTAATGAGGAACGATTAATAATTGAAAAGCAATTTCAAAAGCAATCTATAGCAGCCGTTGTTGCTACGGCAGCGTTGGCAGCAGGTGTAGACCTTCCTGCAAACCAGGTTATATTTGAATCGCTTATGATGGGAATAAATGTTTTAACAGTAGCAGAATTTGAACAGATGTTAGGTCGGGCAGGTAGATTGAAAAAGCACGACTTGGGAAGAGCCTATCTCCTTATTGAACCCGGGAAAAACTATTCATCACGAAATAAAACTACTGAAGAAAACATTGCGATTTCTTTGCTTAATGGAAAAATCAAAGATTTTGAGCTACACCCCGATGAAGACAGATCGTTAACGGAACTTTTAGCTTTTATATCAATGTTTAATGAAGGCGTTGAAAAGGCAGCTATTTATAAATTTTATGACGACCTAATTAATGCCAATTACGAAATAGAAGGGTTTATGAATAAATTAAAAAATTATCGCCTTATTCGACTAAATAACGGAGTTTTATACAAAGCTACTTTTCTGGGTCAATCTGTTGCAAAATCTTTTTTAACTGTTGAGAAAACTCTAAGCATTGTTGAAGAACTAAAGAAAAAAGAAAAAAAGATTAGCGAAATAGTCCTAGATTTAAAAAGTTTAAGAAATGTTTATCTCACTAAAAGAGTCGTAGCTGATTTATCAAAACATAGACCAGCAAAATACTCTTCAAATAATTTCTTCAGCTCAAGCAATCTATCTTTAATGGATGCTAATTATGTAAAAAAAAGAAAATCATTTTCAGATGATTTTATAAAATATGTTGTAAAATGGACAACAGAAATTTTCAACTGCGATTGTAAAGATAAACCATATTGTGATTGCGGTAGACTAAATTTAGAAAAAATAATCTTGAATTTAAGAATTGAGAATAATTTTTCAATAAATGAGATTACTGAATATCTTGAAAATGAATTGGAAATTATGATTTTCAAAGGTGATATTACGAATTATTTAGAGAATTTAATTTACTCCTTTGAGAGCGTCTTAAACATTTCTAAAGGTGTATATAATTTAGATCCTATATATAATGAACAGCTGTTGGATATTCCAAATATAATTGAAAGGATTAGAAAATGATCCTTTTATTAGAAGTAAAGAGAATTTAGTCACTTATGATATAAATTTAAGAACGAAATATTATTCGATAATTAAATAATTACTCTATTTAAACTCAGTTCAATATAAAGATTTTAATAAAAAACTTGTAGATATGATTTATACAATCTTTCTTTATCAGACCCACACGGGATTATTGATATACGATAGAAGTTTTCAAGGCACAGATGCTAAAAATACAGAAATGTTCAGTTCTTTTATTTCAGCCATGAAAGCATTCGTTTCAGAAATGGTATTTGATGACTCTTTGGATCGATCGAAAGAGTTAACAAACATAGAATTAAGTGATTACACAGTCATAATCACTTCAATTCCAAAAATCAAAGTTGATGCTGTAATCGTTGCAGACAAAGAGGATACAAGAACGATTAACAAATTGATTCCAAAACTAGTTAAATTCTTAAATAAATACGAGCAATTATTTCTTAGTTGGGATGGAGATAGGGAAGAGTTCGACATATTAGATCACCCTTTAACCGAATTAGTATTAGCAAATGTAAAAGGGGTTCGAAAATCTTTACTCGAACGACCAGATCAGATGCTGAGGTCAATTTGGATTCATAGGAAACAGTTATCAAAGGAAATAATTGATAATCTGATTCAAGAACGAGATCTTTTAATCTACAAAATTGAGAATACGATAATTCTCCCAAGAAAAGCAGCTATGTCAAAATCTGTCATAAATCTATCTGAAAAGCTCAAAGATGAGAATTGTTACCTAAAATACCAAAATGAACTAAATAGATTGAATAATGAAATTAAAGATGCGAAGTTTAAGTTGAATTATTACCTTGAGAAGCTAAAAGTGTCATTAAATGAAGCGGTTGAAAACTTAGGTAATAATCCTATCCATTCTGGAGATTTTAAAAATTCTTATCTAAGTCTCTACTCTTTTAGTACCAAGTTAAAACTAATTAGTGAAAGCGGTTGGAAAATTTATCGTAATATGGCTAATCAATTGATTGATAAAGATACTTTAACTGAGCATGAATTATCTGAACTCATCCAAAATTTGTTAAAAATGAGTTCGAATGTAGAAGATTATTTAAGTTGAGCGATATTGAACTATTTTTTTATTATTTAGTGTGCAACTCAATGATGTCATTCTCTTTTAATTCGTAATCTAACCCCACTTTTTTCTTTTCTTGTCTAGCATCTTTCCGAATAACTATTGCGTGATCGAAAGATTCAAAAAAGCTACGATGGATTTTTATTGCTACATCTCGTATTGTTGGTTTATTAGGGCTGGAGTCGATGAGGAGAGGCTTTTCAGCGACTATTCCTTTATTCATTGTGTAGACTTTCATTTTTTGTAAGTAAGTTAACACAATTTTTCCAAAATCACCGGGGATTTTTCTCATTTTCACGCTCGTTCCGATAACCAAAGGAAATATATTTGAATAAGATTTCTCTAATTCGTCGTAACCATTTTTAGTTAGCGCTAAGTCCCCTTTTGTCCCTAAAATAATAGATTTTTTATATACTATAGATGGATTTAAAGAATCGACAACATGATCGAGTTCGATCTTCCCGTAAACTTTGACTATGCCATTTCGAATACCCCCGGCATGAGCAATCTCTTTAATTCGTTCAGTTAATTCTTCAATGTCGTTATTTTCTTTAGCTTCACTCGTTAAATAAAATACCTGAATCTTATTAGAACCTGTCTTTTCAATTGTAACTGGAGGGGGTGGGACATTTATTCGTACGTGAGATTTATGTAATTCTGTTAAAAGTAAATTCATTTGCTCTTTATAATCACGCGATAAATCTACGCAAAAACATATTAGATCGCAAGCTCTTAATTGAGAGATTATTTCTCTACCGTTTCCTATTCCAGTTGAGGCTTCTTGCATTATGCTGGGCATGTCAACAATTTGATAACGAACTTTTTCATGTTCATATATACCAATTTCAGGAATTGGAGTGAATTTTCCAATTTTATCTCTTGCTGCGCCTGTTAATAAATTTAACAGAGAAGTTTTACCAACACCCGGAGAATGATAATCACTTATTAGAATCAGTTGAATTCCTTCTTTTTTTATTGAAAAAGGACTAGCTTTTTTACCAGTTGTTTTTATCCTGATTTTTTCCGCTTCTTGTTCTCTTCTAAGCTTAGCTAATCGAGATTTATTTAAAGCAACAATTTTTTCCGTAGCTTTATGTTTAGGGACTAAAGAAATAAATTCCTCTAAACGCTTTATTTTATCGTCAATGGATGAGGCATCTAAATACTTTTGATATGCTTCCTGTGCCAATGGTCCTATATTTGAACTCATTAAAAATGCCTTTTAAAGAAAAAATTAAAATATGGAGCGAAACCTATCTTCCGTTTTTAATCTCAAGTCTCCTATAATATCGTCGATTCTCTCTTCAAATTTTTTAAAGAACTTCTGTTTTTTTGTAAAAATATCATTCAGAGAATATCTATTAAGGAAAAGTGAATTTACTTCTTCTAAATGCTTTTTAACTACTTCTGATTCTGTTTCTTTCTCAGTTATAGCAAAAGATATTAATGGTTGCTGATTGGTTTCATCGTTTGGTAAAGCAACTAAATCACAATAACAAACCAGTTTGAAAGAGGCTAAGGAAATTACATTTATATTGTCTCCAAAAACTTCAGAGGTGAAGCTTTCGAGTGCAGAGAGGAATCCGGCTCTTAATTCTGGATCTAATCCCACTCCCGTATCGGAATCGTAGTATTTTTTGTTTAATATGTTCGTTACACCTAAATTTATACCAAGCTCCAGAATAGCCATTTTAAAGCGATATTATCTTATATATTTAATCCTAACCTTATTAGGTTGTAAGTAATATATATAAGTTTAACTTTATAAAACGAATCGATAATTTGAAATCATTTTTGATTAAACTTCTTCTCAAAATACTAAATGATTTGTTAGTAGATGTTATTCACTAATTTGGCGTTTATAGGCATTATATGTGTTTTGAAGTAAAAAACTAACTGTCATAGGGCCTACCCCACCTGGATTTGGAGTTATCCATGAACACTTATCAAAAACATCTTCGAACTTAACATCTCCTCGAGTCTTTCCATTTACTCTACTTGTGCCTACATCAATAATTACAACGCCTTCCTTTATTTTGTCTTTGGTAATGAAATCAGGTTGACCAATAGCTACTACTAGAATATCCGCTTTTTTTATATGGTTCTCTAAGTCTGATGTCGAAGTGTGACATACTGTTATTGTTGCATTCCTCTTTAAAAACATGAATATTAAAGGTTTTCCTACTAAATTTGATCGGTTAATAATAACAACATGCTTTCCCTTTAATTCTACGTTATAATATTCAAGAAGCGTAATTATGCCTTTAGGAGTAGCGGGTACGATTTCCTCGTTGTAATCGAATAATTTTCCTTTATTGATTGGGTGTAGACCATCCACGTCTTTAAGGGGATCGATTTTTTCTATGAATTCAAGAGTAGAGGGTTTAAACTTCACAGGTAAAGGTAATTGTAAAATAATCCCATGAATGGTTGTGTCGTTGTTTAACTCACTGATTTTTGTAAATAGTTCTGCTTTTGTACATTCTCTGGTTAACTTAACTAAAGTTGAATCGATCCCAATTTCAGCACATGTCTTTCTTTTAATAGTAATATACAATTTTGATGCGGGATCGTCTCCTACTAATATAGCAGCTAATTTTGGCTTAATACCCGTTCTTTGATAATCCAAAGTAATTTTGTTTTTTAATTCTGAATTCAGCCTTTCTGCTAATTCTTTTCCGTTTAATATTTTTCCCATAATTTTTCTTAATATTTATGATTGAGAGAGAAATTAGATTAACTATAATTTAATTTAGATATTCAAACAAATAAATAACGATTATTATAGGCTTATTAAAATGTTGGAGAAGGTTTATATTCTTCGCCGTCGAATGAAGAAATAAATTATTCCTATAATTATGGCAATAATTGAAGGAATTATTATTAAAAGTAAGACGTTTAATTCAACCGTGAATATATCTTCATTTAACTCTTCTAACGAATCAAAAGTATCTAGAAGTTTAAATGCGTAAAAAGATGCACTAACGGATGATCCTCTTTGATCATTTCCTTCAACCCAATCACCAAAGCCACCATCGAGAAAGTTTTGGTGATTTAAAACCCATTTTACTGTAGTAACTCCATTCAATTCACTTTCATCTATCAGCTCAATACCTTTAACACAGTAAAACGTACTACTTAACAGAGTATTGTCTGCGAGAAAATCGGGCAAATACCCACCAAAATTTCCAGTGTTATCTGGATCATCGACATAAAAGGATTTAAAATATTCTAAAGTTTTAGTTTTGTTGACAAGATCATTTACATCTCCTAGTGCGTCGACAAGATAAACGGCAAAATAAGTCGTGACTATTGTAGAAGATAAAGATTGATTTCCGCCATAACCACCATCAGTATTATTACATGACAGAACCCAGGTTTTATGGACTATCTGGTTTACAACTGCTTCATCTATTATGGCGTAAATATTATATGCAACGAAAGTTGAAACCATATTTGCTGTCGTTGATGTATTTGTGGAGCCAAAACCACCCTCAACTTGATTAGTTTCATTTAAATACTGATAAATATTATTGTGTAGAGTTGAATCTAAAGACGTTCCTAAAGACTCCATTCTGTTAAGTGCGTCTAGATAATATAATAACTTGTACAAATCAATATTTCCATCATTAAACATAGTTTGTATTTGATTTATCAGAAATTCTTTGAATTCCGGGATATCTACACTTTTAGTTGCCTCAAATAAGACTTCTACAATATATGCATTGAAATAATCTATAATTTCTATAGCATATGCTGTATCTTGATCAGCAATGCCAAAAGTACCATCAGCATTCTGTGTATCGTAAATAAAATCAATTAAGTGGTTCTGCCGGGTCTTCGCTAGTGCTACAGGTGTAATACTACAAAGTAAAGTAATAATGAGTAATAGTCCTAGTGATAAATTCCGATGTTTGTTTTTCATTAAATACAAACCCCAATCTGGTTTTAACTAAATTTAATTTTTTAAATTAATTAAAATTAACGATATTTTGAGTTTATAGTTGGATTATCATGCAAATTACGATAAAATTAAAAATTTGAAAGCAAAATAGTATTACTAAAATATTTCACTTATGTTTTTGTACAAAGCAGCACTGTTGGTTTTAAATTCTTCATAGCTAACAAATAAATTTTGAAATGAGGGGAGTGATCCAATTATACTAGCACCATTAAAAATCGCAAATTGAAGATTTTCGGGTACAAAAAACCTTATAACCTCATCAGAAGCCTCATAAAATCCAGAAAATTCCATAGCAGGAGGAGATTGTTTTATTATTTCATTCGGTACCTCTGGTAATGTTTTCGATTGAAAGCTTCCCCCACAATAAGGACAAAAAATAGATGCTGCATCTTCTATCTTCTTCTTACAATTTGGACAGTAAATATCACCTTTATCCAACTTAGGCTTCTTAGCTAATGTAGTGCTGCCAATTGAAAGTTCTGGCAGAATAATTCTCCCGTTACAAGAAGGACAATATTCTTTACCATCAGTTAAATCTACTAAAACCCCACAATGAGGGCATGTATCTTCTTTCTTTGCACTCCTTTCTTTTAATTTCATTTTTTGCCTTTCGTTTCTCGAGGCTTTTATCTGTTTTGGTTTTGGTATTTTTCCAAGTTGAGGGACCAATTTAACGAGCTCAATTCGTAATCGTTCTTCGAAGCCAGAATATGATAAATTTCCACCCGAAAGCATAATATGAGACAAAAGGTCGCTCCAGTAATACTTGTCAATACTTTTGACACTATTAATTACCGCTTGTGGTATATTTAAAATGTTATAACCTAATAAATTTGGTTTGAATAATACTTCGGGAGCTTCATGAAATATGTAATTAGGAATATTAATATTTGATCCATCTGGCATAGTGAAGCTAAAGGTATCATCCATATTAGGAGGGTTTTCAGGATCTAATGCAAAAAAACAGTTTTTTTCTTTTATTTCTTTAATAATCTCATCTACTGCACTCGACTCTATATTTATTCCCTCTCGCATTAATAAATTCTTGAGATGTTGATTAACATCTGTTCCTGCTAATGTTAATTTTTGGACGCTTTGATCTACAATCTCCCCACTTATAATTGGGCATACCCACGATGTACCATCGCCACTTTCTATTACAATTCCAGTTGTTAATCCTACGCTGAATAGAGACAACACAGGTGTAGGAATCATTATTAGACTCTTTACTCTATGCGTTTCGTACAAAACGCGAGCAATATACTCTTTAGTTTCTTGGTGTAAGAACGGGGGTTCAGTATATAATACCGGATAATTAGAAAGATTTTCAATTCGTAGAAGTGAATAGAAGATGTAATTCAAAATCTCATAGTAGTCGTTCCAATCCATAATCGATCCCCTTTCTATTGGATGTTTAATTTTAAGAACACCACGCATTTTTTTTGCGTCCGTGCCTACGTAGATGTTACGAGCGTTTACATCGACCATGACAGCTTTATATTTTTCTTTACCCGTAATTGTTGGAAATACAAATCTTGGGCTTGGTTCTCCAGCGAATCCTATTTTAGTATACGCTGAACCAATATCTACTATAATTGGTGTTCCGGGGAGAGGTATTGCCATAAGTAATCAATTGTAATTTTTAAGATTATATGTTCTTCTATATAAATCTCTAAATTTAAGTATTAATACAATAATATTATAAAATGATTTTCCCTAATTAAATAATTTTTCCAAAAGAGGACAGATAATTAGAATATTATAATAGATGTTTATTTAATCTTATAGTTATTTAAATAGCCCTTCCATGATTGATGTCTGGTAACAACTCCAAATGCTAAGTATTTACTGTGTTGTGAAAACCTATTATAAAAATAAACTACACTTCTTAATCAATTTTGAAGGTTTTTTCGAGTTTCTTTTCGACTTCTTGTAATTCAACTAAGAGGTTTTTATAAGTTTTCATTAAATATATACCCCAATTGTTCAACTTTACCCAACCTCCCCCTCCAATACCTCCCTTTTTGGTTTCTACAGGTGATTTTCCAGTTCTCTCCTTTATCTTGTTTAAGATGTTCCACGCATATTTGTAGGAATATCCGCATTCTTTCGCTGCTTGAGTTAAAGACTTGGGTTCGTTATCGCTTGTCAAATAAATACTTTCAAGAAGATTTGCCCATCCAGAGCCTAAAATATTTTCACGTTGATTATCTTGAAATTCTAACCAAAATTTAATTCCAAATCCAACTTTCTTTTTCAGATTTTCAATATTAGGCTCTTCCGTCAAGTTTTTGTTTGAATGCTTTTCCATATTATTTAATTGATTCTCTCAATTTTAATTGTTTTTATATGAGCAAAGAGAAAAACATTAAAGTTAAGAGGTGTTTTTTTGTGTAAAATATTTACACTGAATAATTATGTTTTTTCCAGATTCAAACAGCTCTGTAAAATTAGGTAGAAGTGTTATTAAAGATGTGTATTATTTCGGGGAATCCCCTATGTTAGATTGCAATCAGTTTATACTAGTTGACGACGCTACGGGGGAATTGTCACTCTTCGATTCTGGCAATGGCATCAGTCTAAAAGGATTACTTGAAGGAATGGAAAATTTAGGTTTACATTATCAAAAAATAACAAGGGTTTTTCTAACTCACGAACATGTGGATCATGTTCTTGGTCTTTACCCATTAATCGAATTATTAGAAAAAAATCCGCCTACCATACATGCTTTTGGAGAAACGGCAAAAATATTAAGAGAAGGGAACGAATCAAAAATTTTTCCTGGTAACCTTGGAATCAATCCAGCTACGTTTGGTCTAGAAATTATACCACTAGACATAGTTGATTTGAAATTAGATGAACTCATTCGAATTGGGTCAAATTTTACTATGAAAGTTTTTCATACTCCAGGACACTCCCATGGCTCAGTTTGTTATTACGAGGAAACTAAAAAAATTTTGATTCCCGGAGATTTAGTATTTACTGGTGGAAGTTTTGGAAGATACGATTTTCCAGGAGGATCCTTAGATTCTCTAATCAATTCAATTAAGTTTGTAAATGATTTAGACATTAAATATCTACTTCCGGGCCACATGAACATAAGTGATAACGGTAATCAGCAAGTAGACTATTCTTATAGGATGGTCCAATCAATAAAAAGTTTTTTCTAATCTTTATTAACTCTACGCCTCTACATTAATCTTCTAATACTCTTTAAAATCTTAAATCTCTTATCATTTGATATTTAATTGATAAGAACATTTTTTAACCTAAAAATCTATATTGAAGTTAAGCACTTCATTTTAAATAAAAAAAATAAATCGAATTAAAATTTGTGAATAAAATGCCTGACACACCACCTAAACCGGTAACCGAAGTTTACTTAAGGTCTTACCCAAAAGTTATTTTTTTCTGGCCTGTGACACTCGTTTCGTTTGTTCTATGGCTTCTACAGATGGTCGTTGGCGAACCTGAAGCGGCGTTTGGTAATTTCTGGCTTATTGTATTTTTCGTTAACATGTTTATTGTCGCTTTCGATTTTAGTAGTTCAAAATTTTTCGTGTTAATTATGGTTGTCGTTGTTGTAGTTTTACTACTTATTTTTCTAGTACCTGGATTGTTTGCCCCTCTTACTGCAGGAGAAGGATTTGATCCGGGTTTAACAGCAGAATTCTACTTAGTAACTACTATTATAATGGCGTTTATTTTAGGACTCGTTGTTTTGAGTTCAAGATTTGATTACTGGAAAATTGAAAGAAACGAAATTTATCATAAGAAAGGAATATTTTCTTCTGCTGAGAGAATGCCCACAAAAAGCCTAAGAATCAAGAAGGATATCCCAGATGTATTTGAATTCTTTATCTTACGCGCGGGTTCAATTACGCTCATGCCTGGTCACGGAGATGTAATAAATTTACCGACAGTACTAAATATCAATAAAAAACAGAAGCACATTGACTATTTATTGAGCCACGTCTCAATAGAACCAGACGAATTGGACGCATAAATCAACAGAAAATAAAATTCAAATTAAAAACCTAATAAATCCGTGTTTTTTTTTTATTTTTACTATTTATAATTAGATTTAAGAATTTGGCTATATTCTCCTTATTACATGACACATCCCCCAATTTTATTGTTTGATTTCGATGGTTGTGTGATCACCCAAAAATCTCTTGAGTATGCTGCTCTAGTTCACCTTAAAAAAAACTTTTATAACTGGAGAAACACAGAATCTTTAAGATTAATTGATATAGCACGCCTTTTTGAGGAATCTGATTCAAAGAACAAAATTAAGGCTATTATCAATGTTTACAGAGTATTCAAGAATTACATTCCGAGTAGATGGAAAAGAGTCTTATTTTTTATTAGGTTTAGGCGGATGTATCCTAAATATGAGAAGTACGAAACTCTAAAACCAAAACTGAGAGAAATATTAACCGATTTACAAAAATGTGGTGTCAAATTTGGGATTGTGTCAAATACGAGCGGTGAACGGCTAGCCATATTTAGAAATAGGCTAAAATTAGACGAGTTTTTTTCTGTTTATGTTTCCCGCGACGATACGCCTGTAAGAAAACCTCACGGTCATCCTGTTATTATAGCATTACAACAACATAAAAAGGAGTTAGGATCTCCAATTGAAAAAAATAATGTTTATCTAATCGGAGACCTTCCTACGGATATTGAATGTGCTCATAACGCAGGAGTTAAGAGTATTGCGTTACTTTCTGGTCATGGTACTAAATTGAGCTTGGAAAAAGCAAAACCAACAATAATCCTTCGGGATATTGAGGATATATTAGAGATTGACCCTTTCAAAAAATTATTATTGGAGTAAACATTACGAATCGTTAACAATGTTTAATTTGGAAGAGTTTGAAAAAGATCAAGTTCTTTATTTCTTAGTTGAGAAGCTCAATAAGCTACTTGATAAAAATAAAACTGAAAAAGTAAAACTTGTCGTTGAACAACTTAATGATTTATTAGAACAGCAAGAATCTGAAATCCAAATAACTTATATTCTTAGCGTTTTAGCAGAGCAAGATTCCACACTAATAGGTAAAAACATTTTAAAGAATATAGAGAATTTAACTCGTTCAACTAATTCCAAAACAAGAGTGAATGCTCTCATTATCATAGGATTCGTTATGCTTTCAGATAAAAGCGGCATTAAAACTTATTTACCAAGCTTTATGGCAAACTTGAATGATATTGACAGGGATGTTCGAGATAACATACATTATTTTTTACATGAAGTTGCAACCGAACACTCTGATTTAATATGCAATTATAAAAATGATCTAATAGAGGCTCTAAGTGTTGAAAAGAACGAAGAAAATTTAGTCAGTTTAATTAAACTCTTAAAAAAATGTCTCGATTATAGTTTTGAGAATTTATTCGATTTACGAACGATTATTATATCACTAATTAACAAATTTTATAGCAGAGAACAAACAAAACCGTACTCTGAATTATTATCCTATGTAAAAATTGTTTTTCCATCATTTAATGACTTGATAACAGAAGGAATAGATAAAAAAGAGCTCATTAACAAGATACAGAACATTTTACTAATGAAAAGAAATATTTTTTTAATGCCTACAGCTGAAATTGAAGGAAAAGCAAGGAAGTTCTTACAGAATTTAAAAAGTTTGAACAGTAAAGACCTTAAGATTTATTTTTATCTTAAAAAACAAGAAAAAAAAATTCATATTTATGAGCTGGAAAAAGAAAAATTGGTAGCTGTGTTTCTAAAAAAGGATAATTTGCAGAAGAAACAATTGCTCAAGATATTTTCTCCCATAATTGATACTGAACAGGAATTAAGATTATTTTTAAATACGCTAATTAAGTTGGAGCACATTAAGGGATTTTATTCAAAATTGGGTTATTTTTACTCATATAACAACCTCAAATCAGAATTGATTGGAAAATTTCAAGAAAAGGGCATGGTGAATTTAAAGAAATACAATCATTTACCTCCTGATTTTGTTAATGGAATTATAACAGATATATCGAATTCAACTAAGCGAGTTTTCCTGATAGGAAAAAATAAAGATGCCTACTACTCTTTGAAAAAAATACAGCAACAAATTAACACACAAGCAGCGAAAAATACTTCAATTGATCTCAAATCTTATAGAGAACGTTTAGTAGATATTGATTTTATTAAATTAATAAAAAATCTACCAAAAGGTTATTTAACTCATTTTAGAGCAGGAACTCAATGGTTGACTAATGTAGGCTTGCCAAAAGTTAAAAAGGAAGTTGAAAATTCGCGATTAATTGGTTATTATTCAATTCCGATGCTCTCTAATAAATTAAATATAAAAAAAGTATTATTAATTCAAATTTTAGAAAGTTTTATAGATATTAGAAGTGGAATATTTGACAAAACTAAAGAAATTTTTTATTATTCGAAATTTCTAAATAAGAAGATCGAAGAAATAAACGCTATAACAGTTCCAACCGAGAAAGAAAGACAGATAAATTTAATAGCAAAAAAGTTAAACATCGAAAGGAGTCATATTCTTACTAAATTAGACGAAAATTTAAAATTAATAGGAGAAGAAATAAAAGGAAAGGAACAAATCAACATTAACGATTACATTGAGAAAACGGGTATGCCACATAATCTTTTTATAGATTTTATCAATGATTTAGGATTAACCTATTTTAAAAAAGGAGAATTTCTCATTTTTAATGAAACAAAAATCGAGGAATCAAAAAATGGCATAAAGTCGATGTTAATCTCCAAATCTAAATCTGAGAATTTGATTTATTTAGGAGATATAGATATTACCTCTAGCATTGTAGAAGATATACTAAAGGATCTACAAAATGATGAAAAAATTAAGGGTATTTTTCATAATCTTGAAGGAAAACTAGTTTTTTACACTGAAAAAGGAATAGAAAATTTGATGCTAGAAAATAGTTTTATGTTTTCTTTTAGCGATTTTTTTTACGGGAAAATTCTAGATGATAAGGATATAGAGGTTTTAACATCTATTTTTAATAATTTAATTAGTACAAAACAGTTGAAAGGTACTTTTGATAATGAAACGCTAACATTTGCTAGTTCTGATGTAATATTTGCCCAAGATTATAATACAGTTCTATTTGAGTTTGAAAAAATGATAAATGCATATACTAAAACATTCAATACTGAATTTGAAAAATTAAAAAAAATTTTAATAAAACGCGAGGAGATAATCTACCCCCAAGAGATAAAACTTATCCAAGAAAGAATAGACATGATCAACGAAAAATATGTTCGCTGGAGAAGTGGTTTAGAAGCGTTCGTGAGAAAAGCTAGCTCAACGCTTTTAAAAAAACAAGGTTTTACTCTCAAAAAATATAAATCTCTTTTATTGTCAAACGAAAAAAGAGATGATATTAAATATTTTGAGGGGGATCCGGAAGTTATAGATTTAATCTCAAATTTCAATAGATGGGTAAAGTTATTCAACGAATTAGAGCTTAAATATGGAAATATCATTTTCTACCAAAAAAGATTAATAATCAAAGAGGATAATAAAGAAGATCGCAAAAAATTAGAAGAATTGTTGGCTAAATTACATCTAGTTTAATACTGAAATAAATATAGAAAACTACTTCCTATTATCTTCAATTTGAGAGATTATATCGTCAATATCTATTTTTTGATGTGATTTAATTTTATAAGTTTTAGGAGAATACTGACCGTTCATCTCTAAAAAACCTTCCTTTTCTAAAAAATTAAGAGATCTCCAAATAAAATTAATCTTTGAACGATTTGAGGCCTTAATATGGTTGCATCTTCTAATACTTTTAGTAGTAACTAAGTTAATGTTATTATCTATTAGTTTATTTATTGCTTCTAGAGTTTCCCGTAAGTTTCTTGAAAAAAAATCCATAGAATCCTCGCTCAGTAAAAAAAGTTTTTTACTAATTGGTGTATTAATTTATTCGTAAGGGTTTAAAAAGTTTTTTTCTGCTGATATAAAAACGCTCAGATAGGTTCGCGTGTTAGAACCCTAAAAAATATCTGGAATTTCAAATAAATTATGATAACTTTTCTAATGACGAAAAACTCTCTTACCACAAAAAACTAATGCACAATTTAAATCGTCAGCTCGTTCTATAATCATCGCGTCCCTCTTAGATCCACCTGGATTGATTATAGACTTCGCACCTACATTTACTGCAGCTTCTAAACCATCAGGAAAAGGGAAGAATGAATCCGTCCCCATAACAGAATTCTTCAATTCCTCTTCATGGCCGAACTCTATTGCTTTTTGCGCTGCTAATTTTACTACATGAACTCGACTCTGCTGACCAGCACCTATACCGATAGTATAGACGCCATTATCGTAAATTTGAGCAAAACAAGCGGAATTAGATTTTGTCCACTTAGAAACCTTATAAGCAAAAATTAAGGCTTCCTTTTCTTCCTCAGTTACTTGCTTTTTACTCACAACATTCCATTCCTTGATAACTGGCTTAAAGTCGTATTCTTGAACTAAAATACCACCCAACACTCCCCTAATTTCGTAGTTTTCGTAGATTAAATCTCGTTTGTTTAGTAAGTCACCATATTCTAATATTCTCATGTTTTGTTTTTGCTTCAATATCTCTAAAGCTTCAGTTTCGAAGGAAGGAGCCATTAGAACTTCGACGAAAATATTTTTTTTATTCACTATAAAGTCTGCCGCATCTGCAGTCAATTCTGTGTTTACACCCCATATACCTCCGAAGGCTGAAAGGGGATCTGTCTTATACGCCATCTTAATAGACATTAATTGATCCGATTTATCGATCGCAATCCCGTTTGGGCTAGTATGCTTTAAAATCGCAGCAACATGTTGATGCTTATCAAAATCCATTAGCATTTGAATGCAAGCATCAATATCTAAGTAATTGTTGAATGAAATCTCCTTTCCTCCAAGT
>JAGXNS010000035.1 GCA_019894855.1 Promethearchaeota archaeon
GGTAGAATGTAGTAAAATGTATAAGGCTGCAGCATATTTTAGTACGGCATGTACTCGCCAGGAAAACAGGGGAACTACATTGTCTGCTGGAAACCTTGAACTGAATTCTGAGGAATCCCGGATTCTCGCTCAAAGTCTCGCTGCTACGCGCGAAGAACAAAAACAAAACCTAGCAATGGCATCAAATCTATATGCAGGATTGAGTGCATTAACAAAAAGATTATACTTTTTAAAAAGATATGATAAAGTAAAGGAAAAACAGTTAAAAGCTCAATATAATTACGATATAGGCAAAGCTTGTCATTTGAAAGCTAAATTATTAATAAATATGTCAGATGATGGTGAAAATAAAGAAATCATTGAAGATATACAGAAAAAAGCTAATTATTATTTTTTCAAAGCGGAAGAAACATGGGAATACATGTTAGAGAACTTAAAAGAACTTTCAAGTAATGAAAAGGAAAACATACAAATTAATTTGTCAATCGTTAATGAACACATCATAGAAAATGATGTTGAAATTATAAAAGATAATGAAGCCATGAAATTTCAAGATCCGGAGCCGCTAATCATAGTTCCAGAAAATTTAGCACCATTTTTACCAAGGACTACTAATTATCTAACTCAATACAAACCAAAAGATCTCAATTTTTACGCTTATAGACGTTATAAAGATTTACTCTCAGAAATTTCGGTTGATTATAGCAAAATGGAGGAATTACAAAATAGGAAAGCAGGGATCGGTCGAACATTGAAACAATTGAGAGTTTTGTATGATAATAATGATGTTGATATTAGTGAGTTTACTCATCTTTTTGAAAAATATTCAACCAAAATCGTAACAATTGAGAATGCTATTGAAAAATTAAAAAATCCTGAGAAAAAAAGCATAATTAATAAACAACAAATAGAAGAAACTAAATCTAAAAAAAACACAGATAAAATTATAATAGTATAAAAAATTGAAGTTTTTTGTTATCTTTAAGTGAATTTAAAATTTCATTTATATTTATATAATTGAAAACTGACAATTTCGGGATAACTTAAGTTATACCTAGATTGTTCTCAGCTAGTTTACCTTTTGTTATAACAAAACATATTTCCTTTATTCTAAATTTGTCGGAAGGATGGTTAAGTTTAAAATGAACTATTGAATAAGTATAATATAGGTAAAGAATTCATTATTGATTGATTAATATGCACTCAATTATGCAAATAGCAAATGGTATCGGAATATTAAATGCAGAAAAGATGAAACAGAGAGGGATAAATTCCATAGAAAAACTCGCATCTTCTTCTGTAGAAGATTTGATTAGAATAGATGGTATTGGATTTCATAACGCGCAAAGTTACATAGAACTCGCTAAGAAGCATCTAAAGAGTATGAGGACAAGAGAAAGAATCAAAAACATTATTAAAAAAAATAAATCTCCAGCAGTGTCAATTACTGGAACGAAAGCTTGTGATCTAATGTTATTTGGAACGAACCGACACAAGATTTCTTTAGATTCCATAAAGAAACTTGCTTCATCCAATGAAGAAGATATTTCCAGACTAAAGGGTATTGAAATATCGAATGCAAAAAGGTACATCAATATAGCAAATAAATATCTTGAGAGTATGAGGATAAGCGAAAGAGAAGAAGAGATTATTGAAATAGTAACCCATGAACAGAAAAAAGAATTTAAAATTCCAAACGCCTCAAAACTAAAAAAAGTTTCTATTTCATCAAAATTAAAAATTAAGGAATATCCTCAAAAATCAGCTGTTAAAACACAAACTCCAAAGAGGGAAAGACGCTATCAAAAAATGGAAAATATTGATGCTAAGTCGACTAAGAGGGCCAGTTATGGAATTGATATAAAAACAGGTAAAAAAAAACCGAAAAGCAGCCCATCAATTCTGAAAACCTTTTTCCCGTTAGGAACAATGCAAAAAATTCGTTTTCTACACTATAAAATTAAGAATTTAGAAGAGACACTTTGGAAAAATGAAGGGTATTCCTTTTCTGAGCTTAATTACATATTAGATTATGTAAAAATCCTTAATGTGAATTATAAAACCCAAAGTCAAATTAAGATCCTTAAAGAACTAGATATTTCTAATACTTTCTATGATCCAATAGATAAAGAGGAAATAAAAATATGGGATTTAATATTCGAGTGTTCGCGCGTGTTATGGATTTCAGCGCAAGCATATTCACATCTTTCTAAAAAATACGAAGCAGAAAATTTAATGGAAAACGCAATAGTGGCTATGGTAGAATGTAGTAAGATGTATAAAACTGCAGCATATTTCAGTGCTGCATGTACTAGACAAGAAACTAAAGGTCTTACATTATCTGTTGAGAATCTTGAATTAAATTCTGAAGATTCTCGAATATTTGCTCAAGCTCTTGCTACTACAAGTGAAGAAAATAAAAGGAATTATTCAATGGCAGCGAAATTATCAGCAGGATTGAGCGCATTAACCAAACGATTAGCATTTGTTAAAAGATACGAAAAAATCAAGGAAAATCAGTATAAAGCTCAATATCAATATGACATAGGCAGAGCGTGCCATTTGAAAGCTAAATCCTTATTTATATTGTTACCTGAGGAAATAAATGTGGAAAACATAGAAAAAATGCAGAAGAAAGCAAACTATTACTACCACAAAGCAGAAGATTTATGGGAAATCATGCTGCAACAAACTCTAAACTCTTTTGAAAAAGATTGCATAAAAAATAATTTGTCAATAGTAAATGAATATATTATAGAAAACGACCAGGAGCTTATAGACGATAGCGAAGCATGGGAGATTCAAGATCCGGAACCACTTATAATCGTTCCTGAAAATCTTGCCCCATTTATTCCAAGAACAACTGATTTTTTAACCAAATACAAACAAACAGAGCTTAACTTCGACGCTTATTTACGGTATAAGAATTTAATGGCTGACGTTTTGGTAAACTTTAATAAAATTGAAGAGTTAAAAAACAACAAAGCAGGTATCGGTCGAACTATAAAACAATTAAAGATTCTCTATGAGAATAGCGATATCGATATTAATAGTTTTACCGAGCTCTTCGAAAAGTATTCAATAAAACTCGAAACCATTGAAAGTGCAATACAAAACTTTAGGACTCCTGAGAATAGAAAAGAACGGAACAAACTAAAAGCGCCGTTTATTGAAAGTACCGTAAGGTGACTCCTATGTCCAAATATATCAATTTCCTTAAGACAAGCATATTTTATATCGCTTTAGGAATTATACTAATTCTCTATATTAATGATCACTTAGTAGGAATATACCTAGCAAGTTTAGTTTTCGTAGTGTACTTAGTATCTTTTTTAATTTCACTTTCTTCTAAGAAAAAACTTCTAAAAATAATTCGAGAATATCCAATTATAAACGACAAAGAAATTTCTAATAAATTGGAGCGTCCTTTAGAGGATGTTAGGAATATTCTATTCTCGTTATCTAAAAATCAGAAAAAGAAAAAATGGTTAATTGTTTTTCTGAATACACGATACTTTTTTCTCAACGAAAGCGTAGTTGAGAATTTTATACAACTCTATCACAAGGGTTACAATGAAAAAAAAATTCTAGAACATTTACAGCGTAACACAAGAATCAAATCCAGAGCTGAAGTAAAAGCTATTGAAATAACACTTACCAATCAAAATAGACTTAAAAATAAATAATTGCTGCTAATTTAAATCTTTGAATTTCTCTAATAATTTTTTCTGTTCTTCAGTAACTTCTTTCGGAATTTCAACAGAAACTACTACATATTGGTCCCCTTTACCTTTCCCTCTGAGATATGAGGCGCCTCTATTTTTAATTCTAAATTCTGTGCCATGCTGAGTTCCGGGGGGAATCTTCATCTCTCTCTCAGTCTTTTTTTTATTCTTATAATCTAAAGTAGGAACGGATATTATTCCACCTAGAATCGCTGTAACAACATCTAGACTAATAGGAGTAAAGAGATCGTTTCCACGACGAATTAATTGATCATTTTCCTCAATTCTTATGCCTAAATAGAGATCACCGGGAATAGCTCTACTAGATGGGATATGTCCTGCTCCTTGGACTTTAAGGTGTACTCCGTTTTCTACGCCGGGTGGAGTATTTATGTGAATCGTTTTAGTTTCAGCGACAACTTTTCTTCCATTGCACACCGAGCATTTTTTTTTAATTATTTTACCCGTAGCATTACATGCATAACATTCAGATTCTCGGATTATTGTTCCAAAGCCAGATTGAGTCATTTTTCTTACTCTACCCGACCCCTCACATTCCGGACATGTCTTTACGCTTGAAGGATCTTCTGCTCCAGTACCTTCACACTCATCACATGGAGTATATCTCTGGATTACCACGTCTTTTTTGGCACCAAACATAGCCTCTTCAAAAGTTATTTCTACAAAATCTTCAATATCTTGGCCAACTTCTCGACGGGGAGCTGAGCGTGCTCTACCTCTAGAGCCAAATATACTTCCAAATCCAAAATCGTCTCCTCCAAAGATAGATCCCCCGCCACCAAAGATAGATCTGAGTAATTCGTCAATACCGGGAATTCCACCCCTTGAAAAGTTACTCATATCGATATTTACGCCACTAAACCCGTATCGATCGTAATTACTTCTTTTATTAGCGTCGCTTAGAACTTCGTAAGCTTCTTGAAGTTCAATAAACTTTTCCTTTGCTTTTGGGTCGGTCTTATTCAGATCTGGATGGAGTTTCCTTGCCAAACGTCTATAAGAAAGTTTAATGTCGTTTTCATTTGCATTCTTTTGCAGACCTAATACTTCGTAGTAATCCCGTTTGTTATTCCGGCTCATGATCTTTATATCTCGCTATAATTTCCAATGGGCTTAAATACTATTAATTAAAATTAATTATGAAATTTATCTTTTTAGGTATTAGAATATCTAAAAAGCATTATTTAAACTTTTAATATAAATTCTGTAAAAAAATATAAAATTAAGAAAAAGAAATTTAATCGAGATTAATCATATCTCGTCTAAAAATAATTTAGTCAGATTCTTCCCAATCTACATCTACGACTTTCTTTTTATCCTTGTCTTTTTTATCTTTCTTATAGGAGGCTCCACCGGCACCGGCACCACCCATATCACCAGGGGGAACTCCACCCACTCCACCAGGAGGCATATCTCCCATTCCACTTGCTGCTTGTTGAGCTTGTTGAGCCGCTTGTTGATAGGTTTGGTCTTGGGATTGTTGAGCGTAAATTCTTTGAGAGAAACTATGCATAGATTTTTGCAAATTTTCGACTCCCAGTTTAATTCTTTGAAGGTCATCTGTTTTAATGTCTTCTTCTAAGGATTTTAGAGCGGACTCTATTTCAGTTTTTTCGTTTTCTTCAATTTTGTCTTTGTTTTCTTCTATCAGGTTCTTCGTTTGATAAATCATTGAATCTGCGTTATTCTTTGCTTCGATCAATTCTTTAATTATCTTGTCTTCTTCTTCAAACTGTTCTGCATTTCTTACTTTCTCTTCAATTTCTTCAGGTGTAAGCCCTTTTGCTCCGGTAACTGTAATCCCTGTCTCTTTACCAGTACCTAAATCTTTAGCAGTAACATGGACGATACCATCAGCATCAATTGAGAATTTAACTTCGATTTGTGGAATTCCTCGACGAGCTGGGGGTATACCAGTAAGATGAAACATTCCTAAGGGGATATTGTCTTTTGCCATTGCTCGCTCTCCTTGTAAAACATTTATTGTTACGGCGGGTTGATTGTCTGCAGCTGTACTAAAAATCTGCTGTTTTTCGGTGGGTATGGTAGAATTTCTTTCAATTAATTTTGTAAATACTCCACCTAAAGTTTCTACCCCTAAGGATAATGGAGTCACATCTAGTAGTAATAAATCATCAACAACTCCTGCTATAATGCCTCCTTGAATCGCTGCTCCAATAGCAACGCATTCCATAGGATCGACGGAATGTTCAGGTTCTTTACCAAAGAAATCTTTAAACCTCTTCTGAACGGAAGGCATTCTCGTAGGACCACCAACTAAAATTATTTTATCAATACTGTGAGCAGGCATTTTGGCGTCAGCAATTGCTCTTTTCATTATAGGATCCAGTCTTCTTAGAGTTGGTTCAATCAGTTGTTCCAATTTTGCTCTTGTGAGTTCAACTTCTATGTGAACCGGATTTCCATCTTTTTGAGTAATGTAGGGTAAATTAATTTGAGTACTTAATGTAGTAGAGAGTTCGATCTTGGCTTTCTCACCCGCGTCTTTGATTCTAATCATTGCTTTGCTGTCTCCCTTAAGATCAATACCTTCTTTCTTTTGGAAGTTACCAGCTACCCAATCAATTATAGCGTTATCCATATCAGTTCCTCCGAGCTGTGTATCACCAGCTGTAGACAAAACTTCTACAACACCCTCTCCATACTCCATAATAGTTATGTCAAAGGTTCCTCCTCCTAAGTCAAGTACACATATTTTTAGGAGTTTACCTTTGGTATCTTTATCGAGACCATAGGCTAAGGAGGCAGCTGTTGGTTCATTAATCATCCGTACCACTTCAAGACCAGCGATCTCACCTGCGTTTTTGGTTGCAGTCCTCTGAGCGTCATTGAAGTATGCCGGAACAGTAATGACGGCCTTTTTAACCTCTTCACCAAGATAAGCGCTTGCGTCGTTCTTTATTTTTTTTAGAATCATAGCCGATATATCTTCTGGTGAGAATTCTTTCCATTCTGTACCTACTTTTATTTTCGCTTTGTACGATAGACCCATCTTCCTTTTAATCGCGGTTATAGTTCCATCGGGGTTGCTAACTGCTTGTCTTCTAGCTGGTTCGCCAACAATTTTTCGACCACTTTCATCGAATGCAACATAAGATGGAAAAGCCTTTCCGCCTAAAGTCCTTCCTTCTGCAGCAGGAATAATCTCTGGTTGACCTGTACCGCTTAAAACCGCACACGCGGAATTGCTAGTTCCGAGATCGATGCCAATGATTTTCTCTTTTCTTGTAGTCTTTTTGGGTTCTTCTTTTTTTTCTTCACTCATAATACATAATCACTAAAATCATTCGATTAGGTTTTTTTTTCTGAGTATATTCTATTATGATAATAATTTATCTTTAAAATTAAATTTTTCTTATAATGATCTATAAATCACGAAAAATAATAAAAATTTTATTTTATTATAGTTTACTAAAATTACCCTAACGCATTAAAATATACAATTTTTACGAATAAAATTAAATGGAATCTTAAATAATATTTTCTGCGAAAATGACTCGAAAAAAGAAGGATAGAGAAAAGATGAGTGAAGATTCGATGAAAAATGGGAAAAATCCACCCTCTAATGTAGAAAATACTGAGTCTAAGGATGTAAGTCTAAGCGTCGATAAAGCGGAGGAAGAAGAGCAAGAAGTTAAACTATTAGAAGGCGAGGAACAGAAAGTATTAGAATATCACGATCTTGATGATTTACTTGCTAAGTACAACAAACTTAAAGAAAGCAACCAAAAAGACAAAGAAACACTAGTTAAATACCAAAAAGAAAGCGAATCCTGGAAAAATAAACACATGAGACTCCAAGCTGAGTTCGAAAATGCTCAAAAGCGTTGGAATAAAAATCGTCAGAATTTAAGAGCTGAATATACTGGGCGTACTCTAAAATCCTTCCTGCCTTTGTACGATTCCTTTAAGAAAGCTTTTGATAACGATGACGATGACGAAAATAAAGCTATTTTGAAGCAATTTTATGACCAATTTATAAGTATCTTAAAATTTCATAATGCAGAACCAATTAATGTTAAAATTAACGATTCTTTTGATTATTCTTACCATGAAGCATTGAGTTCTATAGAAAAAGACGATCTTCCTAATAATTCGATTATAGAAATTATACAAGATGGTTGGAAGATGAATAAGGACGTAATTAGATACTCTAAAGTGATTATCTCTCGTGAACCTAAGCCGCCAGAACCGGAACCAGAACTAGAACCAGAAGCGGATCAGGAAAAAAAAATTACTCAAGAAACTAAAGAAAGCGAAGATGCTAAAAAAGAAAGCGAAGAAGGCCTTCTGAATGAAACAGAAGATGCTGATAGAAAAATAGCAGAAACAGAAAAAAAGAATAAGTAAATCTTTCAACTTCTGAAGAATCTAACTTCTTATTTCTATTCTTATTTTTTATAAGCAATAATTTATAAATTCAATGTTAACGAGTAGTCTGCATTATGACTTATAATAAAAACTTTTTATAACTTGAGTTTAGTTATGTAAACTTAGGATAAAAAAAAAAAATACTAAATAGAGGACAAATAATGTCAAAAATTCGAGAAGTAAGAGTAACTTTAAAAAGTAGACCAACAATGGAAGGCGCGGGTGTGAGGTTGAAACGAGCGTTTGGAGATGTTGATCCAACATTAGATCCATTTTTGCTTTTAGATGATTTCCACTCAGATAATCCTAATGATTACATGGCAGGATTTCCATGGCACCCTCATCGGGGGATTGAAACGATTACATATATGCTTCATGGTCGAATAGAACATGGGGATAGCATGAAAAATAGTGGTATTATCGGAGCAGGTGATGTACAGTGGATGACTGCCGGAAATGGAATTATACACCAAGAAATGCCAAAGAAAAATGAAAATGATCCTTATTTAGCGGGCTTTCAATTATGGGCAAATCTACCTGCATCTCATAAAATGATGAATCCAAGATATCGTGACATAACTAAAGACCAAATTCCAGAAGTCGTCGTAAATGATAAGGTGAAAGTAAAAATAATTTGTGGGGAAATAAACGGTGTAAATGGACCTGTTCAAGATATTATTACCGATCCAGAATATTTAGATGTCTCTATAAAGCCAAATTCTGAATTTAAACACTCAATAGTTAAATCCCATAATGTTTTTGCGTATGTTATAGAAGGAGAAGCGATTTTTGATCCAATCAACGATGAAATAGTTGGTGTAGAGCACCTTGTAATTTATAGAAAGGGGGATGAAGTTTTAATTCAAACGAAAGATAAATCCGTTAGATTCCTTTTAATTTCTGGTAAACCAATAGGAGAACCTGTCGCATGGAGAGGTCCGATTGTTATGAATACTGAAGAAGAATTAACATTAGCTTTTAATGAATACAATAAAGGTACTTTTATTAAGCATAAATAATCGTCTTATCTTCTAATTGTAAACCTAAAAAGTTATTAGTTGTAAACCTCTTAATAAAACAAATATTAAACATACTTAGAGTTGTAAAAATGGCTGAAGAACCTCAATTTCCTTCCTTACCCGATTTAGGAGATATTCTGGATCGAAAAAAACGCTTTATACCAAAGAAGACGAGTGTTTTAAAGTGTAAAGAATGTAATACCAAATATTCTCGAGAATTTAAGGAAGGCGATTATATATTTAAAAAGATAGACGACGAAGAATGCAAAGAATGTCATCACAGCAAAGTTCTTGCTGTTGAAGAGATTTATTCTGAATGGATTGATCCTAAGAAAAAATAAGTATTCAGACCTCTCGAAACCTTTTATTACTTAAAACAAATTAAATTCAGGGTGTTTCTATTTTTGTTATTTTTACTTTAACATAATTTATAAAAGCAGAGCAAGCAACTAATATAAAGCCATAAAATCATAGAATTCTAACAAATAGAATATTTATCAAAAAACACACACACAATATAAGATTATAAATAATTAAGATATTATTCGAATTTTATGATTGAATATATTGAAATATCAGAAAAACGATATGTTTTTATATTTTCGAAACCCTAAATTAATAGTGACAAGAGTGTCAAGAACAGTATTTTTAGTATTCGCAATTATATCATTAGTTGTTGGAACATTTTTTACGGCATTTTGGGCTTCTATTCTCGTGTTCACTTTGGTTTTAGATGCACATTTTCCGGGAGCTTTTATAACCCAAGAAGGATATTTTGTCGTTTATTTCGCGCTCTCAATGGGAATCGTTTTTATTATTGTTGCGATAATACTTTTTGTTTTAAGAACAAAAAAAGCAGATTAAATCTAATTCTATTTTTTCTCTCTAATCATGTACAATATGTCTAAACATTTCAGCTTTTTGTTCTTTTTCTATTAATTCCAATATATAGGCTTCCCAAAACTAAACCTGCTGCAAGTAAAATTGAGACGAATAAAGCATACCCTAAAATGCCGAGCGCAGTGATATCTAGAAAATAATATATATAATTCCCAGTAAACATACCACGTATAAAAACAAACACTAAATAACCAATTGGATATAGAATCCAATAGAGCATATAGCTCCACTTGTATCTTAATTTAGTTTCTGTTAATATCCAATCGACTATAAATGCGATTGGGGTAATATAGTGCAAAACTAGGTTGCTAAATGCTGCAAATCCAGTGGGTTGGTAAAAGGGGGACAAAAGAACCGCAAAGAAAATAAACGTTATTGTGATATAGAGCGTTAAAGCACCTTTGAGAGGACCTGTAATTTTCTTAAGAGTTTCTGGTTTGTTATGCCATAGAACTGCTAATGTAAGCCATATAGCAACGAACAAATTTGTTTGCATAGTGAAAGCTATAAAACTATTAAACCATTCGAGAATTGGACCGTAATTTAGGGCATAATTAACTGCGCTAGCTATAAAGGTAAACCAACTTAATGCCGCAACAAGTATACGGTATTTTAAAATAGAATTTCTTGAAAGAGTTATGTTTTTCATTTTTAAAACTGTCCATTTAATATTTAATATATCTTTTAATAGTGGATTAAAATTAAAATTATATTTTTTGCCTTTTATTCTAATCCTAATAATTTAATAATCAAATTCGCCATGGAATAGGGATCTAGGCTTTTATCCATAACTAACCTTAAATATTCGTCAATTGTGGGATTGGAACTAATCAGTCCTTCTACCTTTTTCGTGATTTTATGCTTTAAAATCTGAAGCGTTTCGCTTTTAATCCTATTTTTCTGATAACTTGCCATAACACCGGACTTCGATAAAAAATCTCTATGTTTATTGATTAGCTCAATAAGTTTTTCAAAGTTTTCACCTGTTCTTGAATTAACCTTAACAATTTCGGGGGTCCAAGTAGATTTTAGTAAGATGTTTTCTACATCTTTTTCAGATTCGTACTTATAATTCATTCCTAATTCTAACATTTGCGTGATATCGGCAATCTTTTTATCTGCACCAGACAAATCCATTTTGTTTACAACAAAAACATCGGTAATTTCCATAATTCCGGCTTTGATAGCTTGGATATCGTCTCCTAACCCAGGTACTAAAAGAACAACTACAGTCTGAGCAGATTTAAAGATATCTACCTCCGATTGTCCAACACCTACGGTTTCTACGATTATTATGTCGCATCCGTAGGCGTCCAATATTTTTACAGCATCTTCCGTTGCCCTAGCTAATCCTCCGAGCTGTCCTCTATTAGCCATACTTCGAATAAATACATTTTTAAGAGAAAAGTTGTCTTTCATCCGTATCCTATCCCCTAATATGGCGCCTCCGGTCAAAGGACTTGTAGGATCTACGCAGATAATTCCGATTTTCTTATCTTGTTCGGCATAAATTTTAGTTAAAGTGGAAATAAAAGTAGACTTACCGCTTCCTGGTGCTCCAGTTATTCCTAAAATATACGCTTTTCCTGTATGGCTATAAATTGCGTTGATGATATTCTCAGACGCTTCAATATCATTTTCTACTAAAGTTATAAGTCTTGCCACTGCTCGAGCATTTCCATTTAGTAGTTTTTGGATTAAATCGGAATAGTCCATAATATACTATCTTTTTAAATTGTTTTTGACAAATTCTACAATTGTCTTAAGCTCGGTTCCAGGACCATAAAAACCTTTTAATCCATGTTCTTCTAAAAAGGGTTTGTCTTCGTCAGGTATAATTCCACCCACGCTTACAAGAACATCATCAATTTCTTTTTCCTTCAGCTTATCCATAATTACGGGACACAACGCTTTATGAGCTCCAGATAACATGCTTAGCATTACAGCGTCTGGGTCCTCTTGCAGAACCGTCTGAACAATCATGTCTGGAGTTTGATGAAGGCCGGTATAAATTACTTCCATTCCTGCATCCCTAAGGGCTCGTGCTAGGACTTTTGCACCCCTATCGTGGCCATCAAGCCCAGGTTTACAAACTAATACTTTTATCTTTCTTTGATCTGCCATTTTAACATCCTCATTTAAAAAATTGAATCTTCTCTATATACTCCAAAAATATCTTTTAAAGTTGCCATAACCTCTCCTATTGAGGCATATTCTCTTATAGCATCCATTATATAAGGCATTAAGTTTTCAGTACCCTTTGCTGCTTCTTTTAAAGCGTCTAATTTCGCTTGAACTTTCTCGTTACTTCTTGTCTCTCTTAAACGCCGTAAATTTTCAATCTGTTCTTTCGCAACATCTTCGTCTATTTTTAATAAGGGCGTTGCACAAGGTTCTCTTAATTGAACATCGTTTACTCCAACAATAATTCGGTCTCTTGCTTCAACTTCTCTTTGATATTTGTACGATGCATTAGCAATCTCTTTTTGAAAGAAGTTTGCTTTAATTGCCGAAATCACACCACCTAGAGCTTCGATCTTTTCAAAATAAACTTCAGCTTCCTCTTCCATTTTATTGGTTAGCCACTCAACATAATAAGATCCAGCGAGTGGATCTACTGTATCGGCAGCACCTGATTCGTGAGCAATGATCTGTTGCGTTCGTAAAGCAATTTTAACTGCTTTTTCAGTTGGTAAGCATAATGCCTCGTCAAACGAATTAGTGTGAAGTGATTGAGTTCCTCCTAAAACTGCTGCTAAACCTTGAATCGTAACTCTCGCAATATTGTTTTCTGGCTCTTGAGCGCTTAACGATACTCCCGCAGTTTGGGTGTGAAAGCGCAACCTCATTGATTCGGATTTTTTTGCGCCATATTTATTTTTCAATCTCTTTGCCCATATTCTCCTCGCTGCTCGATATTTACACACTTCTTCAAAGAAATTATTATGAGAATTAAAGAAAAAAGAAAGTCTAGGAGCAAAGTCATCAACATCTAAACCTCTATTCATCGCTGCCTCTACATACGCAAACCCATCGGCTAAAGTAAAAGCAAGTTCTTGGACTGCGGTCGAACCTGCTTCTCTTATATGGTATCCCGAAATTGATATTGTATACCACTGGGGAACGTTCTTTGCACAATACTCAATAGTATCTATAATTAATCGCATGGACGGTTCAGGTGGAAATACCCACGATTTTTGGGCAATGTATTCCTTTAAGATATCGTTTTGAATTGTTCCTCTTAATTTATCCGCAGAATGTCCTTGTTTTTCTGCTGCTACTATATACATTGCAAGTAAAATTGCTGCAGGAGCGTTAATCGTCATGGAGGTTGAAATTTTAGACAAATCAATTCCACTAAATAATGTCTCCATGTCTTTTAAAGTGTCAATCGAAACACCCTCCTTTCCTACTTCACCTAAGGCTTCATCATCGTCAGCTTGATAACCATAAATTGTATGTAAGCTAAAAGCAACGCTCAAGCCTGTTGTACCGTGTTCTAATAAGAATTTATATCTTGTATTCGTTTGTGCAGCCGTCCCAAATCCAGCAAATTGTCGCATCGTCCATAGTCGACCTCGATACATATTAGGGTAAGCTCCACGAGTAAAAGGGAATTTACCGGGTGTTCCCAAGTCCATATCGTAATTTAAATCCTTAATATCTTCTGGAGTATAAAGATGTTTAATTTCTATGTCGGATAGATTTGTAAATTTATCCCGTCTTTCAGTTTTGGTCGGTTTTAAGGTTTTACTCTCATCAATTTCAGTCATAATAATATCTCTTTCCTAACAATTTATAACAGGGTTATAATAATTATAACTTAATTAACCTAGTTTTTGATAAGAATTCAAATGTATTAATTCTTATTATAATAACTCTTTGTTGGATATAGCGTGCTATTTCTTCAAATAAATATTTTTCAAAAAGAATTATTTAATGAAGGAAATCTATAGCACTATCTATTTTAATAAATCAAACGCTTTTGTATGCGTCGTTTATAGCAGAACAACCACCACATCGAACGCACCCCGCCTTACTTTTCAAAGGATTAACACCGTATTCTTTCATCAATTTAGCTGCTTTTGTGTATATTTCTACCATTGTATTTGATGTAATCGTAGAAATCTTCTCCAGCCCTGGGATTGACCTGACTGGAGTGATATATGGAATTACACCTAAAGCGATTACTTTTTCTGCATCTGAAATGAAATCTTCTTGTGATTCACCAAAACCGGTTAAAAGATAAGACGAGACTTGATTTTTGCCAAAAACATCAAGTGCATGCTTCCAATTTTTTTCGTACGCTTCATAGGTTATGCGAGATTTGCCTGGAGTTACAGTATTTCTTAAATTTTGATCGAGAACTTCAAGATGAATTCCAATTGTGTTCGCGCCTGCGTCTTTTAATTCATCAATATATGAAAGATCTTCTAAAGGCTCAATTTGAACGTGGAGGGGTAGTTTAGGAAAGTTTTCTTTAACACCTTTTAAAAGCTCTATATATCTTATTGCGCCTTTATCAATTGTTTCATCTGTACCACTCGTTAAAGTCATATGATTACATCTTCCCTCCTTTTTCGCGGCTGTAATCACTTCAGACATTTGCTTTGAATTTTTTTCTTCAATTGTTGCTCCATTCTCCAAGCTTAACTCGATGGCGCAGAATTTACAACCCTCTCCGCAACCATGATACACACACTTTTGGTAAATCGTACTTGATAAACAGTCTATTCCGTGAACTAAAGCAATTTTTTTCATCGGAATTCCGTCAGAAGTAACGTACTCCGGATTGTAAAATGATGGATTTTGAACTAATTTCAACATACTATGCTCGGATTTATTTTTAATATCATAAATTAAGAAATATCCGTCCTCATTTTCCCGAACAACAAGATTTGACTTTGAAGGATCATTCCACAGAGCAGCATTTACAATTGCTTGATTGTCGAAAAGAAAATATCTCCCACCTATCGGTCCCGCACCTCCCTTACGACCGTAGGATATCTCGATTCCCTCATTTTTATAATGGTCAATCAATTTTTCGTCTAAAAATAAACCATTACATAAAATCTCCGTCTTCTTAACAAAAGAAGTGTAATTATCAATCATTTTAACTGTATTTTAATAAAATTTTTTAATTATTCTTCATAGAATGAATTTAATAACATATTATAATTTTAATTCTTATTAATTGTAAATAGTACTTTATAAATTGATTAAATTATGGCCAAAAATCGACCGTGGCACTGTTACTCTTCGTGGAGTAGAAGACCGTACCAGCATAAACGCAGTGCTAACCATAGGAGAGAATATGCTAGAGGAGGCGCTCAGAGTAAAATAGTTCGCTTCTGGGGAGGGAATAAAGAAGTTCCTTGGGAGGACTGGGAATTGACGATTAGTTTGAAGGTAGATAGGCAAATCCAAATCTCTTCAAATACTCTGGAAGCAGTCCGTATAACTATAAACAGCCCTTTACAGGATAAAATAGGACGATCAAATTATCGGTTTAGAGTAAGACCTAAACCCTTTCAAAAATATCGAGAGAACAGGATGCTGGCCTTTGCGGGAGCAGATCGGGTTCAGAGCGGTATGAGGCGCTCATTTGGGAGATCTACAGGGGTATGTGCTCGAGTAAGAGCAGGAGGTGTCGTCGCCGATGTTGGCACGAGTTTAAAGCATATAGATGTCGTAAGAGATCGATTAAGAATAGCTTCAATGAAAATCTCGAGTCCATGTAGTATTGTTATTACTAGATACAAAACTCCTGAGTTATTCAAACAATCTGGTTTACCTTTTTACGACGATAAAAAGCGACGCGAAATTCCGATGTTCGAGTTTGCTGCCGCTTAAATCACTGCTCATTTTATTTTTGCATTTCTCTTTTTTAATTTTCTCTACTGGTTTCGTAAAACATTTTTTAACAAGCAAATCAATTAAATAATATTACCTTAAATTATAAGTAGGTGGTAGTGTATTACAAAATTAAGAGTTGGATTAGTTGGTGCTGGTGCTTTTGGGACAATTCATTTAATGGGGTATGCCAAAAATCCTGATTGTGAATTAGTCGCAATCGCTTCCAGAACCGCGGAACATGCAAAGTTGGTATCTGAGAGATTTAATATTCCCAATGTGTATGTTGGTATAGATAATTGGAAAAACTTGATTGATAAGGAAGAATTAGATATTGTAAGCATTTGTACTCCAAACTATTTGCATGCTCCCATTGCGTTAAAAGCCATTGAGAATAATTGTAATATTTTGTGCGAAAAACCAATTGCTATATCTCGTGAAGAATTATCCCAAATCGAGGAGAACTTAAAAAATAAAAATTTAATCTTTTTTACTTCTTTCCAAAAGCGCTATAATCCTGTTTTTAAACGTCTTAAAGATATAATAGAAAATAATGTTCTTGGTAAAATAATCTCAGTAAGGTATTACTTCAGCCACTATGGACCTTATAAATCCTGGAAGGCTCTTTCTGAAGAAAAGTGGTTTTTTGATTCTAAAAAAGCAGGAGGGGGTGTATTATTGGATCTAGGGGTCCATTGCATTGATATTTTACGATATTTATTAGGAGAATACGACAAAGTTAATGGAATAAATTTTAACACCTCTTGTATAAATATGGAGGACGAAGATAATTGCAATGTTATTTTTAGATTAAAGAACGACGCTTTAGGATTCATAACCGCTTCTTGGTGTAACGAACCACATGAAACGGTCGATATTTTTGGCACCAAAGGGTATATTAAGTTGGATTTGACAAATAAGAATTTTGTTTCTTACGGTCCTCGAAAGTTAAAAAAGAATGATTATCTTCAAAATCTTATTGAGTGTAAACCATCCGGAGATATCGCACAATATGTTTTAACTAATCATTTTATTGAATGTGTTAAAAAAAAAACCCAAGAAAACCCTAATTTTGAAGATGGGAAAAGAGCTGTGGAGTTTGTACTTGACGCATATTCTCTGAAGGAATAAAGCTAAAATTTAAAAAATAAACATCAAATTTTTAACGATCTAATCTCTCCTATCTATAATTAGAAATATTCTGTCAAGATAGATAAACCTTGAAAGATTTACAACCGTTTTTCAATCCAAAAAGCGTCTTAATAATAGGAGTTTCAAGGCAAGCACTATCGTTCAGTTTTACAGTGTTAAAAAATCTCTTAGAAATCTTTTACAAAGGAAAACTTTACATCCTAAACCCTAATGCTAATGATATTCTAGGAGTTAAATCGTATCATTCTTTTGAGGAATTACCAGAAATTCCAGAGCTGGCTGTAATAGTCTTAGGAAAGAATATTCTTGAAGTGGTTGAAAACTTAGGAAAAATCGGCGTTAAATATGTTGCAATTCAAACTGAATTAAAACCAGGTGCGCAAATAAACGATTTAACTTCCAAACTACATCAGATCTGTATAAAATATGGTATTACGTATTTAGGACCGTCTATGTTAGGAATAATCAACTTTAGTGATAACTTTACAACATCAATTATACCCGTACGACAACATATTATGCGAGGAAACAAAAATGTAAAGGAGGGGATATGCTTTATTGCTCAATCTGGAGGTTTAGCAGGCGCAATGGGATGGTGGACACCTTCACAAAGATTACCTATTTCAAAGGTTATTCATTTAGGAAAAGGATTTCATATTAATGAAGCTGATGTACTTGAATATTTCTTACACGACAATACAACTAAAGTAATATCTCTTTTTCTTAGAGAAATTTCCGACGAATTAATTGAGGCGGTCAAAATTGTCAGCCCAACTAAACCTATCCTCTTTTATTACGTGGGAAAAGAAGAAGACCAAGAAGAGAAATTAAAGAACGCTGGAGGGATACTAGTGTTAAACTACATCGAACTTTTTGAAGTTGCCAAAATATTTTTATGGTGTCCCGAGCCTAAAGGCGTTAATCTAGGAATAATTGGGCCGAGTTCAGGAGCAATTCATTTAATTATAAAAGAAATGAGAAATCAAAATTTAGCTCTTGCAAAACCGGGTGATAATTCACGGGATATTATTTTTGACAAAGTTGGAGGGTCGACATGTAATTTCGGTAACCCCGTAGATTATTGGCCGCCAGAAAAATTTGTTGGAATTAAAATTTGTGGGATTTATAACACAGCTTCAGAAGCACTTTTGAGCGACAACGCTGTAGACGGTTTAATTTTAGCCCTCGAGTTTTTTACTGAAATCGAATTTGATTTTAACATTTACGCTTCAATCCTTGAAACTTACCCTAATAAACCCATAATTACCATTCTAATTCAAGCAGAAAAAGAAGGCGCAAAGAGAGTTATTAAATCTGCGACTGAACTCAAAATCCCCGTTTTTGAAAACGAAATTGAGAGAGCCGTTCGAGGTTATAAACTCCTCTATGATTACTATTCAAAAATTAAAAAAAGAAAATAGAATTAACTTAAAAAAATCTCTTGTAATTCTTCAGGAACTTCATCTTCTTCATCCATCAAAGAGATTGCGTAGATATTATCTCCACATTTACATTGCGTTCCCTCAAATAAGTAGAAGTTGAACTTATCCTTCCAACGACAAACATTTACGGTGCTAATTTCAGTAACTTCACCGCATAAACAATAAATCGCAGTGTCAGCTGAATAATTTGGAATAATCTCGCTAAATTCTAATTCAGCATCTGAAAATTTCGAATCGCTTAACATTTGATTAATATTAACAGCAAGGTTATCTTTCAAACTAGGAACGTAGTTCGAAATTACACCATCTTTGCCTTTCATTTCAGTTAAGACGATAAAATTTTTCTCTGCTTTATCGCGCTTCTTGCTTTCCGGAAAAATTGGTTGGTTATACTGTTGTTGAAGGCTCGCGGGTATTGGGAAAGGTTCCATACCTTCGGGATATGCAAACGAAACGTAGTATTCTATCATGCCTTTTAATTGTTTCTGGCTAATCACATTTAAATCCTCGTAATCTCGATTAAATAAAGAGAATTTTATCAGCTCCAACGGTACTTCTAACTCTAATAGATGAAGTCTAATGTTAGCCAAAACTTCACCGATATAACTTTTTAGAACTAAAATATCGTCTCGGTTATTAGTGTAAAATTCACTTCTCGTTTCTTCCTTAAATTGAACCCATTTTTTAACTACGGAAGTTCTAACGAATTGAGGAACCATACAAAATACACAAATTAAAGGGAGCATAATGAAAGAGTCAATAGCAATTCCAAAATATGGCAACACGAAAAACAAAAGTGCTATTCCTAATAATGGTCCGGTAATAACTAAATTAAGTCTGCGTAATCTTTTATCAACTGATCTATTTATTCCCTTACTACTCGCTAGTTCTTCAGTTTTTTCTTTTATTTTGTTAACTGCTTCAAGGACTTTTTTATCCTCAAATCCTTTCTTTAAGAGCTTATCTTCTTCTCCACCGAACTCAAATTTATCGATTTTTTCAGTTATTTTTGTTACATACTGGTCGATAGTTCGGTCTTTAAAGGCAAAATCTAGAGGTTCCTCAGAATAGTAGTCCAAAAATTTAATAACTGATAATTTCGCTTCTACATCCTTAAGTTCTTCCGGAGTGATGCCTAAGGCTTCTTGTAACGCTTGACCTTGTGGTTTACGAGGGGGTCTCGAGCGTCTTGATCTCCTTTCCGTGGAATCTCCTTCTCCAGTTGGTTCGCTTTTTTCTTGTTCTTTTTCCTTCATATTATTTTCAATAACTTAATGCGTTTATTAATTTCTTAATAATTCATAAAGAATAATTAACTTTTTGAAATTAATTCCTTTCCTAATAAATTAGGAAAATAGACATAAATTTAGACCTTTAATAAATTTGTTTTTTCAATTAATTCTTCTGTTGAGAAAACAGTTATTTTTTCTTGACCTTGTTTTAGTCTTTTATCATTCGACCAAATATTGGATTTAAGTGCGAATGCAAGAGCTAAATACACATTATCTTTAGGATCGGGAGAAATCTTTTCGACTTTATCTATGAAAGGTGTTATTTTCTTTTTCGGAACAATAGTGATCTGCTCTTTTAATATTTCTAACAATTGGTTGAATTCTTCACGTGAACGATGAGTTTTCTTAAGAATGAGTTCTTCATATTTAGTAAATTCCGTAAATAAGAATTCGGGGGCAAAAAGTTGTAATTTATCACTAATCAAGAGCTCAGCAGTTGAGCCCTCTTTTATTAAAGCAGCAAAAAGAATATTAGCATCAACAACTAATTTCATTTTTTACTCATTCTGATAATGTTTTAATAAGAGTTCATTTATTTCTCTTCCAAGATCTAAAGCATCTTCAGGAGATATTTCACTATCGATTCGGAAACCTTTCAAAAAATTTAATTGTGCAATCTTTCTTTTAATTGAATCTCTTGCTACTTCAGACCAATTAATTTCTGGAAAATCTTCCATCAATTTTTTTAATTCATTAGGAATTGATAAAGTTAAATTTGCCATTCTAATCTTGATTTGTTTCTTAATTATGTGAATATATGTGAATCCACAGATAAATAATTATCTAGTAATTTTTTTTAAAATTACTTTTTCTCTCTGGTGATTAAGAAAATTTCAGGATTAGAGACGCTTATTAATTAAAAAAAACTTATTTTGATAATAATTTTTTTTTTAAATATAAATATTTTGTTTCTCTTTCATTATAACTATTTTTTAAATCGAGATTAATTTGGAGGAAATTTAAGATGGTAATTTAATAAAAAAAGTAACCTCTATCTTCAAAAAAAGATTTTAATAACTTTTTATCAATATACATAGTATGAGCAAAAGAATAACTCTTAAAACAGAAGTATTACTTGATGGGTTGAAATTTCCCGAAAGTCCAAGGTGGCACGACGATAAACTTTGGTTTGTTGATATAGAAGACCATAAAGTAATGACGGTCGATTTAAACGGAAATACTGAAACAATACTTGAATTATCTAACCAAGTTTCCGGATTAGGTTGGCTTCCTGATAATAGAT
>JAGXNS010000036.1 GCA_019894855.1 Promethearchaeota archaeon
AATTCATTGAAGCGGTTCCGAACCGTTACTTCTGTGACTTGAGATGTCTTAGCTATCGCGCGTTGAGTCCTTCGTTCTTTGGCTATTATACTCGCGGCATAAATAGCTGCGGCACACACTCCAGTTGGACCACGTCCAGAAGTAAGTCCTCTTATTTCAGCCATTTTAATTACCTTCTTTGCTATCTTCTGACACTCATTGGACAATTCAAGTTCTGAAACAAAGCGAGTAAGAAAATCTAAAGGCTTAGTGGGATTTAAGTTCAGTTCTAATTCTTTCGAGATAAATCGATAAGATCTCCCAATTTCTTTTTTGTTAACTCTTGCAACTTCTGCAATCTCATTTAGAGTGCGTGGAACTTTATACATTCTACAAGCAGCATACAAACTTGCAGCTGCAACACCTTCAATACTTCTCCCCCGAATTAAGTGAGCTTCAACAGCATCTCTATATATTTTAGCGGAACATTCACGGAGATTTCTCTGAAGATCGAGATTTGACGACATTCTATCTAACTCGCTTAAGGCAAAGGTAAGGTTTCTCTCAGTTGCGTCGGACACGCGGATACGGCTCTGCCACTTTCTCAAACGATATATTTGTCCTCTGCTTTTTGCCGAGATTTCTTTGCCAAAGATATCTCTATTCTTCCAATCAATCATAGTGCTCAAGCCTTTGTCATGGATCATCAATGTCATAGGAGCACCCGTCCTTGTTCGTTTCTTTCTTTGGTCTGAATCAAAAGCACGCCATTCTGGACCCTGATCTATGTGTTTTTCAGAGTGAATTAATCCACATTTTTCACAAACTAACAAACCTCTATTTTCATCGAATAAAATATTTTTACCGCATTCACCACAATTAGTTGAACTTAAATTCGCATTTTTTTCAACCAATGCATCGCTTTGATTCCAACTTGAAATAAATAACACCTTTTTATCTTTTTTTTAATGGAAGTTAGAGATAGTTTATCTCATTTTAGCATAAAAATTGTCATTCGGATTAAATTCCTTTTTTGGAGAAATTTTCATCGAAATGAATGGTAGTTCTTCTGGACCAAAGATCTCTATAATTTTACCGATCTCTTCAAATTCTTCAGTAAAAACGGGTCTATTAGTTATCTTTTCTAAAGTTTTGTTCCACTTTTTTGTTCTAAAAATCTGATGTTTTTTAGATGTTCCGAGATAATACAGGTTTAATTTAATATATTTTTGCAAACAACGACCCTAACTATTTTTAAAACTTAGAATAGTGAATTGGTCGTTAATATTTAAATATACCCTTTATTTAAAAAGGAATATTTTAATGTAAGTTATAGCAGTAGCGAGCATTACTTTGTTAATTTGTGTTAATAAGAATGATAGAAAAATTCTTGTTGATTATTCTGATTTTAAAACCTAAATATAGCGTTTCTGAAGTTGGTATTTCACAAGACAATCGCATGAATAATCTTCGTCACTTCTTATTAAATGGTTAATGTCTTGAGTCAAAACGAAATTTCTCAAAGATTTTATCATAAATTCATTACATTCTCTTTTTAAACAATTATGAATTCCTCGTTTAGAACCTGCGCCAGAAGGAGACGATATGATCCTCACTTCTTTTAGAATATCACTTTCTTGAGACGCTTTGACAATGCATTTAAACAAAGAATAGAACCAAGGAGGTCGGTATCTCTTCTGATAAAATAAATGCTCAATTAGCGTATTTTTTTGGATGTTGAGTGGATTAATTGAAATAGTATTCACCTTTAATTCTGCTAATTTTAGAATAGACCTAACGCAATCGTCGATAGCTGTTTGCTCATTTAGAAACGGAGGTTTAAACAGCAAATATGTTCTCACGCCTATATCATTTATTCTGCAAAGGCGATTCGCTTCTAAAAAATCTTTAAAAAGTAAACCTTTATTTATGTAGGCATTTCTAATGTGGTCATTAACCGTTTCCAAACCAATTGCAACTTCTATATATATGTCTAAAGAATTTTTCATTTTTATTAATTTTTCTTGGGTAATATAATCCACTCGAGATTCTATAACGAGTTCTTTAATCTTCGGTATTTTTGCTATCTTTTTGAATATATAATCACGAGTGCTTTCAGAAATTTCATCGTCATCAAAGAAACTTCCGGAATTATAAATTTTTAACACAAAATCTTCCTCGTCTTCTAAGATTTCCGTGAGTTTTTCTTGAAAGGCGTAATCGATTTGATTTTTTATATGAGCTTGATCGATTTTTTCAAAAGTAGAATCCTGGACATATCCACACATAGAACATCCACCGTTAGGACCTAAAGCCCAACTACACCCTTTAGTTCTTAAAATAATAGTGAATTCCTTTCCCCTTTTATTAAGTAAACGATCTTCCTTTATCCAAAAGCTTATTGGTTTATCTAATTGCTTTTCCTCGTAGTTAGGTTTCTGTTTAATAGCCTTTGATCTAAATTTCTTTATTTTTTCAACGATGAGGTTGTTATCGCTATATTTTTTCGTAGACATTTACAATTTTCCCTGTTTTTGAATTTTTTATATAATTTGAACCTACGATCACACTTCCTAATCCGATAATTTTTTCTTTATTTTTATCAAATATCACTGTAATATCTTTTGGAACGAGGTTTTGACTAAAGCTAACTATCCCGGGGCGAAATAAGGTATTCCCATTAATTTTTTGACCATCGAAAACAATGTAATTCGAATTTTCGCTTAAGGGCAACATTCTATTTGCTCCTTTAAGATTTAATTCAATTTGTCCAGAATTCACATTAAATTTTCCTAATTTTTCTCGCGTTAACAAATCGCTTATTTCTATTTGCTGACTTCTTTTGTTTCTCCACGTTTTAATTCCATTGCTAAAAATTTTCTTGCCAGTACCAAGCCCAAATTGATAATCAATAATTTTAAAAAACTTCCGAGTAAAAGTTTTTATGAAGTTTCTGTTTTCAGGAATATTATTATCTTGATTATGTAAGTCTTTAAGTTCACTTATTTTTTCCTCTAAAGAAAGCAAAGATTCATTGCTTGTAAGATTATTTTTAACCTCAGTAAAGTAGAATTTGTTCTTTATTTTTGAACGAGCGTTCTCAATAATTTTAAAATATCCCGAATCTTTTACGTGGCACAATATGGGTATATTCTCGTCAAATTTTTCTAAAAGAGAGATAAGCATGTTTGAAGCAATTGTAATTTCTTCGCTATCCCATTCCCCTGTCACAGAAATATCATATGAATTCACCGGATATATATCTTCTAGTTGTCTTGGAATAGCTCCTAAAGGAGATGTTAAAATAATTTCTTGGAAATCAGGAAAATCACGATATTTTCTTATTACACCATGAAATTTTTGATGAGATCTCGATTCTGAGTATGGCTTCTTAGCAGAACATGGAAGTATAATGATCAATTTTGTCCATGATTCGGGTGCGAATCGTTTTATTACCCTCTCCCGAAATTGTTGGAAATCGGCTCTATTATATGATAATGCACTATGGCAATTAATGACTTTATTTGTTTGAGTTAAAGGGGTTTCAAATTTCAAAATGTCGAAATATTGATTATCTAATACCTTCAAAGTAGATATTATATTCATGTCGTCATAGGAGGATTTTTCAATAAAACCCCGGAAATCTTCCATTCTCATATACAACTTAATTTTATTCATATAAGTGTATGCTGAGATAATGTTATGAAGCGTTAGCTGTTCTGTTTTTTCAGAAGAGTATTTGTTAGTTTGAATATATTTTAAATTCCTCTTACAAATCGTACAAGGGCACGGAAAATACTTAATCTTATAAATTGGTAGTAAATATTCGATTGTATCATAGAAATTTTCGGCAGATAAATATAACAAGTAAGAACAATCGATTAGGTCGACCCCTAAATATACCAAGATCGGATAAAATTTCGGAATAATTCTACCAGAAACCATTAACACTAAATTGTTATCAAGCTCTTGTTTGATTTTAAATATGACTTTTAAAATATTCCTGAAATTACTAAAATTGTCAAAGAGATCTACTAAATTTAAAATTCTTACATTTTTATTGTTCTTAATTATAGGAATGTATAGATCAAATAGTTCAGAATAATCATATATTTTAATAGATAAACCAAAATCTAAATTACTATGTTGTTGTAAGATACGATTAGATTCTTCTATAAAATTCTTAATTTCTTCTTCAGCAAATTCTTTATTTATAACCGTTGTTGGAATATTAAATGGAATATTGGCGATAATATTGTCTTCCGTAAAGATGTCGATGTTAGATGCTAACTTTTCCTTAAACGATTCTATTGAACCATTATGCGTGTAGATAAAACCAGTCTTTTTAAATTTGTCTCGTAAGAATCCAATTTTCAAATAGAAATCTTTTAAAATTAAAAAAATCTCATGATCTTCAAATTCCTCAAGAAAGTTTAAATCATTCATTAAACTTTTTTTCATCGGAACAATTATGTTTGGGGTTGAAATAAACCTTTTAGATTCTTTTGAACAGATTATTCTTCCTATTCTTGAAAACCCTACACTTTTTGTAATTAATTCAAAAAAATAATTCATATTTTCCAATTAAAGATTTTATTCTTAAATAATTAAATTAATTTATTTTGCCTTTTAAAAACTAATCTTAGTTCCGCTTTTGCTCATGGTACACAATTATGGTTCAACTTTATAATCTCCTCGTTTATACATTTCAAAAAGGATTTTAGCTTCATGAATTGCATCATCAACTGCTCTATGCTTCTCTATATAATCTGTGTTTGGAAAAAGATTATCCCAAGCTTCCTGCATCTTTGGAATTTTATAACCTCCTCTAGCACGCATAATTTTACATGCGTTTTTCGCTACTGCCATAATATCTGGAATATCCTTTTTTATAACAAAACCTCTCGATTCCATAAATCCAAAATCGAACGAAGTGTTATATGCTGTCAATGAATAATGATCAAAAATTTCTTGAATTTGATTTTTTAGATTGTTTAAACTAGGTGCGCATTCAAAATCTTCAAATCTCAAATCAGAATTATTGAAAATCCATGCATTCTTATGTTCTTCCCCAAATTCAAGCTCCTTTACATACGAATCAAAAAGAATTTTAAATGCTCCTGTAATTAAATCAAGTTCAACAATACCTATCTCAATGATTAAACCATATTCTGGTTTCAGAGCTGTAGTCTCGATATCAATTATAGCAATTTTCTCATTATTTGGTTTTTTGATAAAGTCTATAATGTCTCGAAACAAATTGAAACTCCCCGCTTTGATACGATATTATATAATTTAATCTATTTAATTATGATATTTGTCTTAATAAGAAAAAGGTAATTGAAATGAAATATAAATTACTAGAGAGTGATCAATACTGAATTTGAGATTTGAAATGGTCTCATTTAATATTAATATATAATAAAGTTAGTATAAGTCTTCAGTTCATCTAGAACAAAACTAGTAAACGTATCTTCGATTTCATCAGTCTGGTACAATTCTTTTATGAATTCTGCGTAATTTTCGACTTTTTTAACGCGAACTATCGCAAATAAACCATGTTGTTGCCCTATCCTGAAGAGATCGGTTATATAGCTATTTTTTTCTAGATTTAAGGCAATCTCATTATATTTAGAAGGGTCTTTTGGTTTAATTCTTACGAGATATTTTCCTCTAAATCCTATTTTTTTAGGGCAAAAGTTAAGCGTATAGTTAAGAATTACATTCTTTTTTTCAAGCTTTTTAATTCTGTTATGAATTGTAGATTGGGAGATTTCTTGTCTGTTCATTTCATTTAAAAAATTCTTGTACTTATCATTTATTATATCCTTAATCTCGTAAGTCGAGATCGGTTTTAAATTCTGGTTTTCTTGCAGTATTTTTAAAATTACATGATCAATGCTATCAACTTCGAAATTTGAATCAATCTCATTGTCATCCAATTCTATTCCATTAGTCTTGAACACTTTTATTGTTTCTATAATATGATACTTCTTAAAATGTGATTGAGCCATTATTTTATCTATTGTACTTAAAACTTGGTAATATTCCTCAGATGAATGAAAAATGAGTAAAGCAAATAGAGAATATTCTCCTAAAATTCCATCAAGAACTTTTAATTGGGAGATTTTTAACAAATTTTCTAAGAGTTGAGGTTCATTGGGGTTAGTTTTAATCTCTAGTAATACATACTTTAAATTAATGGGAAGAATATTTGGATTTATATTGATGGTGAAATTACTAATTATTTTTTCTATCTTCAGATCATCAAATCGCTTTTTAAGTGTCTGTCTAGTATAACCTAAAATCGGTGTAAGTTTGGTTATGACATATTTAGATTTACTGTTGAAACTTTTTATGAGGGTGTGGTTTTTAAATTCATCTTTAGTTTCAGTCATTATAATATAAAAAACTTTATATTATTTAAATGCCAATTTTTTTAGTTACTTTAGTTACTTTTAACCAATAATATATTTAAATTGATGCTTAAATTAATTATTGTATAACAAAAAATTATAAATTGAGTTATTATGGTAAATTATAAAGTTGCAGATGAAAATTTAGCTGCAAAAGGCAAAGAAGCGATATACATTGCTGAATCTAAAATGCCTGTTACTGCTAAAACAATTCGAGAACGATTCGCTAAGGAGAGACCTTTAGAAGGAATCACAATTGCGGGCTGTCTTCACATCACAAAAGAAACTGCTAACCTTGCCAGAACTTTGAAGGCAGGAGGCGCTGATGTTTGGTTATGTGGAAGTAATCCCTTATCAACTCAAGATGATGTAGCGGCAGCTATGATTAAAGAAGGAATTAATACATTTGCGTGGCATGGTAATACAGATGAGGAATTTTACTGGTGTATTCGGGAGTGTTTAAAAGCCAAACCAAATATCCTTATTGATGATGGTGCTGATATGATCGTTACAGCACATAAAGAATTTCCTGAACTAATAACAGATGGTGTAATAATCGGATGTCAAGAAGAAACTACTACCGGGGTAAAAAGATTCAGAGCAATGGATACCGCAGGTGATCTAAAAGTTCCATTGTTTCCTGTAAATGATGCCCGATGTAAAAATCAATTTGATAACGAGTTAGGTACAGGACAAGGAATTGTTGCTGCCATCTATGGGATGCATGTACTTTTCGCAGGAAAGAATGTAGTAATAGCGGGATATGGACATTGTTCTTCAGGAATGGCCCTTAGAGCGCGAGGTTTAGGTGCTAATGTTACAGTGACTGAAATTGATCCGATAAAAGCTCTTCAAGCTAAATTTGCTGGTTTTAACGTTATGCCTATAGAAACTACTTTGCCTTATGCGGATATTATCCTAACTGCTACGGGTTGTAAGCATGTAATATTACCTACTAAAGAGAATTTTGATGCTTTAAAAGATGGTGTCATTTTAGGCAATTTAGGACATTTCGACATTGAGATCCCAACCAAGGAAATTTACGAGTATGCTGAGGAAATCAAACCTATAAGAAACGATGTAGAAGAAATCACCTTTCCAGATGGCAAAAGAATATATCTGCTTGCTAAAGGAAGATTGGCCAATTTAGTGCTTTCTGAAGGACATCCTGCAGAAGTTATGGACATGTCATTTGGCTTACAATCTCTCATGTCTGAATACATCGTCAAGAACAAAAATTCATTGAAACCTGGAATGGTAGAGGTTCCCGTTGAAATTGACGATAGAGTTGGATTCTTGAAACTTCAAGCAATGGGTATAGAAATAGATAAGCTCAATGAAGAACAGTATAACTACATCCACGGCTACGAAGAAGGAACTTAAACACTCTTAAATCTTTATATATTTATAAAGTCTTTAAATTTTTATATTACTTTTTATTTAATTCTATTGTTCAAGCTCTGGGATTTAAAATATCTTCAGCATTACTCTCTCCATATATTTCGAATGCTAATTTTCTGAGACCATCTAAACCAATAGGTTCTTCTTTAAGTCTATTAGACTCCCATATTTTTTCAGTTTTAAACTCGCTTTTAATCTCAATTAAATATCGTTGCTGAATTGTGGAAATTTGACCGCAAAAGTCGCACTTCTTCGCATTTTTCTTGGGAATTAACATATTAATGTGAACAGCATCAAGATTAATGTATTTATTGGTCAAATCTCTCGCTCGTTTGACTTCTTCAAAACTTGGTTTCTCAGCAATTGAAACTAGCCTTAATGACCCTACGGTATGGATCAATTCTGAGATTCTCTCACCACGCTTTTCCAAAGCAACCATCATATTAAAAATATCTTTACCCAGTTCTTTTCTTTTTTCGTAATCATCATTTAAAGGTTTAAAAAGTTGTCTAAACATCTTCGAAAAATTGTGCATCGCACCTTTAATAGAATTATAGAAATTTAATGAATATTTTAGGACAACTTTTACCTGATCCTCTGGGATTTCAAAGAGAGTGATCATATTAGCAGTTGGAGGAAAATCAGCTATAATGATATCAAATTGTAAATCTTGAGAATTTAAATCTTCTGCATCTAAGATTTTTTGAAAAAACATGGCATTTTTTAAAGCTAGGGGTATAGAATCTGAAGTAAAAGTAGTATCAATAAATTCTTCGATTTGTGGGATCATTCCAATTAAGGGCATCTGCTTCATGAGTGTTTTCATTTTTTTAACTAAATCTCTGGTATATCTTTCAGCGTATTCATTTGGATCTGGCTCAATCGCCCATAAATTACTCGTAAGTGCTGTAATTGTGTTTCCTATATTTTTTGATAGGAGATCTGATAAATTATGTGCCATATCAAAAGAAATTAGAAGGATTTTCTTCTCAGGTAATAAATCTGACAATAGTACTGCAGTTGCAGCACTTATGCTGCTTTTCCCGACTCCACCTTTCCCACCTAAAACTAATATTTTCTCTATCATTGCTATTAACAAGATTTTTTGTTCTTCAAAATTAGAAATTAAATATCATAAATAATGATATTTATTTAAACTAAAATTCAATATTTATTTAAACTAAATTCAAGAATTTTAATAATTTGACATCAATTACTGATTATTTTTGGGAAAGAAAACCAACCTTCCAGAAATCGAGGGTTGGTCTGAATTCTTATTTTTTTCGAAATAAAAATAAAATCTGCCAATATCAGTAGTAATTCGGCATTTAGTTCTTTTTTTTGCATTTTTTGCAAATAATTCTCTTACCAATTTACCGTTCCAATATATACTCATTACAATTAAAATTGCAATTGAGAAATAAAAAAGCGCATTTTATGGAGATAATATAACTATGAAGATCAATTCTTATTTAATTTTAAATTGACAAAAGATAAATTTAATAAATCATTTTTATTGAATAATAATCAACAAAAATTTGATTATTTACAGAGTTACAACTTAAAATTACCATTCATATTAATACATTAAAGTTTTAATCGAATAAGTAAAGTTTTCAAAAATTATCATCAATTAAATAAATTAATAAATTACATCAATCAAAAAAAAAATTCAATCAAAGAATTAAATTAAAATTATTATCCAAACTTATAACGATATACAGAAGGATTCATAATTCAAGCTTAATAAAGATAAAAAAGACTATCTCAAAAGATAAAGTATTCAAGATCTTAGTTAGAATTAAAGCTTTAACATTAGGTAGTATCTATTAGTTTGATTTTACTTCTTTTTATAAGTTTATAATTAATTTTTTAATTCTTTGATAAAATCAAATATTAAATAGAAAAGGGGAGTGATTAAGATTACCAGTAATAATGTAGATTTTACTACTAAATATGTTATCGAAGCAAAGTTTAGAATTAAAGGTGTCGTTGCGCAATCAGATATAGTGGGAGCAGTTTTTGGCCAAACTGAGGGGCTGCTCTTAGACTTAGATTTAAGGGACCTTCAAAAATCCGGACGTATTGGGAGAATTGAGGTTGATAATGAATCTAAGGAAGGGATATCCGAAGGAGTCATTAAAATCCCATCTAGCCTAACTCGTAAAGAAACTGCTCTGTTGGCGGCGACTATAGAGACGGTCACTCGTGTAGGTCCTTGTGAAGCTGAAATAGAATTAATGGATATTCGAGATGTTAGAGAATCTAAACGTAAACAAATTATTGAGCGTGCTGCAGAATTATTAAAAAATTGGGATCAGAATTCTTTAGAATCGAGCGAAATAGAAGAAAAAATCGACGCAGGTATTAAACTTGGAGAAATTATATCTTGGGGTCCGGAAAACTTACCTGCGGGTCCCAATGTTGATTCTAGCAAAGAAATAATAATTGTTGAAGGTCGAGCAGATGTATTAAACCTCTTACGAATAGGAGTTAAAAACACCATTGCAGTCCAGGGGACACACGTACCGAAATCTGTTATAAAATTAATAAAGACAAAAAATCCCGTAATAGCTTTCTTGGATGGAGACCGAGGGGGTACTATTATTTTGAATGAACTAATGCAACTAGCAAAAGTTGATTTCGTAGTTAGAGCACCTGAAGGCTTAGAAGTCGAGGAACTCACTCGTAAACAAATGGTTAAGGCTCTACAGAACAAAAAATCGCCAAGGGATAAACAAACATCTAATTACAAAGAGAAAAAGGAAGTTACTGGAAAAGATTCCTTGTTGCAGAAATTGCTTAAGAAGTTAAAAGTAAAAAATCCGAAAGCAATAATCGATAGCCTCGAGAAAATAGAACCCGGGCATAGCATAGGATTTAATAAGAGTATGGAGAAACTATTTGAACTCCCAGTAGGAGAAGTCTTTGAAAAAATTAAAGAGTTTAAAGATACTCAATTCCTTGTAATAGACGGAATTCTCACTAAACGATTGATCTCGCTAATAGTAAGTATGAAAATAAAATTTATCGCGTGTAAGAACAAAGAGGAAAAATTGCGAGTACCTGATCAGGTCGTAGTTTATTTCTTTTGAGCCTAAAAAGTTTTTTTACCACTTTTTCTATCATTAATAATCTAATTATTAAGTATTCTAATTAATAAGTGTTACATCTGAGTGCAATTAACTTTAATTGGCAATCCCTCTGCTATTGAGCTTGTTACAATACAATTTTCTCTAAAATCTTGTATACATTTATTAATTCTTTCTTTTGAAGCAGTTTCCTTTGCAGAAAATTTCATCTCAACATCCACATTAACTAATTTTAAGCGTTTCTTAGGACTGATATGAGATAAGGTACCATCAATTAACACTTTACATTCATTTAATTCTATGTCCCCTTTTTGAAGGCAATAGATAAATGTCGTTCCTAAACAGCCTCCAATACCGACTAATAAATATTCTACCGCGCTTGGTCCTAAATTTGTTCCATGAAAAGATTCGGGCTCATCAACATTAAAATCGTTAAAACTTCTTACAGTAGCTTTGAAATGAAGATCTCTATTATAGGTTAATGTTACTTTCATAAAACTCAACAATAAAATCTATTTTAATTAAAGATGAAAAGAAGTTTAATTTAAAAACTCTAACGAATTCCTAAAACGAAATTTATTAGAGTCCAGATAAGTTGAATCACATAGGATAAAACTCCTAACACTAATATTCCAATAGCACAGATCTTAAAAACTAAAAAATAATCTTTCCTTCCCGGTTTATTAGCAATTTTGATTATTCTTTTCGTATTTTGAAAAAAGACACCTATACGCTCGTAAAGGGTTAACTTCTTACCTTTTTCGTATTTTTCGTACTTCGAATATTTAGGATAATTATTTGACACAAATAGATTAAAAATAAATATTTAAAAAATTTAACTGTTAGTTTGATAATTGGTTTTTAATCTTCCTTTATACCAAGTATATTAGAAATGAATAATTGAATGTTGAAGGGTTCCAGATCGTCATAACCTTGCCCGATACCGATGAAAAGAATTGGTTTTTTTGTTTCGTATGAAATTGATAATGCAGCCCCTCCTTTGGCATCAGCATCAAATTTAGTTAGGATATTTGCGTCGATTCCCACGCTTTTATTGAATTCTTTTGCTTGAGTTAATGCGTCATTGCCCGCAAGACTGTCCCCAATAAATAAAATTAGATTAGGCTCAGCCACCTTTACGATCTTTTGCATTTCTCTCATCAAATTCTTATTACTAACTTGTCTTCCAGCAGTATCTATTAAAACGACATCAACATTTTTTGCTTTAGCGTGTTGAATCGCATCAAACGCAACGCTCGCTGGATCAGACTTATATGCGTGTTTAATAACTCTAATTCCAACATTCTGCATATGATAAGATAGTTGTTCTAGAGCACCAGCTCTGAAAGTATCTGCTGCTGCTGCAACAGAAGATATACCATTCTTTTTTAGATAATTAGCTATCTTTGCAATCGTTGTTGTTTTGCCAGTTCCATTAACTCCTAGGAAACACATAACATAGGGCTTATTTTGTTTGTTGACATTCCTAATCTCATCAATTAAGTTGATCTCTCTTTCTGGAGTTAAAATTTCTTTAACAACTTCTCTTAAAATATCAAAAAGAAACTTTTTTTTTGATGTTAAACGACTTATTTGTTCACCTTTCAGAGATTCACTAACTTTTTGGCATAGAACATCAGCAGTTTCTGTGGCAACATCATTGCTGATTAAAAGTAAATTAAGTTCATTTAATGTGCTTTCTAAATTCTCGGATGTTAGTGTTTTTTTAACAAAAGTAGAGAAAATATTACCTAATTTTTTCATATACTAGATCACTTGAATTAAAAATCGATTTAATCACAAAAAAGAGTTTACCACAAATTACTGTTGTCCCATCCTGTTTTGAAGCATTTGATTCATTCCTTGAAGATTCATATCTAAGGCAAAAATTCTTTCCTTGAGAAATTTTAATTGCGTATTGTGCTGATCAATAAGTTGACTTAAAAATTCAATAGCTTCTTCAACAGTTTTTTCAATGACCGTATCTTGGTTTACAGACACAAGAACATTTTTGGTATCCTTGATCGTTGCTTTTATACTTGCTAATCCTCCTATGGGGATTAATATTTCGTCGTTTTCGTTAACACCTTCGAGAAGACTATCCAAAGTTCGTTTAGTAGTAAAAAGATTTCCAAGAGAAGCATTTATTATTTCGAATTGACCTTGAAACATATCTCTTTGTTCTTTAAGATACCTAAACTGATTTAATTGTTGTTCAAAATTTTGATTGTTTTCCATACAAATCAACTTTTAATTTAAAAAAATTATCTATTTAGATAATTCTCTAATGAGATAATCTTGAGCTTCGTCAGGAGATATTTCTTTTATTTCTTGAATGTTAATTTGCCTTCTTAAAATACCTATCGAGGTGATTTGAGTTAGAGCTTTTTCTAAGGCATCTTTTTCCTTTAAAGCTCGAACTTCCTTCCGAAATAAATATTTTTTGAACTTTTTATTATATGTTCCAATAATCCTGTAAATCTTAATTTCATTTTCTGACATAAGTTAACACTTCCAATGCATCAACGAAGTTGAACATGATAATAATTTTAAAAATATTAAATTTTGCTTTTTTAATAGAACTAAAGATAACTTTTAGATATTAAGATTTATAGTCTTAACACATTAGTTAAGCGCATCATTTCAGGCCCCGTGCATTGATGACCGAAGATGCCACTTCGATCGTTGACGACCGCACCTGAAGAGAGATACGGTATGCCTCTGTTTACCGTAGAAACGTCTGTTTCGTTAACTTTTAAAATATCGGAAATAATTTCGATCTCTTCGTCGGTTGTTAATGGATGGACCAGACAGCCTTTATTGTTTGCAACTGAAATCGATCCGGGAAGATTCATATCTACGTATTCATAGACAACGGTTTCAACATTTAAAGTATCTTCAATTAAGTTCTTATAATCCTTTAAGAAAGAAGATATTATTGCACCTTTATCATTACATACTATTAAATTACCAAATGCATTATCTTTAGATTTAAGAACTCCTATTTGATAATCACTGTTTAAATTTTTTGTATACGTCTTTAAATTTTGAAGTTCTTCTTCTCTAATTATGTGTGGAACGATTATTCCACTTTTATTACTTGCGGTGTATACTCCTATTAAGTTGGAATTGTTAATCGAAATAGGAAAAAAAGGTTCGCTGAATGCGCTTTTAATTTTTTCAATTGTTGGCGCGATTAGAGTAGGAGGGTACAAACCATAAGAGTTATTTACAGCTAAGTAAACACCTACCGAATTCCCTCCAAAAACCTGATACTTTAAAATCGTCATTTAACAAAACTAACATATATTTAATGTGTTAGATAAAGTTTCAAATCATAAATATTTTATTAAAAATGCGTAGGATTAATAGGTCTACTACAAACCATTTAAGGTTTTTATTCTTAGCAATTCTCCTCCCAAAGCCTAAGACAATCCTGATTTGTAAGGACCCTCCATTTTAAACTGGGAACGAATCAATAATTACCTTTTTCTTTTTTAAAACAAATTGATTATAATTTTACTAAGGTATATGGCATTTTCGAAAACCTTTATAAGTGAGTTAATAGCATTTATGAATTATGATAAATTGGATTATTGCCTTCTTTTATCTTTTAGAAGAGCTAGGTTTTTTGAAAATTGAAGACATGATGACAAAGAACCTTCCAATCTTGTTGATTTGTAGGGGCTTCTACTGCCTCACCTATGTTCTTAATTATTACAAGAGTCGTAGCGGTATTTCTGGCGATGCTAATTCTCTATTTGCTCAAAAAGAGGTTGTTTATTTTACCCTAAAACAAGTAATATTAATACTCTTTGGAATGATATACTTACCTTTTGCTGTTTTCATATCCTTCTATTCATTAATGGCGAGCGGGAATTACGTTAAAATTATAGCTGAAAATAGGGAAAACAAGTATTTAACATTATTGGGAAAACTAATCAATGTTACGTCACCCTTATTTGGAATTCTCTGGTATACTTTCATCTCACTGGACTATTACTCTATTGCTGCAATAGGTGTAAGTATTGCTGCATTTTTACATTACGGCCAAAGGATTTCGTCGTTATCTACAGAAAAGTTGCTAGAAAAATATCAAAGAAGGCGTATTACAAAAGTACATAAAGTTTTCCAATACATTCTATTGATTTTTCTAATAGCATTTCCATCAACTGTGATTATCGGAACTGGAGTTTATAAAGTTCAAGAAAAGCAAACTTTTATGGTTCCAATGCAAGACGGTGTTAATCTCGCTACAGACGTCTATTTTGCTCCTGGCTCCTTTGGAGCTCCGCGCCCTGTAATTTTAGTAAGAACTCCTTATGGTAAATCTGGTTGGGCACACGATCTATATGCTCCTATATACTTACTTCAGGATTATCATTTAGTTGTTCAAGATTTAAGAGGCACCTCTGATTCTGAAGGGGGAAATGAATTTCTTCTATTTGTAAATTCGTATAAAGATGGTGTCGATACAATTGAGTGGTTGATGAATCAAGACTGGTGTAATAAGAAAATCGCAAGTGCTGGTGTATCAGCTTTATGCCTTAACCAATATTATTACGCTGGAATGGGCCCAGAAGGATTGCTCGCTCAACAGTTATGGTTTGGTACGCCCGAAATGTTTGACCACGCTATTTTTCAGGGTTCATATCATAAATCCTCGGTTGAAACATGGATAAAAAGCACATCTCCATCAAATTGGGAGTATCAAGTAGATACGCTTTTTTCTTTAACGATTCCAAAAAATGAAACGCTCTATAATTCAACCTCGCTTTCAATTCCAATTGGACCACATTATTCTAATGTTTCCACACGTGCAATCCATGTTGGTGGGTGGTATGATCATTTTTTACAAGGGACCCTTGATGGTTATGTAGGTTACGACGATTATGGGGCTACTAGAGCACAAAGTCATCAAAAGTTAGTAATGGGTCCGTGGACTCATGGTTCGATTTATGGCGGACAACAAGGAGAGTTATTTTATCCTGCTAATTCTGATGGATTTGATTTATTACTAGGTTGGGAAACCGAAATTTTTGACGAATCATTGTTAGGTATTGCCGCGGATTGGACTGGAGCAAGAGTTGCATATTATTTAATGGGCGATGTTGATATTACTAACGAAGATTGGAACTATTGGAGATATGCATATGATTGGCCGCTAGATCATGAAGATGATGCTTGGTATTTCACTGCTGATGGAGGATTAAGTAAAACTTCTGCTGGTTTAGTAAATAAAAATTTCTCTTATTTATATGATCCTAGATCTCTTGTTCCAAATTTAGGAGGTCAAAATCAACCGTTCGATTTAGCAGGTCCTATGGATCAAAGATCAATAGAAAATCGATCCGATGTATTGGTATTTGAGACTCCTGTATTAAATGAAACGGTGGAGACAGTAGGAAGAATTTGGGGCAATTTATTCGTTTCATCAAATTGTACGGACACAGACTTCACGATAAAGTTGACGGATGTATATCCAGATGGGCGATCAATGTTAATTACTGATGGATCCTTAACTGTTAGATATAGATACAATTATACATCTGAAGTTCTTATGTCGGGAAATCAAAATGATGTTTACGAATTATTGATTGATTGTTGGTCATCGGCTTATTCCTTCGCACCAGGACATAAGATTAGAGTTGTAATTTCGAGTTCTAATTATCCACGTTTTGCAGCAAATCCTAATACTGGAGCTCCATTAGCAAGAGATTATCTGATCTCAAATATAGCAAATAACACTCTTCTTGTCGGACCATTATACAATTCAAGTATCATTTTACCCCGATTAGTCAATATGAGTAACACTCATACGATATATTAATTCTTTTTTTTTTAAAAGACCGTTTGAGAAGAAAGAACAGAAATAATTATTATAAAATTACTCAATCATTTTCAAAAAATCAAGTTCATCGATAAAAGTTACCCCAAGATTTCTGGCTTTTTCAAACTCTTTAGAGTTTGTATTAGGATTATTTGTGACTAAATACCACAAATCGTTAGAAATTTCTTCCCTAATGAGTCCTCCATTTTTAAGGACCCTTTTTTTTGCTTCATCTCTGTCTATTTTTTTTAGGTCTTTTGAAAAATAAAATTTAATCAAAGATAAATCTGCAATAATTAATCACCTTTCTGAATTAGTATCAATAAATTTAATTTTAATATGTTAAGTAGAAAGTGTAAATATTAAAAGACGAAGACTATAAAAAATTCTTAATTTTTAAAACAAGTTGTAATAAGATTTTGAGATTAATAACTTATTCTGCCAGATAGCAGACTACTAGTCCATCGATGTTCTTTGTGGCTCTAATTTTGATTTTTCTTGGAGGTTTTTGGATTCCTCTTGACCAGATCTTCTCGTTAACTTCTTGCGAGATGACTAAAGATTCTGGTTTAAAATGTCTCTCCATAAATTCTCTTAGGTATCTAACTGCTTTTTTAGCCCGTTTATTTCTTGGACCTCGCCGTGCTTTAGCTAGTGGTACTACATATAATCTTTCGTCTATAATTTCTTCTTCGGGGGGTTTTTCTTCTTCTATTTCTCCTAAACCTTCAAGTTCCTCTTCAAAAACTTCGCTAACTTCCTCTCCTTCAGATATGTCATCTAAATCGAATTCATCGATTTCTTCAATTTCCTCTTCTTCTTCTTCATCAGCTAATTCTTCTTCTAAATCGTCTAAACTGATTTCTTTTGATTTTTTTTTTGCCATGCTTAATCTCTCTTTAACCTAGTATTTCGCCATTCTCTTCTAGAATAAGGATTTGATCTAAATTTTCCTCCGGTTCTCCGGACAACCCAGTTTGGAACTGAACGACTTTGTTTCATACTCTTAGCTCTTCGTAATTTTGAGGGTAAATCTTTATTGCGTGCCATTTTTTTTAATCTCAGAGTTTATTTTTTAATATTAAATTCTTTTTTACTACCTGCTGTAATTTTTTCTAATATTTTTTTGAACTCTTTATCGGGTAACGGTGTAGCTCCACGTAATTTTCCCGATTGGAATAATTGTATTAATTGTAATTCAATCTGCTCAGCAAATTGTGGTTTGACTATTCTTATGTTTTCTAATCGCTGACGACCTTCTTGACTTAATATTTTTCGCATTATTTGGTATTTTTGATTGTTATACTGTTGCTGTTGTTGTTGCGTTACTTGTTGTTGAACTGCTTGCTGTTGTAGCTGCTCTAGCTTCCTTTTCCTAATAGCTTCTAATTCTTCCTCGTCGCTCAAAATTAAACTCCAAGAAGTATTGTTTTTTAAAGTTACTTTCTTAAAATCCCATAGGCGGTTCTTTCTAGAAGGCTAGTTCCTTCGGGGGTAACTATTTTACCATCCCTATCTTGCTTCATTATTAGATTAGCGTTCTCTAACTGCTGCAATGCTACCCGTATGATCTTTCCGGCCCCTTTAGCGCTATGGTGTCGACCTGGACCTTTTTTATTTTTTCCTCCGTAGTATTTTCTGAGTTTATTTACCCCAACCGGACCAAATTTCTTTATCTTTCTTAAAAGTGAGGCACACCTAATATACCAGAAGTTCTCATGATCGATAGGAGCTAATTCCTTAAAAAATGCTGTCTTCCAAAATTCGGATCCCTCGGGTGGGTTGATTTCGGGGAATTCTCTTAATTTTTCTGCTAATGTTTTAATAAGCTTCTCTGGTTCAACGAGATATATGCTAATAATTATTACACCAAGAATTTTAATATTATATGATACATTTAAAAAGATTAAGTAGATTAAAAATTTTATGGTAAAAGTGGTATTTTAGGGCAATGAGTCATCAAACCGAGTTTAAAAAAGTATTATTATCACCACCACACGCTACATTAGGGAAGAAGGGAATTACAGAAGAATTTATCTTACATGTGCAGCATTTACTCAAGAAATATAAAATAATCAAAATTAAGATGTTAAAATCAATCGCAACAAAAACAAATATCCGAAGTATTGCGGAACAAATATCGACTTCCACAAATTCTTACCTATTGGATATCAGAGGAAAAACAATTATCATATCGAAGAAAAAAATCAGTAAAGAGAATTAAATATAATGTGACATATCCACAATGGGGAAAAATAAAAGGAGAAATAAGGGTATTGTAAAACAAATCGCAGATACTAGGATGCAATATTTATTTCAGAAAGCACACGATACATTCCCCCAAAATAGAGACTTAGCTAATAGATATGTGTATTTAGCAAGACGGTATGCTCAACGAACAAAGATTCAAATTCCTTCGATATGGAAAAAAAGAGTATGTCACAAATGCAAGAAGTTTCTCTACCCCGGTATAAATAACAGAACCAGAATTCATTCAAAGGGTAAAGGTACTCATGTATCATCAACGTGTTTAGATTGTAATCATACAACACGATACTTTATTAAGATCAAGAATAAATGAAATAAAAATTAGAATCATCTTTATATAAAATGCCTTTAACAATAATTTTCGTGGAATGCGGGTTAGAACTCATCCCATTCGAAATTAGGAAACATCCTTCCATTCAAAAGAATTTAAAGAAAGATTCTTATCCTTCTAAACTCCTTGACAACGCAATTCACCATTCCGCTATGGTTAGGCTAGACGATGTTGAAAAAAGAGGGCGCCCCGATATTACCCACGGTTGCCTTCTTAACGCCTTAGGGTCAACCGCCAATAAAAGTGGTAACCTAAAAATATACCTTCATACGATCGAAAATAAAATATTCGAAATAAACTCAGATATAAAAATCGCCAGAAATTATAATAGATTTAAGGGTTTAATGGCGAAATTATTGATGGAAAATAAAATAGGGAGTGACAATCTCCTATTAATTTCAAAATTTAAAGGTACTTTAAGAGATTTAATAAACTCCAATAATAGGAAGGACGTTATAATTCTTTCCAATAAAGGAGAACTAGCGGAAAGTCCGCTCCTATTATTTGATCATGATTTATCTAAAGATTACATAGTTATAATTGGTTGTTTTCAAAAGGGTTTTTTTACGGATGAAATTTTGGAACTGAGCAATAGACTGGTTTCCATTTCTCATTATTCGCTAGATGCGTGGGTTGTCTTAAGTAGAGTTATAACTCTCTATGAAATTGCTAACGATATTTTATGATGATAAGTATCAGAAAGTTTTTTTTTAATCGTTAATATTTACATTTAACATATTTATATTCATTTCCACCTGAAAAAAATCTTTAAATACTGTTCTTGTTTTGCATCGCGCTTTTGGTATAGTGGTTAGAATATCAGGTTTCCAACCTGACGA
>JAGXNS010000037.1:0-19269 GCA_019894855.1 Promethearchaeota archaeon
GGGAAAAAAAATAGGAAAGCTTTTTGGACTACCCTTAGCAAATAAAGATTTAATCTGTGTAAATGGGTTTCCAACCACTTGTGGCTCAAAAATATTGGAAGGATTTCGTCCTCCTTACAATGCATTCGTTATTGATCGTCTAATGAAAGAAGGGGCAATTCATATTGGCAATACAAATATGGATGAGTTTGCAATGGGGGGATCCACAGAAAATAGTTGTTATGGCCCTACATATAATCCTTGGGACATAACTAGAGTTCCAGGAGGATCGAGCGGAGGGTCTGCTTCAGCAGTTGCTTCAGGTCAAGCTATTTTCGCTTTAGGGAGCGATACGGGTGGGAGTATTAGATGCCCCGCAGCGTTTTGTGGAGTTGTAGGGTTAAAACCTACCTATGGAAGAGTTTCTCGTTATGGATTAATCGCATTTGCTAATTCACTAGATCAAATTGGCCCAATTACAAAATGTGTTTATGATTCAGCCTTAATCCTTGAAATCATATCAGGTAAGGACCCTCTCGATTCTACATCAGTAGATATTAAAGTTGATGGATATACGGAAGAGATAAAAAAACCTTTTAAAAAAAAAGTACTTGGAGTTCCAAAAGAATTTTTCGGAGAAGCTATCGATAACGAAGTGAAGAATGCGGTAAATAAATCAATTGAGAAATTGGAAAGTTTGGGAGCAACCACAGTTGAAGTTTCAATTCCACATTTAGAATACACAATAGCTACATATTATTTATTGTGTATGTGCGAAGCAAGCTCAAATTTAGCTAGATATGATGGTTTAAGGTATGGAAAAGACAGCGACGCTCTTTCTGGGGATGTTTATAGTGCGTTTAGTAGAACACGAGGAGAAAATTTTGGGCCTGAAGTAAGAAGAAGGATTTATTTAGGAACATTTGCACTATCGGCAGGATATTATGATATGTTTTATATTAAAGCCCTGAAAGTTAGATCCCTAATCAGAAGAGATTTTGTTGAAGCGTTTAAGAAATGTGATTCGCTCGTCTGCCCAACAATGCCTTCAACAGCGTTTAAGGTTGGATCGTTAATTGAGGATCCATTGGAAATGTATACTCAAGATATTTTAACTTGTTCTGTTAATTTAGCGGGAATCCCAGCACTTTCAATTCCGTGTGGTTTTGATAGTAATAATTTACCCATAGGTTTTCAGATTATTGGAGATTATTTTGATGAAAAAGGAATTCTCAATATTGGCTATCAGCTTGAACAGGAGCTAGGTATTTTTCGAAAAACGCCCCCATTGACAAGTGGAGGTAAGTAATCTGAGTGACCAAGACAAAAAAGTGATTATTGGATTAGAAGTCCACATTCAATTGACTAATCTAAAAACAAAGCTGTTTTGCAGTTGTAGCAACGATTATCGCAATGCAGAGCCTAATACTTATGTATGCCCTATTTGTTTAGGTTTACCCGGGTCCCTTCCAGCAATAAATGAAAAAACCATCGATTTTGCTACTAGATTAGCTTTGGCTTTAGAATGTACTATTAATCATCAATTTTGGTTTTTTCGTAAGAATTACCATTATCCAGACTTACCAAAGGGGTTTCAAATTAGCCAATACAATAAAGCGGGGGGTAAAGCTTTTGCAGATGGCGGTAAAATTACGATTAGATTAAATAATCATAAAAAAGATATCCTATTAAACAGAATTCATCTCGAAGAGGATCCTGCAAGATTAGTTCATAAGGGAAGTATCGCATCGTCACCATATACTTTAGTAGATTACAATCGCTCGGGAGTTTGCCTTATTGAAATCGTTACTGAACCGGTTATTAGTTCGCCTGAAGAGGCAAGAGAGTTTCTAAAACAACTGAAATCTATTATTCAATATACAGGGATTTCTAACATCGAGCTAGAGGGTTCAGTTAGAGTTGATGCTAATATATCGCTAAAAGGAAACAAACGTAGTGAAGTAAAAAACATCAACAGTTTCAAAGAAGTTGAGAGAGCATTAAGACATGAGATAATAAGGCAAAAAAATGTAATAAAAAGAGGAAAAGTGTTAATTCAGGAAACAAGACATTGGGACGATAAAATGAGGATCACACAATCCTTACGGTCAAAAGAACTTGAGGAAGATTACCGTTATTTTCCTGAACAAGACTTGGTTCCAATCGAAGTGGATAATGCTTTTATTGAGAAAGTTAAAAGTTTTTTGCCAGAAATGCCAACAGAAAGAGCATTAAGGCTTCGAAGAGAGTACATGTTATCGGAATTTGATTCAGAAAATTTAGTTTTAGATAAACGCATTGCGGATTTTTATGAAGCTGGAGCAAACGCCGATCCAACTTTTGGATCTAAAGAATACAAACAATACTGTAACTGGTTAATGAACAATATATCTGGTTGGTTAAACGAGAATAATTTAACGATCGATCAAACCAAGCTTACTCCTAAACACATAGGGGACTTAATCAAACACATAAGAGAAGGGAAAATTACATCCAAAATTGCTAAGAGTTTTATTGAAGATGTCATGCAAGGGAATTCAATTTCTCAAATTATCAAAAAAAGAGGTCGAACTCGACTTTCTGATGAAAGCATCATTAAAAAAACATGTAAAGATGTAATTGAGGAAAATCCTCTTATAGTTAAGGATTTTTTTAAAAATCCAAAAGCGTTAGAAGCTTTAATCGGCCGTGTTATGGCAAAAACTAAAGGTCAAGCTGATCCTAATATTACGAGAAAGATTATGTCTAATCTACTAAAAAATATTTAAAAACAGTAAAAATAAAAAGTTAACTATAAGAGACCTTTCAGAGCGTCTCCTGCAGCTCCTAACTTTAAATTAATTATACCGAGTTTAGCATCGGTTGTAGCAATAATCGTTAAGATATTTCCCTCAATTTCACTAAAGAGTATTTTTCCTTTTGCGCTTTCAATAATTGCATTGAAAAATTGGCCTTGTTCCAATTCTTTTGTTGCTCTCTGAGAAGCTTTCAAAATAAGAGTGACCATCGCCGCAACGGCTTCTGGATCGACCCATCCAGGTAAAGCGCTCCCTTTAATCAAGCCAAATTTCTCAATAATGGCTGCACCATGAACGCCCTTTATTGATTTTAGACTTTCCAGTACTTCTTTAATCCTTTCTTCACTCATTCAAACCATTTTAATATGCTTATTTAGAATTATTAGAATAATCTTGTTATTGATATTTAAGATTTAATATTATTTAAGTATTCAAATTTTGGAGTTAAAAAAAAAAAGGTAAAATAATTACGATTTTGAATTTATAATTTTATGACTTTGCCCCACTTATCAAGAAGAATCGCGATAATAGACATAACGATTACCATTAGTATGAAAATTAAAAGATCCATATCCAGACCTATTATATCACTTAGTAAAAACTCTAATACGATCGCTATCATGTAAATTATAAATGGTGATTTTCCATAACTATCTAAAATGAATATCGGCTTCTGAACTTTTTTGTCAATGCCTATAAAAATAAACGACAACAGAATCGAGGCCCCTAAACTGATTGATATATATGGGGGTTTTTTATTTAAGTGCGAAATTTTATTTTTTTATTTGGAGGATGAAATTTCTTTTTTTAAAATAAAAACTATTAACAAACCTACATTTTAGTAAATCATGTTTAGACAAGCAATCAAATGGGTAAGAGCGAATCGAGAATTATTGATTGATGTTAGTGATCAGATTTGGCAATTTGCAGAATTAGGATTGGAAGAGTTTAAATCGTCAAACCTCTTAATAAAGACTCTTAATGAGGCAGGTTTTTCAGTATCATCTAATGTTGCTGACATGCCAACTGCATTTTACGCTGATTATGGTAAAGGTAAACCAATTATAGGCATATTAGGAGAATATGACGCTCTTCCAGGGCTGAGCCAAAAAGCAAAACCTTTTAAAGAGGTGTTAACTGAAGGTGCTCCAGGTCATGGATGTGGACACAATCTTTTAGGAGTAGGTTCGTTAGGGGCAGCATTAGCAGTTAAAGATGTTATTGATTTAGGAAATATGAGGGGAACTATACGCTATTATGGTTGTCCGGCTGAGGAAACTTTCAACGCAAAAGGATATATGATAAAAGAAGGATTGTTCGACGATCTAGATATAGCAATGACTTGGCATCCTGGAAATCTCAACATGTTAAATCTGAGGTCTTCTTTAGCTATGAACTCCGTAGTTTTTAAGTTTCATGGTCGTACAGCTCATGCTGCGGCAGACCCTCAAAATGGGAGGAGTGCTTTAGACGCTGTTGAGTTAATGAATGTAGGAGCTAATTTCATGAGAGAACACATGATTTCTGATGCAAAATTACATTATGTTATAACACATGGGGGTGATGTTCCAAATGTAGTCCCTGCTGAAGCAGAAGTGCATTATTTTGTGCGCGCTCCAGAACGCCATCAAGTTGAAGAATTATATGTTAGACTTATTAACATAGCAAAAGGTGCGACTTTAATGACAGAGACAACAATGGAGATCGATTTTTTAAGTGGCATGTTTAACACAATGTATACGGAAGTAGTCGACGATGTCATTTCAGACTCTATGAAAAAAGTTGGTGCCCCTAGATTTAATAAAGGGGATATAACTTTTGCTAAGGAACTAAAAAAGTCTATTCCAAAAAATTCACTTGAGGAATATTACAAATTCATACCCCCCGATATGATGGAATTTGGTAAAGCTATTTTAAGTCAACCTTTGAATAAAATAATAATTCCTCCGATTGGAAAAGGAAAAGTAGATCTAGGATCGACGGATGTAGCAGATGTTTCTTGGAAAGTACCTCTTGGAGAATTTGAGACAGCTTGTGAGATTCTAGGATCTCCCGGGCATTCTTGGCAAAATGTAGCCACTTCGGGAATGAGTATTGGTCACAAAGGAATGTTAACGGCAGCTAAAATATTAGCTGTATCCGCTCTTGAATTCATGCAAAATCCGAATTTAGTTGAAAATGCGATTAAGGAACACAATATAGCACATAAGGATAAGCCATACAAATCACCGCTTCCTGACGGATTAAAACCACCTTTCCACAGGCTTAAAAAATAAAAGTTTTATACTCTTTTATTTAAAATATTTTTCTAACTCTAATTTTCATGTAAATTTAAACAATAATTGGTCTCTTTAAGAGTTAAATATTCCAATCTACTTCTTAAATTAAGAAAAATCAAGAAAAACTAAAATTATTATGAGTAAAGTAATTAAATGGCAATATTCTGACTTTTTTGAGCCAAGAAGAGAGAAGTTAGTAAATCTTCTTCTTAGTGAAATTATTTTTTTAAAAAGTCATTTGAAGAAATTAGCTTTAGATGATAAAGCGAGATTTATTGAAATCGCTTTAGATAAGTTAGATTACCTACTAAATATTCTAAAAAATAATGATACTGATTTATCTGATAAAGATTTTGATAAAGTAGTACTAATCATCTATCAAATATTCAAAGAGATCATTAATAAAATAGATTGTTAATTTAAAAAAAAAAAAGAAATAAAGAAAGTTCAAATTACATTTTGATTAAAGAACCAATTGCTTCCATTAAAGATTCTTTCTTTGGAGCCCCTTTCATCAATTCTGATTTAACTCTTTCAGCTAAAATTTGAGCAGTGAAAGGCTTACCACCGTTATCAATTTGATTATAAGTATGCCACCCTTGAAACGCAAATACCCTATCCGCTACTACTCGAAATACTTCTCCAGAAATTTTTCTTGCATTATCTGAAGCAAGATATACAACCATTGGAGCTACATTAGCAGGATCAAATACGTCAAACCCATTTTCATCCAGTTTATTCATAATTTCAACCATTGTTGGAGTTGCATCAGTAGTGAGCCGTGTTCTAGCAACAGGAACAATACAATTAACCGTAGCATATTTTTTTAGTTCCATCGCAGCGATCACTGTAAAAGCAGCGATACCTGCTTTTGCAGCCCCATAATTAGTTTGACCCATGTTCCCAAGTAATCCCGCGTCGCTGGCTGTATTGATAACTCTACCAAAATTTTTTAATTTAGGATCATTTTTTCCAGTTTCTCTAAAATAAGCTGCTACGTGACGAGTCATATTAAATGTACCTTTAAGGTGTACAGCAATTACTCCATCAAATTCTTCTTCAGACATATTAAAGAGCATACGATCTCTGAGGATACCAGCATTATTCACTACAATGTCTAATTTTCCAAATTCGGATACTGCCTGATCGATCATTCCTTTTGCCTTGTTAAAATCAGTAACTGAATCGTAGTTACCGACTGCTTTTACTCCAAGTTTTCTACATTCCTCAGCAACAATATCGGCTACTTTAGTTTCATCTCCAGTTCCGTCAAATCCAGCACCCAAATCATTTATTAATAAGTTACATCCTTCCTTTGCCATTAACAGCGCTTCTTCTCTACCTAAACCTCGACCAGCGCCAGTAATAATAGCAACTTTTCCATCTAACATTCCCATTATTTTTTCACTTCTTTAAAAATATTAAGATTGAATTTTTATATGTTAAAATCAATTGCAAAGTTAAAAAATTTTAAGAATTTGACAAAATTTAGTACTCTACCTTTCATGTCTAATTAAGTTGAAATGAATAAGAGTCTCATGGAAACTATAACTCACAATCTGATTGCGGTTTTTCTTCAAATCCTCTGCTTTTTGTATTTAATTTTTCCCTGGAATGTGATCTTTACGATTATATTTGCATTTATATCTCATATAATTCTGGACGGTTTATCATTTATTACTTACCACACTCCTGATCCTATGAAAAATGATAAATTTTGGCTCGTATGGCATTATATAATCTACGCTCTTTCGTTGTTTTCGATTGTCCTTTTTGTAATTCCCTATTGGATAAGTATCCTATTCGCTAACATTATAGATTTGTGGGATTGGTTTACCTTACGACCTATACAAAAAAAAATTAAACGCAAAAACCCTGATTCTAAATGGGGTGATAAATATTATTTACATCAAATTGTCGATTGGGTAAGAGTAAAACTGTTTTATTGGCTTCCTAAAAGAATTTATAAAAAATCAGGAATATTGATTGAAATTACCATCATAATTGTTTTTGCCGTACTCTTAGGTTTACTAAATGTTTCGTTGTTTATCGATTAAAAATTCGCTTGATTTTCTGAAAATTTTTAAAGTACAACAGATGACTAGAACAGAAACAATCTGAGGATCCAAAACCTTTGATGCTGTTATCACAAATCGATAAGATCTCTCCAGCTAAAACACACTCCAACCGAATCAATGATGGAATTAAATATAATTTAATCATTACAGTTATATCACTTGCTAAGAAGTAATCTATATGCCAGAACAATTTCTTATGGTGGGACTCCGATATGTGTCTCTTAACTCTATTTTCTAAAGAGGTAGAGCTATTATGTCCCATCGCAGAGCCAACATATAAGGAATATCCCTTAGGGAAAGTCAGCAGGCCCAATGATCCTATTCGAATTCTCGTCTCATTCGGGAGAAAGATGAGGAGAATATAACTTCCTTTCATTTATTTACAAGCTTTTTTATGATCGTGATAACAACCGTCACAGAAACTTTCATCACAATTACCGCATATATTTGCGCAATTATCGCAAATTTCATTACTACACTCGTAACACTCATATATACGATCGTTAGGATTTTCACCGCAATTATCACATATTATTTCTTTATTTGGCATTTTAATTATAACTCCACATAAATCTAAAGTATTTAGATTAAAGAATGCAATTTATAAAAAAAAGCCTATTATCTCTTAGATAACTTAGATAATCTTATTATTCATTTGGAACATTAAGTCCACTAAAAAATCAACAGTCCATTTATAGTTCATCTCTTCATTCAAAATACATTTTCAAAAACTAAATATGAACAATTGATCTAATAAATATTAGCTAAAACCCGAACAAATATCGGGGGGGAGGTGGCGAAATTTGATAGAAAATAAAAGCATAATAATTTATGAGTTGGAAAAACCATTATCAGAAACTTTGAAGGAACAACTTAAAGAACCATCTAAAATAGATTCAGTAATAATTCCTTTCGCGTTAATCGAATCGAATCACATAGAGAAGGCGCGATTACTTAAGAAATGGAAAAAATCTGAAGGCTATTTTTATTTAAAGCCAAAAAAATTTGAATTTAGTTTAAGAAATTTATAAAAAATATTAAAATAGAGGTGAAAAAAAGAAAATGGAGCAAATTCTTTTAAGGAAAAAAGAACCAGAAGTTAAGTTTGAGTTTATAATTTTAGAAGAACTTCCTGTGGAACTAGAACAGCCAAAAGAAATAGAAGTCAAGGCCGAAGTGAAACCTGGTAAAAAAGCTTTATTGAAAATACTAAGAAAAGGAAAATATAATGCAAAATACCTAGAAAAATTGGCTTCAGCTAATGACGCTCGAAGAATGATCAATTATAGAAATCTTGGAGTTCGCTAAAAAAAAAAATTGTATTTTTTATTTGTATTTTAATGAAATAGAGTCTTTTTTTGGTTAATTTTAGTAATTGTAAAAACCTCGTTTGGTTTTTCGACCAATAAGGTTATCATTTACCATTTTCTTTAAGAGTGGGCTTGGATTATAGTTTTCTCCTAATTTTTCTGTGAGATATTCTCCAATGTGAAGATAAATGTCATTTCCTACTAAATCAGAGAGCTCCAGTGGACCCATTGGAAAATTAAATGCTAATTTAACCGCGGTATCTATATCTTCTGTACTAGCTATTCCTTCTTGCTTCATATTTATTGCTTCATTACATAATACGTAAATTAGTCTAGTGGTTATAAAACCTGGAGAGTCGTTGACAGTTACTACAGTTTTATTAAGACTAAGAGCAAATTTTTTAGATGATTCAAGAATTTCATCAGAGGTGTTTTTTCCTTTTATTAATTCTATTAATTTCATTACTGGAGCGGGATTAAAGAAATGAATCCCAACGATTCTTTCCTGATTCGTCGCTTTTTTTGCCATATCTGTAATACTTAAAGAAGAGGTATTAGAAGCAAGAATGATATTCTTCTTACATTTTTTGTCTAAATCAAATAATAAATCCTGTTTTAAAGCCATATCTTCAAATACTGCTTCAATAACAATTTGAACGTCTTTTATCGCTTCATCTCTGTTAGTGCTTAGATGTATTCTATTAAGAATATTCTTAGCTTCTTCATTTGATAATTTACTTTTTGCTACAAAGAATCTATCCAAGTTCTTATCAATACTAGCTTTAGCCTTTTCCAATATTTCTTCAGTTATATCAACTAAATTTACAGTGTATCCATGCGTTGCTGCTAATTGTGCGATTCCTAAGCCCATGGCTCCAGCACCTATTACACACACATTTTTAATGTCCATATTGCCCTCACTTCTTCCTAAATTTCATAAAATCTGCTTTTCGCTTTTCAATAAACGCATTTTTACCTTCCACCGCTTCTTCAGTGTCATAATAGAGTGATAATCCCCCAACACCTAATTGTGTGATACCGTGAGTTCCATCGGATTCTGCTAAGAATGAAAACTTCAACATCTTCAACGCTGTTGGACTTTTTTCTAATATTTCTTGACACCATTTCTCTATTTCTTCATCTAGTTTTTCAAGGGGTACAACAGCATTTACCAAGCCCATATCCAACGCTTGTTGAGCGGTATATCTACGACAAAGAAACCATATTTCTTTCGCTCGTTTTATTCCAACAGCACGCATTAAATCGCCCGTTCCATAACCAGGATCAAAGGACCCAACCCGTGGACCCGCTTGTCCAAATTGAGCGTGTTCTGCTGCAATACTGAGATCACATGCAACATGCCATACATGTCCACCCCCAATTGCGTATCCATTTACTCGCGCGATAACAGGTTTGGGAAGAGTGCGAATCAAACGAGTGACATGCTGCCAGCCAACTTCTAAAGGCAACATATAGTCTCCCTTGTAGCCTCCCTTCTCGCGAGTTGTTTGGTCACCACCAGTACAAAAAGCTTTTTCTCCAGCACCAGTGAATACAACAACTCCAATATCATTATCCATGCACCGATTAAATGCGTCGATCAGTTCATGTACTGTTTGTTGTGTACAAGCATTGTAGCGTTGAGGTCGATTGATGGTTATACGAGCAATGCCATCTTTCTTTTCAAAAATAATATCTTCATAATCCAATATCTTTCATCTCCACATAATTTAATTTTCTTTTTTCTATTTATTATTAAAATTTGATTTCAATATTAATTTTGTTCTCTCATTAAGAGACATCATTGGTTCATGTTCATGTCCGATCTCCTTTTGGTACCAATAATATGTTGTTGCGTAATCGATCCATCCACGGTTTTTGAGCCTAGCCTTGAAATCCTCTTCAAAAAGATCTCCAATCTAACATTTTTAAACAAATTTCATATTATTTTTAATGGGTACTTAAGAATTCTTTATTTTTTATTTCTTATAATCATTCTACCAATTTTGGCGTTTTCTTCTTAGGGGATTAATAGAAAGCAGAATAATATTATTCCTGAATTTTTAAAGCTCTTAGACTCTAAAATTTCCTAGTCAGAATATGATCAAAATGACTATCAAATGATATGAGATAATCAGCATTAATTTTCTGATATAAATATATTAATGAAGCATCAGCAAAACTAAGCAAACTTTTAGGAGCAATATATTTCTTACATATTTCAATGATATCTACGAATTCTTGTGGAGTATTTTGAATAAGCTGGAAAAAATTGTCTTTTCCAAAGAATAAGCTGATGTAATGCTCTAAAAAGGATAAATTTCCGCGAGAACGATTAATAGCTAATGTGAAAGTTTCATTCAAGATAAAATAATTTGTGAAATATTTTGTATTATTTTTTTTAATTTCGGTAAAAAGTTCGTACGCTCTTTCATGATATTTATCTTTCTTAGATTTTAAAGCAAACAAAAAATTGGTGTCTAAAATTATGATCACGGTAAATTCTCCATTATATTTTAAAGTTAAGTTTTAAAATTTCAGAGATTATATATTAACTCGTCATCAGATTTATCTGAATGATAAAGAGGAGCATCGCTTGCACTTTCTTTAAGTCTTTCTATGAAATCATTAGTTAATGTTGGTTTATCAATGTTTTCTATAAAAAATTCGTCGAGTCTATTGTATGTAAACTCAATGCTTTTATCTAACAATTCCTGCTGAGACATCTTCTTTCCTAACTTTAGAGTGATTTCTGCTTGAAGTTTTTCGAGTAAGCTTTTATTATTCAATTTTACATTAGCCATAAGGATCAGTAGAAAATTCTACTTTTTATATTTTTCTACTTTTAAAATAAAGCCTATTTTGTCAAAAAAATAAAAAAATTCACATCGTGAAACTTCTGTTTCACGAAAATTCTATCTGCATATTGAATCTAAATTTGTGCTCACTTAAGTAGCAGGTTTTGCTTTACTTCATGTACCATGTTTTGCCCTTCCTTATTGATCTGAGATATAATTTCTCTTAATATTTCGGTGATTTCTATACCCTTTAATTCGCTGGAAACATAAAGCATTGAAAGCACTTCTTTAGTTAAAGTTGTAAGATTCTTCATGTCATCAACAGGAATCCTGATACCTAACGCTTTAAGATCCATTTGTGTTTCTTTTTCTTGTTGTCTTATGGCAATTAAGAAATCATTTTTTCTGCCTTTCCACAATTCAGACACAGTTCTAATAGACATAATATATCTTTTTGTAGGACTTTTTATGCCGTGAATCTCTTTTGCGAAACTTAAAGGTTTAGAGTTTCTTATTGCCTCTAATCCGAAACTCCTATTAAATTTGTTAGTTTTATCTAATTTCTCTTTCATTTTTGAAATTTCGGAACTTAGTTGTTCGATTTTTAACGACATTTTTTCAAACTTATCAAGAAATAGTTCTTTATCCATTAGAATTTCATTATCGCTCATTTCAGAAAGCACCCAATGTATACGTATGATTCGTTTTAATTTAGTGGTTAATAAAATTAGTTATTAAAGGATTAATCTTATTAGAATTAGTAATTTCTTATCGATTAAAACTTAAAAGAAAAAAAATTATGAGGATAATAGCTATTATCTATTTACTTATTCAGTAGATTCAGAATTAGGTTTCTCTTTTTCGTAAGAATTTAAATTATCACTATCTTGCTCATCTAAGGACTCGGGAACATGAAGAGGTTCTTTCACTTGTTCTACGAATTCTACTGGGCTTAATAGATCTCTAACTTCTTGATCGACTTTAACTTTAAACTTCCTCTCGTTAAGATTATATTTCTTTATTTGATGAAAACCAAGAGCTACCAATATAATTAGGAAGAAAATTAAAACACCGATATTCTTTAGAAGATTAATAATAGCTTCGTCCAAAATATCTATGAAATCAATGTACGCAAAGCCACTAAATAGCGTAAATGGATAATTATGAATAAATTCGTAAGCTACCTTTGAGAACACTAGCCAAATTAAAACGGAGTCAACCCCAATTCGTTTAATCCCAATTTTTTTACTTAAAAGTTCAGCTTGAGAACCCATTAGGGTGCTAATTGAATATATCAATATCAATAAATCTACAATTAACATAATACTTTGGGTTGCAATAGAAGATTCCTCCCCCCCTGTGCTTCTTAAAGCTAAAAAAATCTTAATCAATAAATAAAAAGTATAAATTACCACTGATAGCGAAAACATCCCTAACCAAGCGTTAAAGATTCTTTTAAACATGAAGACAATTCCAATAATTATAAAAATTATTACAATTATCCCAATAAAAATTACGACATAGTTTAATGTATCATAAACAGCTTGCGTAAATGTTAAACCTATCAAGTCTCCTATAGTTTGTGATCCAAATAAGTAAGCAACTAATAGAACGATTGAAAGGAGGGAACCACCAAAAAATTGAATCACTCTGTAAAATGAGCTGTGAACTCGCCGTTTAAGAGTTTCATCTAATCTCTTGCTTGAAAGATAAGTACCGTATAATATAAACCACGAAGTAAAGAAAACATAAGAAAATAGCGAGAATAAAAATATCATTACCATGAGTGGAATTAAGAAAAACATTAATGGAAGAGTTAAAAAGAAAGTTAATAGTACTTTCCATGCAGCAACTTCTTTAACATCCTTTTTAGCTACAAGTGAATATAAAAATGTAAAGACTAAGAATGTTAGAAAAGGGAGATATGTTACCACGCCGATTAAATCTAACAAATTAATGTTAATAGCAAAAATTTGTACTGAAAAGTCAAAAGGGAGTTGAATAAGGGTGATATTTACAAGAAGCCAGATTACCAGAATTAAATATTTTCGATTTTCTTTAAGTCCTAATTTCTTTAAATTATCGATGGTATCCATAAAAAGAAGATAAAGTTCGAATATTTAAAATTTTATAAAATGTAATAGAGAATGATTATAAAGTTGTAGCAATTCAATAAATATTTAAAAGCATACTCGATCTAATAATTAAAATTTACCTTTTATAAGTGATTTATTTGATATTTCAAACAGAAGTAATTTGGTCTTATGTATCAGCTTTCTTTGCTTGGGTTTCAGAATCAGCGGGAATTTTTGTGCTTATTAGCGGAGTTATAGCCTTAACATGGGTTGGATTTGAAAGTAAACGTAGAGGATCGTTCTTTAAACGAAAATCTGATTCAGAAAAATCGTCTACTATTTCCAAATTCTTAAGAATTATCTTAAGAATTATCTCTTACTCCGGTGTTATTGTAGGAGTACTTTGTATCTGGGCAGGAGCTATGGGTTTAATCCTGGACATTCCACCAAGTTTTAAATACGGTGATATAACGCCTCATGCTGATCATTTTACATGCATATTTTTGATTGTTGTTGGAATCGCGATGTTTTTCAAACCAGTAAATGACCTACCACTCTCTAGCATCCTTGGTCTTATTGCAGCATCAGCTACCGTCTTTATTTTAGCACTTTTAGTACCAGATACCGTAAGAGTTTTAATTGCCGGTTGGATTAACCCAAAATTGTTATTAATTATAATATTCATAATTATAACAGCACTCGTTACCTTTATAGCTAAATTCTTTATTAAAGTGCCCCAAGCAATTTCAAAATTCCTTTCATGGCCTCCTGTTGCATTCGTTATAATGGTCTTCGGATTTATTCAGGGAATTTTACTTTGGGGTTTTGGGATAAGCATATTCATGAATATACTTTAAATTACTCCATTTTTTTTTAATTTTTGTAGATGTTAGATCAAAAGTAATCAGATAATTTCTTCTGTTGATTGAACTCCCTTAGTGGAATTTTAAGCCTCTTCTTTAGCAAGTTTACAGACTCGGGAGCGTTGCCTTGAAAGTGGTTATTCACAATTATGAAAATTTCATAAATATTAGGCATTTTCTCAATCATTTGTAGGTTTCTAAGAAGATCGTTTATACTATCTTCTTGATCTCTTTGAACTCTATCAAAGACTGTTAACTCGCGATCACCAATTAGGCGAATATAATATGCATTTTGTCTTGGCAAATAGTAAGCTTTAATTCCCGGCATATACGTTGTCCCTAAGATAAATGTCGAATTTTTTATTACTTCGTATAGCAGATCTTCCTTAAACCAAGAATTATCACGTAACTCAATAAAATACCTATTCTCAGTAGGGAGTTCACTTATTAGATATTTTAGTTGGTGAAAATGTTTTTCAGTGTACTTAAACCATGGAGGGAATTGTAATAAATAGCCAAAAATTTTCTCTTTTAAAGGAGATAGTCTATAAAAAAATTGAGAGACTGAATCTTCTACATTAGCGTTTTTGAAATTATGAGTAATCTCTTGCCAGACTTTAACTACAAATTTAAAATCTGCTGGAGTTTGTTCATTCCAATTTTGAACGACTGAAAATTTAGGAAGACTGTAGAATGTATTGTTGATTTCAATTATATTGAAATATTTTGTATAAAAACCAAGTCTATTGTGTGATTCGAGCAGTTTAGGATAAAAAGGACCTATCCAATCTTTATAATCCCATCCTGCGCACCCAATATTTATTCTATCCATCCAGAATCACGATTATAATTCTACTAAATAAACATATCTTGCCTTTTCAAATAAACCAAAGCTATTTTCAATAAAATAAATTAGCTTTATAAAAAATTAATGACTTCGCAAAGCTTAATATAACAGAAGAAGAATTAATTTATATAGCTTAAAACAATGTAGAGAAAATCTAAACAATATGTAAGAATATATTTAAATAATTTTAAAATATTAATATTTTTACAGTTAAGGCAAAAAGGTGAGTAAAAAATTACTATTAATTGGGAACGCGCAGAGCTGTCACCTGAAAAAGCATTAAAAGTAGAAGGAAGGGTTCTGTTAGATTTACGGGCTAAAATTAACGAATTGGAAAGAGAATTAGCTAAAAATAAAGAAGAACTTCAGAAAACTAAAGAAACATTAAAGGAAACTCATAATAAATTAGTTGGAAGAGAAAAAAGTCTTGTTAAGATAAGCGAGAAATTCTCATCTGCTAAGGAGAATTTAGATAGTGTTTCTGAAAATAAGCTACATTCCGATATTGAGTTAACTCGACTAAAACCAAAGCTAGAAGAACTTAAAGCAAAATTCATTGAAGCAAACGATAACATTAGTAAATTGATGAGTGAATTAACATTTTCGACAGAAAAAACAAGTGAAATGGAACAAACGATTAAATTTAAAGAAAAGGCTATAGAAAACCACAAGAACGATTTAGAAAAAAGAAAAAAGGAGATAGACATTCTAAATGAAGTAGTTAAATCAAATCAAAAAGGAACTGATGAATTAATAGATAAAATCAAATCACTTGAAACAAAACTTTCAGAAGTAAGATCCACACCAAAAGTTTTAGAACGAATTAAAGAAATGATGGTTCATAAAGGTTTTCTCTCCGATAAAGAATTGGAAGATATTTTCAAAGAATTTGATTAAATTATAGGAATTTCTCTTATACAACAACTCTGAGTTTTTAAAAATCTCATATAGGCAAATAATATACAAGTTAATAAATAATTTGAAAAAATTATATATTGTGCAACATAAAAATAATAATATAAAATAATGATATTAAAAGAAAATAAATGAAGGTGTAAGAAATATTACAATAGACTGGCAAAAAGCTACAGAAAATCCAGAAAAGGCTCAAAAAATAGAGGGCCGATTTTTATTAGACCTTAGAGCAAAAATAGATGATTTGGAGCAGCAATTTAAGCATAAAGAACAGAAGTTAGATTCCGTGTCAAAAGAACTGAACGAAACTAAAGATAAATTAGATGCGAGTGAAAAGAAGCTCAACGAAACTACTCAAGATCTAAATTCAACTAAAGCAGAGTTAACATCTATGTCAGAAGAAAAAAACAAAATTAGTACAGAATTAAATTCATTAAAAAATGATAAATCTGACCTTGAGATGAAATACAATGACGCAGAGGAGAAACTGAAGGAATTAGAACCAAAAGTAGGTTCTCTAAAAGAAGAATACGAGCAAAGAGAAAGGGAACTAGAAAGTGTAAAAAAAGACCTTCAACAGACAATTTCGGATAAGTATGTTGAGATCGAAAGCTTAAGAGATGAGTTAACAGGACAATTGGATAGTAAGGAAAGCGAAATAATCACTGCGAAGAATGAAGTTGAAGCGAAGAACAAAGAAATTGAAGCAATCAAACTAAAACTAACTTCTTTAGAGGATTTCATTGAAGAATCAAAAGGAGCACCTCAAATTATTGAAAAAATTAGGGAAACTATGGCGCATAAAGGCTTTCTTAGTGATAAAGAATTAGAAGATATTTTATCAAATAACTAAGATTAAGAATATTTTCTTCTTTTATTTTTTATTTCTTCAAGATTTAACATCCAATTGATAAGTCATGTAAATCAATTCATTAAAGTAATAAGCAAGAAGGGTAATCAATTGTTATTTCAAATGATATCGTTAGAAGATTTTTACATCTTATTCTTTAAAATCATTGTATCGTTTTTCTGTGGCTTCGTTATAGGAATAGAGCGCACTAGAGTGGCAGCTCAATATGGCGCTCGAGACCACATCTTTTTTTCAATGATTTCGACCTCTTTAATAATTTTGTATGATATGTTTTTACCTGTATCTGAAGGATTTATTCTAATAATATTGTTTTTAGGCGGAATGATCATTTTTTTGTTGATTGGATCTATCTACAGGTTATTTCTGGAAAAAGACCCAGGCTATACAACAACTCTATCAATGATACTAGCGATGATTGTTGGTATAATGTGTTATTATAATGAATATCTTGCTATTACCATTTCTGTTATATTTTTGATTATCCTATCTACTAAAAAGCAGTTCAATAAAATTAGAAGCATGAAAGATATTGAATGGACGGGAACAGTCGAGTTTATTGCAATCGTAGTTTTGCTTTACATATTGATTCCAGAGAGTTTATTGGTTTATGGAATCAATATTAAATCAATTATAACAATTTTTATTATAATTTTAGCTGTAAAATATTTTAGCTACTTTATACTGAGAAGTACAACCGAGAAAAATTTATATTATATTTCTTTTTTGGGCGGCTTTGCTCACAGTGAAGCTACAACTGTTGAGTTAGCTGAGGCTGGGGCATCATCCTCGTCAGTTTGGCTCGTAATTCAGACTATGCTAATTAGAATGTTAATTGTATTGATGATTACTCCATCTTTATTATTATATGCTTGGATTCCAATACTTTCCACCGCCTCTATTGGATTAATCTTTTCATTTTTAATTTTAAAGAAAAAAGAAACTCAATTAACTTTGGATAAAATTAAAAATCCTCTCTCAATTAAAGGTGCTTTAGTCTTTTCGGGAACATATTTAATTGGTTTAATAATATCGATCGTTTTAAGTTTTTTTGAAATAAATATTCTTGCATATTACTTTATTGTGTTTGCGATTGGATTTCTTTCCGGTGGTGCGTCCTCTCTGTTTGTAGCAACAGCATTTTATAAATCTTTAGTTAACGAAGGGAATGCCTTATTAATGTTAACAATCGGTTTATCGGCTGCGATAATAAATAAGATCTTCTATTCAACTCGAGCTTTAAAGGAAGATAAAAATAAAAAAGGATATGTCATTCATCTCGTCTTTTACATTATTATAACTATTTTTCTATTGATCACGATGACCTTTTTAACAGTAATTACATTCAATCTATCAATCTTCTGAAGAGAATGATATTAATTAAATGATTAGATAATGGTTAAACTCACCTGGGATAATAAGTCAAATATTTCTGAAAATATTAAAAATTTGAAATTAAAATATCTCGATTATTTTGAACCTGTGAACTTAGGATTAGGAGATTTTCAGGGTGACGAATGGAAAAACTTATTATTTTGGGGGGAAAATCTCAAAGTTCTTCACTATTTAACGAATAATTTCTCTGGAAAGATCGACTTAATTTACATTGACCCTCCCTTTTTCTCAGGAACGAATTACAAAATCAAAATTGAAGAAAATGGTAATGAATATGATTCAATTGCATATTTTGATCATTGGGATAAAGATATTGATTCTTACCTACAGATGCTTCGTGATAGGATTGTTTTACTTAGGGAATTGTTGTCAATAAACGGGTTGTTATTTATCCACTTAGATTGGCACGCAAGTCATTACATTCGAGTGTTGTTAGATGAAATTTTTGGTGCAAACCGATTTGTTAACAGTATAGTGTGGTATTACTATAATAAATATTCAGCAGGGAAAAAAAACTTACCGAGGGCTCACGATGATATTCTAGTTTATTCTAAGTCTGCTAACTATACTTTCAATGAGCTAAGGAGCCTCCGTAAAAAGCCAATAAAGCAGTTAAAAAGAGTAATGGTTGATGGCGTTTTAAAAAATGCAAAAGACGAGAATGGGCATGTTATTTATCGGGTTGTAAAAGATAAAAAAATGGATGATGTGTGGAAAATACCATGCATGCAACCTGCTTCAAAGGAGTGGACAGGGTTTCCCACACAAAAGCACCATGATTTGCTTGAAAGAATAATTAAAATTGGAAGCAATGAAGGTGATTTAGTAGCTGACTTTTTTTGTGGTTCAGGAACTACTTTATTAGCTGCCGATAAATTAAATAGAAGATGGATAGGAAGCGACATATCCGAATACTCAATTTATCTCACTCGGAAGAGATTACTTAATTATAGAAAAAATGTAATTGATCAAGTAAAAAAACTCCAACCTATTGAAATTTATACTAATTTTGATGAACAGAAAAAGAATTTAATATCATCAGGCTTTTTTGAAAAAGATTTGAA
>JAGXNS010000037.1:19279-19737 GCA_019894855.1 Promethearchaeota archaeon
AAATAAAAAGAAAAAAATAAAGTTTAATATATCTTTACTTAGGATAAATTATATTCCATCCAAGATAGTTAGAAAGAGCTTCAAATACACTATCTCCTACTTTTTCTAATGAAGCGGCTACATGGTGAGCAAAACCTTCTTTACATAATGTCTTCAAGATATCTTGTAAATTAGGTATCTCTATCACGCCATACCCGCCAAAAGTTTCTAAAAGATCGTCTGTATAATTTCCTTCTACTAAAAGGGCTTTAATCTCTCCGAAAACATCGTCAGTTTCAATCCTTAATAAGGTACACGGTTTACTTTTAATTCTTCCTTGAATAGCTCCAAAACTCTGGTCATCGCCTTTAAGATCTGAAATAATGGGGTGAATTGTCATCTTGGTGTCTTTAAAGAATGATTTTGGAAGATTACTGCAGTGAAAAAGAACCATTTTATTAGGATCGTCACCATAATTA
>JAGXNS010000038.1 GCA_019894855.1 Promethearchaeota archaeon
TCTTTACGTGGTTTGGGCTTTTAGGGCCTGGTTTATTTGCTGCAGGTTTGACAGTTATCACGATTATAGTTACTTTAATTATGTTGGAAGAAACCTGGACAAAAGAAGATAGAGCTCAAAACCATAAAGAAAAACCTGAGATTTCAATTAAAATAAGACAGAATAAAAATGCTCTTTTCATGTTAGCTCTTTGGGCTTTTCATACAATTTCCTTCTCAATTGTTATGACATCTCTCTCATTTTTTAGTGTCATCGTTCTACATCTCCAACCACTTGAAATGTCTATTGTATTTATGATATCTGGCATCTTTAGGGCAGGAGTGAGATTTACGCTTTTTAAGCCTACAATAAAAAAACTTGGCGAAGTTAATGCTATACGATTAGGTTTGGCTATATTTTTCGTAGGATTTTTTATATATGGTTATTCTACAAGTGTAATTTTCCTCGTAATAATTTTTATGTTTATTAGCTTTGCAGCCTCCTTAACCCGGGGTCCTTTGCTTAGTAAAATTAGCCAAACAGTGTCGCCTCAAGAACAAGGCAAAATTAACGGACTTTCTTCCGCATTGGATAGCGTAGCTCAGATATTGGGGCCCCTTATTGGACCTTTTATACTTTACACTCTTCCACCGTACTGGTTAGGGATAGTAGTTTCATTAATCGCATTACCAGCGCTTCTAATGTCTACGAGAAAAATAGAGAAAAAAAAATTTAATCATTCAAAGAATGCATTAAATCATTCTTAAAAAAAATAGAAAAAGTAAGAATTTTAAGCCTTTAAGAAATCAATTATTGTTTGATTTACTTCTGGTGCTTTCGAGAGAGGACTGCTATGACCCGCTTTTTCCATAACCACTATTGTACTATTAGGTAATTTTTCGTGAATCTGTTCCATTGATGATTTTGGAATTAACCTATCGTGAGAAGCAGTAAGTATTAGCGTTGGATTTTTTATAGTATCTAACCTATCGAATGTGTTGTGTGTTTTTAATGCTTCAGCCTGCATATTAATGTCTTTAGCTGTAGGGGGGTTGATTGCACTCTCTTTTATTAATTCTTCTGCGGACCATACACCATACCACATTTTTGAAGGAGCTGCTTCCATCTGTTTCCTAAATTTCAGATGAAAACTTGTACGGGTTCCCGACCACCATGCTTTAACGGGGTCCTCTTTTTTCATTTCAAGGTCGCTTAGCCGCATATTTTTATAAACTTCTGGGCCACTCTCGTCAGGGAAGCCATGATTAGTGTTAATTAATATTATTTTATTTACTCTTCCTGGATATTTCAATACGAAATTCTGCACAATCATTCCACCGAGGCTCCAACCAGCAATATTTGCTTTTTCAATTCCGAGATGCTCCATAAGACTGTTGATATCATCTGCGAAAACTTCCATTGTATATTTTCCATCAGGTCTTTCTGACTTTCCTGCTCCACGATTATCTAATCTTATAACTTTAAAATGTTTTGATAAATCGGGTATTTGAGCAATCCAGTTTTCCTTTTTCGCTCCAAACCCATGAATTAAAAATAAGGGGTAGCCCTCCCCAAAGACTTCATAGCATAACTTAACTCCATTAACAACAGCATATTGTTCTGTCATTTCTGAACACATTATATCCTTATTAATTATTTAGTTTAACAAGGATTCAGTTTTATTTAAGATTTCTTCTTCACCAAAATAAGGAAGCATAATTTAATTAATCTTGATAAAAAAATTTTAAAAACAATTCTACTTTAGAATCTTTACTTCTAATATGTTAAATAATTAAGTAAGCGAGATAAATGGAAGAAAAAAAAGTTCTAATCCCTTCTGTGAATGATAAAAAACTCCATGGAGTCATATATTTTACTTTAGATGAAAACCCTTTAGACAGACCACCCATTCTAATAATGTGCCATGGATTTACAGGTGACAAATACGAGTGGGGACGCTTTCCTAAAACAGCGAAAGTTTTAAATAAAGAAGGTTATGATGTACTTATTTTCGATTTTTCTGGCTCTGGTGAAAATAAAAGAGAGACTATAAATTTATCAAAACAAGCTTCTGATATTGAAAATGTCTATGAATGGGTTAAAAATCAGGGATATTCAAAAATTGCCGTATTGGGGCTCTCTTTTGGCGGTCAGACAGTATTAAAAGCAAGTTTACCTGGAATAACAACTTACATATTTTGGGCTCCTCTCTTATTGCTTCACACAACAGGAGACCAGGCTGATTGGTTTAAGGATATAGCTAAGGGGCCTGTAGAAATCCCCTCATCAGGAGAATTTGATCCTATTATAATTGACATGAGTTTTGTGACAGATATGGGACAATTCCGAGTAAAACCTGCGTTAAAGAAATTATATTCCCCTACCCTCATAGTTCAAGGTACTAAAGACGATAAAGTCCCTTTGGATTTGACTAAGAAAGCATTCAGTATGATGCCTCAAGATAACAATCATAAGTTAGTAGAAATTCAAAACGCAACTCACGATTTTGAAGAAAAACACTTACAGGAATTTATTGAGGAAACAGTAAATTGGTTGAAAAATTATTTCTGAAAAAAAATTATTTTTTAGTTTTGCTCCTTATTACATTTGGAGGGTCTAATTTTAACATTTTAAAATTATCTAATAAGTCCTCAAAACATTTATTGGTAATAACAAATTTACTCTGTGTTTTGGATAGTATCTGAGAGTTAGAGACTTTTTCAGTGTGGTTAGGCAACATTTTTCCATAGTAATTATTATGGTGCTATAATTAAAATGATGGTATAAACAAGTATCAGATTTCCTAAAATAATGCCAACATCCTTAAGTGAGGTTCGACCTAATAAATCTTTACGAGGTTTCCTGAATATATACATGATTCCAAAAGGAAAGAAAATTATGGGGAGAAATATAATGAATTGTGTAATGATTAGCGAGATTATCGCTATTGCTAGCGACACTAAGGAAGCAATCCAAATTACCACTTGAGAAGCCTTTGGAGATAACTTTGATAAGGAGTCTCCATCAATTAACTCGTGTAACATTTGACCTGTAAAACCTACGGATGCTACTGAAAGTAGTATTAATAACTCAAAAACAGTTAGATCAGGGAAAAAACCTAAGATTATATCCCCAGCATTAATTTTTATCATCAACCATGGTAAAACGATGTGCGATATTCCTAAAATTAAATGGTTAATGATAACAAGTGATTTAAAGAGGCAATAAATAATCACTAAAATAACAATGATGATTAAATAAATGCCTAAAATTGGATATATTATAATACTATTCATAAAACAAAGGGTTCCTATTAAGAAACATGCTAGCGAAATCGTTAAAATTTCTTTACGGCTATATCCATGAACTCTTTCTAGCGTTTCTATCTCGTTTGGATCCTTCATATCTATAACATCATTTAAGGTATTTCCTGTAATAGCATAAAAAGCAAACCCCGCTAAAATCCAAATGTGAGCGGTGATTTCATACTTGTTTAAATAAACGCTTAATAAACAGGGAACGAGAACTGAAAATAAATATTCAATTCTTAATAATCTAAATCCATTACTCATTGAAATAATCACTTTAAGATATATTATAATGAAGTAATAATTAATAAAGTAAAAAAATTTAGGATTTTATTAATTTCCCACAAATTTCAGTTTCATTTTAAGGAGATAGAACTCTGGATTCAATAAATTAGAAAAAAAAGATTAAAAAATTGATACTTTTAAATAAAAACCCTATTATTACTTTCGAGAAACGACTCTAATAATCTGTAAGTTTTTGGAATGTATTGTGCTCTTTCAATAAATGAAAGTTTATTAGTTTTTCTTTTGACAGTTTTATGTCCCATTCTTCTTTTACACCTTGATTGTATAATTAAATATAATTTTTATCAATATCCCGTTTAAGGGATATACTTTTTAGAAGTGTCTCCTTGTTTTCAAAGTACTTGCTATCGTATCTAGACTCTTGTATTGCTCGTGATAATTTTTTTGACTTCAGACTAATTTTTTTATTTATTTTATTTACTAATGCCACTTATTATCACCTATCTTAATTAAAAGAAGAAAAAGAATAATATATATTTTCTGTATAAAGTATATATACAAAATAAAAAAGTATATATAAAATAAGAATTTCTTCTATAATATGGAACGGTTTTACAGAAAAATTCAGAAGTTAGGTGGCTCACTTGTAGTGAGTTTACCTAAAAAATGGACTAAAAACTATAAATTGACTAAAGAATCTTCAGTTGCTATCAATCTGAATAATGATGGATCCTTGAGCATAACACCCGAGCTAACTCATTCAAAAAAAGCTCAAGATAAATTAATTCTGAATTCCAATCCATATGTTGTTAAAGAAGTGGTAAAGAACATATTATCTGGACAAACACATATAGTCATTGTTTCAGATAAAGTAATTAACAAGAGTTTAAGAAACCAGATAAGATATTGGGTTAATGGACTACCAAATACTGAAATTACAGAAGAAACAAACCAAAGAATTGTTATACAAAATTTTGGATATAAAAAGATACCAACTGGTAAGTTAATTCAACGTCTTCTTTACTTAATAGCAGATATGTTTGATGATGTAAAGCATGAAGCCTATGATGACTTAAATTATGATTTTGATCAATCAAGAAAGTTTTACTTCATATTAATAATGCACATACGCGCTTACCTTCGAACAGGAGTATATGTGACGGAAGACAGTGATTTTACTCCATTAGAAGCAATGGATTATCGTACCTTTTGCGGAAAAGTTGAAGAGATTGGTAAAATTCTGAAACGTCTTCGATTATCTCCCCCAGTAGTTCCATTTTTTGAGGAAATTCATCAATATTTTACAGAAGTGATGGAAGCATATTTAAAACGCGATTCTAAATTATCGTATTATATTTGGTTGAAGAAGTACAAATTAATAGAGAAGACAAATGATTTAATTGGTACACTAGAATATAAAGATCGTGATAAAATCAAAGATATGATCGGAATTGCTGAACGGTGCAAGGATATGGCAGGATTAATCTAAGAATTTAAAAATCGTTACATCCTAAGAGAAGAACATTCTTAAAGCTAACGCTATTAATACAACAGCCACGAAAAATTGTAAAAAAACTTTTGGCATCTTCTTAGAAATCTTAGCACCTATTATCGATCCAAAAATAGAGCCAACAGCAATTAAAATTCCTATTACGTAATCAATCTGACCCATTAAGCTTTTTATAATTGTGTTGTAAATAGCAGTAAAAAATATTATAGAAGTTGAGATTGCTGTTGAATTGTGAATTGGAAAGCTTAGAACTATGTTAAGCGATGGAGTGTTTATGATGCCACCGCCAATCCCTAACAAATTAGCTGTAAATCCTGCTAAAATGAAAAGCGGAATACTTTTCTTAAAACTGATTTTATGCTCGTCATTATCTAAGGAGAACTCAATATGGTTAACTTCTTGTTCAGCGGTTCTATTTTTTGCTTTAATAGCTTTATATATCATATTGCATCCTGCAATTAGTAAAGTTACCGCAAATAGAACTTTTAATATAAAATTATCGATTTTAATAACTGAAAATAGAATAGTGGCTAAAATACTTCCTATTATTGAAAAAACACTAAAAAACAATGAAAGTTTAAAGCTTGTTCTTTTCTGCCGTAAATAAGTGATAAACCCTGCTAAAGAAGAAAAAAGTATTATGAAAGTACTCGTATCTACTGCTTTATTAATTGGTATAAAAAAGAGGAGCGCCATGATAGATACGAAGAAGACCCCGCCTCCAATTCCAGCAATTGCAGAAACAATACCGGATAATAGACCAAGTAAAATTAATGAAGAGACAAGATAGAAAGATATCTCCATAGCCGATAAAATGGTATATTCATCATAAATCTTTTTAATAATTAGAAAGAGAATCTTTCTCAAAAAATTGAAAGAAAAATCAATAATTAAATTAGAAAAAGGTTATTAGATTAGTAATGATTTAATTTTAAATTCAAATAGTTATCATTTATGCCTGACTCTAACCAAGATAAGCTGGTTGTTGCTCTCGTTGCATGTTCTCGGTGTGGAAATGCTTTTATGATAAAAAAGGGACAAAAAAAAACAGATCATTTGGTATGTGATAACTGTATTAGGTTAGAACAGCGAAAAAAGCAACTTACAGACTCAGTTAAAGAATCTCAAAAAGAAATTGAAAGTTCTATTAAGGGATATAAAAATTCATTAAGAGTTGCTAAATCTCAAAAAATCAAACAAATATACTTCGATAAGATTAAGAAAACTTCTAACACATTAAATAAATCTGTCGATCTTCTTAAGAAGATAGAAGAAACTAACGATGAGAAGTATATCGAAGAATTTAAGAAGTTATTTGAAGAAATGAAAAAAGAATATACAGATAAATAATAAACAATACATTCCTCTTTTTTTATAATTTCATTCAGAATCATTTTTAAACAATCTAAATTTCAAATAATCTAAGTAAAAATATCATTTCAAAAATTCTCTTCGAACAAAAAATGCCGTTAAAACAAATATCTCTGTTTCTCCCAAATAAACCAGGGCAACTTGCTAATTTCTTCGAATTTTTGATGAACCACAAAATATACATAAGATCCTTAACTGTAGCTGAAACAGAAGATTATGGATTATTATTACTACTTGTCAAACCTTTTGATAAATGCATAGCATTATTAGAGGATAATGATTACTTACATTCAGTAACGGAAGTTATTGCAGTAAAACTATCAGACAACATCACTCAGTTGTATAATATCGCTAAAACACTTGGGAATCACGATGTAAATATTGAATATATGTATACTTTTGCAGAAAAAACTTCAGAAATAAGTACAATGACAGTTCTGAGGCTAGATGATAACGAAAAAGGAATAAGTGTTTTAAAAGAGCATGGTTTTGAAGTGGTGGAAGATTTCAAATAAATTAAGGAGCTAAAATTACTCTTTTTAAAATTCAAATTTTATATTTTCAATTTCATGCGATCTAAAAGCACTTTTATCGCATAAGCTGCCTCTGTTGGTGTAAAAAACACTGGTGCTTCCTCTTTTTTAGCAAGTTCCCTTAGATCAATGAAATTTTCTCCAAAAAAAACAAAAGGCACGAGCGGTTTTAATCTCTTCGTTTCATTCCAAGCTCTTATCATTCCCCTATAATGTTCATCAGATTTCATTTCTAAGAATGGGGGAATAACCAAGCATGGAACGACTATATCTATATCTGAATCTTCCAACATGGCTTTTGTTATCTCGTAAAATTGTTGCTCAGCAGCTACACCAATCATGTCAAGAGGATTCTGAATTTTAACAAGTGAAATTAAATAGGGTTGAATCTTTTGTTTGAGAGAGTCGGAATACTCAGCTAATGTCAAATTAAACTCTTCTAGCTTGTCACTAAATAAAACAGAGCTTCCCCCACTATTCGTCAAAACTCCTATTCTCTTACCCTTAGCGTCGGGTAAAAATGAAAACGCTTTTAAAGCAGTAATAAAGTCAGTGGCATTTTCACACAATGTTGCTCCTGCTTGTTGTATAGATGTTTTCAACATTTTATAGTTTGTGGCTATTGAACCGGTGTGACTACTTGCAGCTTTCATCCCCGATGAAGTTCTTCCGCCCTTTAAAATAATAACTGGTTTAATAGGAACAATTGTTTTTAATGTATTTAATAGTTTCCTTCCTCCCTCAACTGTTTCCATGTAGATACATATAATTTTTGTGTTCGCATCCTCTTTATAAAAGTCAAGAATTTCATCAAATGAAACATCAATGTTATTTCCGATATTCGCAAATTTAGAGCAACCGATATTTTCTCTGTCCATCGCATAAAAACTAGCACAGCTAAATGAACCTGATTGACTAATCATACTAATATTCCCTCGTGGAGCTGCTTGTATAAAAGAAGCGTTGAGTCCGATATCAAGGTTTTGTATTCCAACGCAATTTGGCCCCATAACTCGAATTCCCGCTTTTTTACACTTTTGTGCAATTAAATCCTCTGCTTTTTTACCTTCTTGATTAATTTCTCCAAACCCAGCAGTTATTATTATTACACATTTTACATGCTTTTCAATACACTCATCGATTACACCATCTACTGCTCTAGCAGGAACCAAAATTATCGCAAGATCGACGTCTTTCTGAACATCTAATATGCTTTTATGACATTTAATTCCAAGAATTTCCTTGGTATTTTGAGTTATAAGGTATAATTCACTAGCAAGGTCTTTGGTTCGAAGGATGTTTATGGTAACAGCATTTCCAAACTTTTTTGGATTAGCAGTTGCTCCGATGACAGCAATAGTTTTGGGAGAAAAAAAAAGAGAAATCATGTTTTTATTCAATCTCCTCATATATCGCATCTTGAGGACAAACGTCTATGCAAACTTTGCACCCCCTACATACAGAACTCTCAATTGAAACTTTTTTATCAGCCTCATTAAAATTTAACGCTTGGCACCCAAATTCATTAATACATATCATACAACCTATACATTTTTCTTGATCTACCTTTATGGAGGGAGATAAAATTTGTTGAGCTCGCAATTGGTTAGACTCCACTAAGGAACATAGATGTCGAGAAATGAAAACTCGAACTCCCTCTGCCTTGACTGCTTCTTCAAGCTTTTCAATAGTCTCGTTCAATTTATAAGCATCTTCAACCCAGATATTTTCGGGAGAGACTCCGCAACCTTTCACAAGATCTTCTAAGACAACGCGTATGCCGGGTTCGTTAGTAATTGTAATACCTGTGCCTGGGTTATCTTGAAAACCCGTCATGCTTGTTGATCTGTTATCTAAAATAACGACTAACATATTATTCTTGTTAAATACCGCATTGATCAAAGCTGGAATCCCAGAATGGAAAAATGTAGAATCACCTAAAATTGCCAAGACTGGATTATCTGAACTTTGAACTTTCGCAATTCCGTTTGCTAAACCAATTGAGCCTCCCATGCACACTTCTGTGTCTATTCCCTCTAATGGTTTGTAAACTGCTAGAGTATAGCAACCAATGTCAGATGAGTTCACAAATTTCGTCTTCATCATCTTCTCTACTTGTTTAATCGCATAGAATGTTGATCGATGCCCACAGCCCGGACATAAGATAGGAAGCCTGGGAGGGATGATTAACATATTTTCAGGAATAGAAACTTTTTTATAAGATAAGCCAATCAAACGAGCAATATTTTCTAGATAAATTTCTCCAGAAAATTCTCCATTTTGAGGAAAAATATCTTTACCATGAATAGTTAACTCTTTTGAGTAGCCTTCTTCAAACGCAATCTGCTTCATGATATTTTCAAGGAAAGGTTCGAGTTCCTCAACAACTACGATTTCGTCTGAGTGAGCAAATAATTTCTTTATTAACTCTTTAGGTGGTGGATAAACTAATCCAAGTTTTAAAATTGAAACTTTATCAGCAATGTCATAGCAATTTAGGGCATCTAACAATTGAGAATATGGTACTCCTGCTGCAACAAATCCGTATCTAACACCGTTAATTTTTTCTCCCGATAATTGTAGAAAATTAAAAGGAAAATCATCAGCAAATTTGGAGATTTCTTCTAACCTCTCTAACAACCTTAAACGCAATACTCGCGAGTGAGAAGGTAAACAAACCCATCTTGAGCGGTCCCAATCAAAACCGTAATCACGATCAATTAGGTTCACATCTCCAAGAATCACATCACCTCTACCGTGGTTTAATCTAGTAGTAGTACGAAATAATACTACGGATTGATATTCTTCTGAAAAATCAAACGCATACTTTATCATGTCTTTTGCTTCCTGTGGAGTTGAAGGTTCAAAAACAGGCACAAGAGCATGTAATCCAAAGTATCTGTTATCTTGTTCATTTTGAGACGAATAACAATTAGGATCGTCTGCCGAGATCAAAACCATTCCGCCTCTCGCTCCTGAATAACATGCTGTCATGAAAGCATCTGATGCAACATTGACTCCAACATGTTTCATAACTGCAACTGAGCGTACGTTCGACATCGAACCTCCAAATGCTACCTCAAAGCCAACTTTTTCATTTACACTCCATTCTAATTTGAGATGGGGATAAAACTTTTGCATTTCCGCTAAAGTTGGTAATATTTCTGATGAAGGGGTGCCTGGGTAACCCGCACCAATTACAACTCCCGCTTCTAAAATTCCTCTGGCAATTGCTTCGTTTCCCAACATTATTATTTTTTTTCCTGGATTCTCCTCAGCAAATTCTGGTCTAATCATTGAAATTCCCCCTCAATTCTTTACCTTTTTCACATCCAATTTCAAATGCTTTCCTATTTATATCGTGAAACTTTGAAGGTAGATAACTTAAGATAGCTTTCTTGAGTGTTTCTTTTTTGAGCGGTAAAACTTGCATACCAATTAGAGCTCCTAACATTACAACATTCATCGTTCTAGGATTCCCTAAATCTGTAGCAATTTTAACGCCGTCTATAAAAAATATATTTGGCGATACATTTTTCAAAAAATCGCGAATTTCTGTTAAGTTTGGATAGTCCATTCCCATCTGGTGAATCATTGGAGGAATTATAATGTTCTCATTAATCAAAAAAACTGTTTCTGGTCCAGCATAATTAAAAATCCTCACAGCCTCACTCGCCTCAAAAGCCAAGATAGTATCAGTTTTTCCTCTTGGAATAAGTGGACCTTCTACTTCAGTGCCAAAACGAAGATAAGACGCAACTGAACCGCCTCTCTGGGCCATACCATGAGTTTCTGCGGTTCTAATTTTATAATTGTCTAATAAAGCAGCATATGAGAGAATTTGTGCTGCCCGAATTACTCCTTGGCCACCCACTCCTACATTTAATAAATTATAACTTTTGATTTTCATGATTAAGTATCGTCAAAAATTAAGCTTTTTCCTATCCTCTTTAGTTTTTCTTAATCTCTTAAATTTAATTAAATTATTCCTTAAAATAGATAATGGGAAGCTAATGGGAAGCACCTATTATTTTCTAAATACGGATTCAGAGAATTAAAAAAGAAAAATTTAATCTGAAACTGATGTTGCTATTAATAAAGCCAAATTTTAACTATGCTCCTTTAGGCAATGCGAGAAGTACTTAGTTGCAAAAAATTAAAAGCAGTCGGTAAGCCAATTTTTTTTAATCTATTAAATGCTGTTACTAATTCTATGTATTATTAAGTATCAATTTTATAAATAATCTCTATTAAATTAAAGAAGAGCTGTTATTTGCTCTTTAGATTGTAAAATTAACGAATGATTCGTAAAATTTTTATATGTAAAGATCATTATTATGTTAGAAAATTTCGATTTTCTATCTTGTAGTGGAATGTTTCGATTTTAGCCCGTAATTTATTCCTCCACGAATGAGTTTTTCCCGCTAAAAGTATTTACATTCCATTACTTTTTTTTTAAATCATTCTACCTTATATTCCATTTCAGGTTGGTTTTTTTGAACCTTTATTCGTCAACTATGTTTTAGTGCTATCCTTAGAATATATTATTTAACATTAGTAAGAGAAATTTAAAGATTTTAGATGTTAACTATGTCAAAAAGATGTAGATTTTTTATAAAAATTTTAAATCGTTGTTATTATTCAAATTCATAATGAATTGAAATTTAAATTTCAATCAGTTTAAGTAAAAAAATAAATCTCAAGGTTGAATATAATGGGAAAATTTGATGGAAAAGTCGCATTTCTAACAGGTGGTGCATCTGGACTTGCAGAACAGGCTGCTAAAGATTTTGCTGCTGAAGGATCAAAAATTGTAATTTTTGATATTGATAGAGAAAACGGAGAGCGTGTTGAAAAAGAAATAAAAGAAGCCGGTGGCGAAGTGTTATATTTTGAGGGAGATGTAAGAAAATCCGATTCCGTTGAAGCTGGAGTTAATCACGCGTTTGAAAAGTACGGAACTGTTGATTTTTTAATTTACTCTGCTGGTATTTTAAAAGATGGAATGATACATAAATTATCGGAGGAATATTGGGATGATGTGATTAACACACATCTTAAAGGATTTTATCTATCCTTACAAGCTTGTGCTAAACGATGGATTGCCTCTTGCAAGGAAAATCCCAAAGAGAAAATTGCAGATTACCCTGATAAAAGAGTGATCACAATTAGCAGTCAAGCAGCTGAAGGAAATATTGGGCAATTGAACTATTCCGCTGCTAAATCTGGAATGTTAGGAATGGTAAAGACAGCTGGATTAGAATTAATTCGTTATAATATTAGAACACACGCAATCATGCCTACCTTAATAGAAACTCCAATCCTAGGCGAACTATTAAGTAAACAAGAGGGTAAATGGAGAAAATATTATTCTGGACGGATTCCTTTAGGAATCGGAGAATCCAAATATGTGTCTGAAGTTATATTATTTTTATGCAGCGATGCAGCTTGGTTTATGAACGGAGAGATTATAGGTATAAACGGCGGTCGTTTAGATAAGGTTTAGATAAAGGTTAATTTAATAAATAAAAATTTATTTTTCATTTTTCTTATTCTTTGTTTAAGGTTATTTTCTTTATTTCTTCAATCAATATTGGAATTATTTCATGAAGATTTCCTACAATCCCATAATGAGCAAAGTTAAAGATAGGAGCATCGGGGTCCTTATTAATTGCTACGATAATATTTGAGTTTTCCATACCAACGATATGTTGGATAGCTCCGGAAATACCGCAAGCAATGTATAATTTTGGAGAGACGGTTACACCTGTTTGACCAATTTGCCGGTCTGGATCAAGCCAATTTAACTCAACGGTTATTCTTGAGCCACCTAATTCTGCTCCCAATACATTTGCTAAATCCTCAATAAGTTTAAAGTTTTCCTTTGAACCTACTCCTCGTCCACCTGCTACTATGATTTTTGCATCTTCAAGATTTACAGGAGTTTTACTAGTGTTTATGATCTTTATTATTTTGGAAACTGAATCTTCTTCTGTAAAATTGTAATCAATTATCTTAACTTGTACCTCTTTTTTAATCTTTTTGGGTGCTTTAAAAATCCCTGGCCTTACTGTAGCCATTTGAGGCCTACTAAAAGGAGTTCTAATAGTTGCCATGATATTTCCGCCAAATGTTGGACGAGTTTGAAGAAGATTTTTAGTCTCGGGATTTATGTCCAAACCCGTACAATCTGCTGTCAACCCTGCATGTAATCTTTTGGCTATTCTAGGCGCAAAGTCCCTTCCCGTTGGAGTAGCTCCAATAAGTATTATCTCCGGTTTATGTTCTTCGATAAGCTCTGAAATTACTTTTACATATAAATCTGAATAATAATCTTTTAAAAGAGGTGATTTGATGTAAATTATCTCATCCATTCCATATTCGCTAAATTTTCTAATTTCTTCATCGAAATTAGCTCCTAAAATTACGAATGTTAACTTTGAATCTAATAGATTTGATAATTCTCGTCCTTTTCCTAACAATTGGAATGCTACTTTGTGAACTATTTTTTTGTAGTGTTCGGCTATAACCCAAACACCTTTATACTGAGATAAATCTATTTTTTCCCTTGACACTTTATCTCGCTCTAGAGTTATTGCTTCCACAGGGCAGTTTTCTACGCATATTCCACAAAGATTACAATTTGGTAACACTATTGCTTTATTATTTTCTAATTCAATTGCTCCATACGGGCAACTATCAACACAGTTCCCGCACCCGGTGCATTGGTCTTCGTCAATGATAATGCTCAACTATAATTCCTCTTATAAAACTTTGTCATCCTTTAAATTCTGACACAATTTTTGAACAACTTCTTCGATAGTTCCCCTTAAAATAATTCGATCTCCTTTCCTTTTAGGGATGAAGATTTTCCAAACTTCGGTACTTGAACCATTTAATCCAATTTTCGACGAATCAGCGTTTAAAGCAGCACTATCTAAATGCACAATTTCTAAATTATGTGCTTTCATAATTCCAGCCATACTAGGATATCTAGGTTCGTTAATATCGTTTAAAACGGAAATTAAAGCCGGTAAATTTGTTTCAATCACCACAATTTCTATTGCTCTAAATTTTCTTTCAGCAATTAATTTATTTTCCTTTAATTCCACATTTAAGACGTATGCAACTTGCGGTATTTCTAACTCTTCAGCTAATTCTGGAGGAACTTGACCAGTATCTCCATCAACAGCTTGAGCACCGCATATAACAAGATACTTTTCTTCAGAGTCTGATTCACTTAATATTTTTTTGATTGCTAGAGCTAATGTATATGAAGTAGCTAGCGTATCAGCTCCAGCAAAAGCTCTGTCCGTTAATAAATAAGCTTTATCTGCCCCCATCGCTAAAGTTTCTCGTAAAACCTCTTCTGCTTGAGGTGGACCCATACTTAAAGCTATAACTTCCGCAGTATACTTTTCTTTTAAAGTAAGCGCTATTTCAATTGCATTTCGATCGTTGGGATTGAGTATAGATAAAATTCCCTCTCTTACGAGTGTATTGGTTTTGGGATCGATTTTTACCTCTGATACACCCGGAACTTGCTTTACGCAAACAAATATCTTCAAATCGAAATCACAACTTCTATTAACCTATTATAATTTAATCCATACAATTTTTTGTTAAAACGAATAATTTATTCAAGAAAAATAAATTTTCCGATATTAAACCAAAAGTGTGAAAGAAAAATTAGTTATTTAATAATAATGAATCTCATTTAAACCACTTACGCTCCTTTTCTAAGTAAATTAGCAGCAATTACTAATCTTTGTATTTCACTAGTTCCTTCGTAAATTTCACCCATTTTAGCATCTCTGAAATACCTTTCTACGGGATAGGCTTTCATCAATCCATAACCACCGTGAATTTGAACGGCGCTATGGGCAGCTTGCATAGCTGCTTCAGACGAAACTAATTTCGCCATAGCACTTGCCATACCGAAATCCGAACCGGTATCGTGCAGATAAGCGGCTTTATATGTAAATAATCGGGCTGCTTCAATAGCACAAGACATATCGGCGATTTTCCATTGGATAGCTTGAAACTTTCCAATAGGTTTGTTGAACTGGACTCTTTCGTTTGCATATTTAATTGAAGCTTCTAATGCTGCTTGTCCTAATCCTACACATTGGGCAGCAATACCTATTCTACCAAAGTCTAAAATTTTCATAGCCATTTTGAACCCCTCTCCAGAATTACCTAAAATGTTTTCTTGGGGGACTCTAACATCTTGAAACACAAGCTCAGACGTGTTTGAGGCTCGAACTCCCATTTTATCCTCTTTCACGCCCACAGAATAGCCTGGAGTGTTAGAATCTACTATAAAAACCGTCATTTTTTTTCTACTATCTTTTTCACCAGTTTTAGCTACAACTAATAAGGTTTTAGCGATTCCTCCGGATGTTGCAAAGATTTTAGTACCATTTAGAATGTACTCGTCTCCATCCTTAACAGCTGTTAATTGAACGCCACCTGCGTCTGAACCAGCATTTGCTTCGGTTAAACAGAATGCTCCTATCTTATTTCCTTTAGCGAGATCAATCAGAAATTTTTGTTTTTGGTCTTCAGTTCCAAACTTATAAATTGGATAAGCAACGACACCATTGTGTACTGCTGTTGTAATACCCCATGCTGCGTCTCCTCTCGCAATTTCTTCAATAACAACACAAAATCCGATTGAATCGTTATGGAGTCCAGCTCCTCCGTATTCTTCAGGTATACAACTACCAAAAAAATTCATTCCCTTCATTCTTTGAAAAACAGTATCATCTAACTCTTGTTTTTCATCGCTTTCACGAGCAGCGGGAACGATAAATTCCTCAGCAAACTTCCGAGTGACATTTTTTAACATTTTTTGTTTTTCACTTAACGAAAAATCCATATATTCATCAACTAAGTTTTTTTACTTTTATATTTAAAATGCATACTATAATTTAAATTACCTTAAAAGATATAATCATACAGCTTAAGAGTTGTAGTAAATATTATTCCTATCTATGTTTCAGATCTTTTTAAGAATTCTGCTAACTTTTTTTTAGGTTCTCCAGAGGAAAACAGCTGATGGAACGCATTACCTTCCTTTTTAAATCCTTCCTCATTCGTGTAAATTCCCATTTTTATCAGTTGCTTACTTAGTGTAATTGCTTTCCCTGAATTTTTGATCATCGTGTTTGCTATTTCTTTTGCTCTAGTTTCAAGATCCCTTAAAGGGACGAGTTCGTTAATCAATCCCATTCTTAGAGCCTCTTCTGCATTTATAATTCTTGAAGTAAAAATGAGCTCTTTTGCTTTTAAAGGTCCTATTAGTCGGAGCAATCTTTGAGTAGCTCCAGCAGCAGGAGTCATCCCCCATTTTGTTTCAACTTGCCCAAATTTTGCGTTATCAGCAGCAATAATGATGTCAGCACATAACATAAGCTCAAATCCCGCTGTAAGATTCAATCCCTTTATTGCAGCGATAACAGGAATAGGTAAATCCTCAAATTTAGCAAAAATTTTCTGTAAATTCCTCGTCATATCTTCTGATTTAGATTCGTCTAAAGTTACGAGCCATTTAATATCAAGTCCAACAGTAAAAATATCGTCTAAAGAACTAGTGATCACTAATACTCGAATATTTTTGTTTTGCTTAATCTCATCTTCAAGAATATGATTCAGTTCGCTAACAACAGAAAGGTCAAACGCATTTTTTTTATTGGGGTTGTTAAGATAGAGCCAAAAGATATTATCTTCTAACTTAATGAGCCAGAATTTATAATCTGCCATGATTAATTTATACTAATTTAAGTGGTTTGATAAAAATTTGGTTTTTTAGGAGATTATGAAAGAAGTCTTAAAATTCATACGAGGTTAATTCTATAACTATTTTAATCCTAAATTTGAGATGAAATTTACTTTTTAAAAATTTTTTTCGAATTTTATGTCAATCGTATAAATTAGAATGTTAAGAATATTATATTTCTGAGCCCCTATCTTTAAATTGTCTAATTATTGCACTATAATTGTAATAAATAATAATTTAAATACAAAGGTGTTAAAAAAATGAGTACAATCATGGAATTAAACAAAAAGTTCGAACGCTTATCTTTAGAAAATGAGGAATTCAAGGAAGAATTAACATTTTTCAAAAAAAATATCATCCAAGTAAATATGCCTGACTCTGATTTCAATTTCTGGATCGAATTTGGAAATGGAATATATTTATCTGAAAAGGGAGTAAAAGAGAATCCGCCGATTACTTTCACAATTCCTAAGAAAAACTTGAATTTAATTCTTGAAGGAAAACTTGTATGGTTTAGTGAGTTTTTCAATGGAAACCTTAAAGTTGAAGGCGATCTCCAATATACATTAGTGTTTTTTGATATCGTAAAGTTAGCATTAGAAATTACTAACGAAATAGGAGGTGTGTAATTTGAATAGGACATTTATATGGGGTCATCGAGGAACTGGATTCACTGGCACACAAAATACTATGTCTTCTTTTCAAAATGCAATTCATGATATGAGAGTCGATGGAATAAAAACGGAAACAAAGTTATCAAAAGAAGGTGAAGTTGTAATAAGTTATTTTAATACTCTAAATTTAAACGGGGAAGATGTTCCAATCCAAGAATTAACTATAGAAGAAATTAAAAAATTTAAACTCGAAAATAATGAAACAATCCCTACTCTACGGGAAGTTCTCGAAGCGTTCAAAAGTTATGATACTAAATATAATTTTGACATTGCAAATCCTGAAGAGGGAATAGAAATCATCAGAACCGCTAAGGAGTATGAATTAGTAGATCATATAGAACTCGCTAAACCTTCAACACGCCCAGATTCTCTCAGCAATTTTTTTACTGAAATTAGAAATTTCGATAAAAATGTAACTTTGATCAATTCTGTCTTCTTAGATCATCCAGTAAATGAAGATAAACATCTAGAACTCGAAGATATGAGAAAATTAAACATCAAAGGTTTTAATGTAAACTACAATTTCGCAAATTTCGAACTGTTTAAAAGAGTTAAAGAACATGGTTTCAAATTTTGTGTATGGGGCGTTCTTTTTAAAAGATCAATGAAAAATTTTCTTACTATGAAATACAAAGGTGAATACATAGACGCAATAATGTCAAATCAACCAGATAGATTGGTAAAATTCCGTAACGAATTTCAAAACTAAAAATTTCTTTTGTTTTCTACTTTTTTTTACCAGATATTGAATTTAAAGAATAAAGGCTTAATTTTAGAATGTTCATTATTAAAGTTTTATAGGTTTCCTAACCTAAATATTTTGTATCATTCCTAAAATTTCAGGTATTAAAAAAATTATCACAATACCTATTAGAATCAGCAAGATAAAGAATTCATCTGTTTCTTTTTTCAATTGTTCAAGAAATATTTTTATCATTATTATTAAAGATATTATTAAAAGCCCAGATAAAAGCAAGATTAAAAATATTAATTGATTTGAAATCACAAAATTACTTTTCTATTCTCTTTCAATCACTCTAAAAACTCAATTTAAAAATTAAACTTGCATTAAATATTAATTAGGCAAAAAAAAAAAAACGTTTTTTACTCCTTATTTCGATTAAATCTTTTGGAACAACTTTAAGCAGGTCTGATTTTTTCTCTTTCTGATAATTTTTTTGAAAGGTCCTTTTTAAGATCAGCTAGTTTATTCTGTTTTTCAAAGGTTTATTCAAATTTCTTTACTAAATTTTATAAATATCTATTATCTGAATATTTTGGCTTAAATTATAAAATAAAAATAGAAGAAAAAACATCTAATTTAATCCATCTAGAATTTACTCCTAAATAAAGGCTACACTGATAAAAAGATGACCATTGAAATGCATTCAAATGGAAAAATAAGAAATAAATTTTTATCTTTTAGTAAAAATAGAGAAAAAAAAAATAAAATAAAATTTTAAATCCTTTTGCTAAACTTTTCTGTTCCTGTCAAACCATAAAGAAACCGTGTAAAGCCGTTAATAAAAAGAGAAGTTGCTATTAAATAAATTGCCATAATAGTATCCAAATCTGCTGCGATTACGATAATTAAATTTACGACAATTGTAATGCTCCCCACAATTACGAGAAAAATTCTGAACCATTTAATAAATTTCTGATTTACTACTCCTGTCCCTACTCTGGCTATTCCTACAATAATTAACCCTATTGTGAGAAGAAAAATTAAGAGATCTGTTGAAGTTGAAGGATTTCCTAAAGTTGTAATAAAGATTACAAATGAAATTATGATTAGGACAAACCCAGAGATAAATTTTGTGGCTTTTCCTATGTTACTTAGCTTTTCGTTATTGATCGAAACATTTACTCTTGAAATACCTGATAATAAGATGATAAATGTGAATATATAAATTATGAATATCAGAGCTGTGCTGGTATAGAAAAATATTATCGTTGAGAGTATCATAATCATTATCCCGTTGATAATATAAGAGGAACCAATTCTTTGTCTTGTAGATTCTTTACTCATCAAAAATCACTTTTTTGTATAAAACGTATAGTAATAATATTTTTTATTTCTAAAAATTATTAAAATCATTTAAATTTTTAGTTTTTTAATAGATAGGCACTTTTTTAAAGTTTTTAAACTTATTCTCCTTTTAATGAACTTTTTGCTATTTTGTGAATAATAGAAATTCTTGAATATCAGTACAATTCTCATT
>JAGXNS010000039.1:0-4076 GCA_019894855.1 Promethearchaeota archaeon
AGCAAATCTCTTTTTATGGTTTCAGCAACAGGATCACGAGCAGCAGGCTTATTTTCAAGAGAAATTTCTATTATAAATTCCATTTGAGCCATTTATGAAAAAAAGTTGAATTATAATTTTAATAGTTCTTATTAATTAATAAATAATTTTCTTCTATGAAATGCGACAAAAATGGGATTTTTTCAATCTAGTAAAATTTAATACAATTGCTTGAGATGTAAATTACTACACATTCATAAAACTTACAAGCACTAAAATTATTAGGGCAAAAAGATTGAACAGAAAGCTGTATTTACCAAGCTTCGGTAATTTTTCGTCGGAAGGGCGATTATTGTTTCTTTTTGGAGAAAGCATATCTACTATTAATGCGATAAAACTTGCCATAAATAATCCAAATACGCTAATCAGTAAAATAAACGCAAACATTATAAAAAAATACAATTAAATCTTATTTAAATCTTTTCCTAGGAGTTACAAATAATTAGCATTTTTCAGATTCTCTACGATTCTTTTCTTAACATCTGATACTTCTGCTTTAAATTCATTTCCCGTGATTTTTTGATAACTTTTCATATATCTCTTGGCAAGTTCTATTTTAATCTCGGGAGCTATAGGTGGTATGTCTTGATCTGGGGTGATATTGGGGAAAATATCTGGATATGTGTCCATTAACCAACCTCTGAAAATCTCTTTATCCAGAATTTCGGGTTCTTCACCACTTTCAAATCTTTTGTTATAACTATCTGCAACCCAAAATCTAGAAGAATCTTGACTATGAATTTCGTCAGTTACTAATAATTCTCCATCTTTTATTCCAAATTCGTATTTAGTGTCTACTAATATAAGTCCATTTTTGAAACAATAATCTTGGGCGAATTTGAATAATTTGTAGGAAGCTTCTTCCATTTGGGTATATATATCTTTATCTACCATCTTATCTTCTAAGATTTTTCCTCTAGCGATATAGATATCGTGTCCACTCTCCGCTTTGGTGGAAGGAGTCAATATAATATCCTCTAATTTTTGATTTTTATGTAATCCCTTTGGTAAAATAATACCCGAAGTAGCCTCCCCTTTAGTGTAACTTCGCCACGCAGACCCAGTTATATATGCTCTTACAATCATTTCGACTGGAATCATCTCACACTGGTGAACCACAGCGACATTAGGATCTGGCATATCTATTATATGGTTTTTTACAAGGTTTTTAGTTTTTTCGAACCAGAAAGACGATACTTGATTTAGCATTTGACCTTTAAATGGAATTGTTGTAATCACGCGATCAAAAGCTGATAACCGATCAGTAGCGATAATTATTCTTATATCGTTTTTTATATAGTTATCTCGTACTTTTCCCTTATATAATCTCCCTAATGATTCAAAATTCGTACCATCTAAAGTTTTATCAAATTGCTTTCTAATTATATCATCTAATTCTTCTGATACCATGGTTATATTTAAGAGGAAAAAGCATAAAAACTCTTATTATCTGTTATATGTAGTGATTATTAACCCTTAAATAATTTAAAAATAAGGTATTCATAGTTTTTGATAAGATCCGTTATTAAATTCTTTTATAGAATATTTATCTTTATTTTTTTCCAACTTTTTAATAAAAGCATTAGTTAAATCGAGGTTCATGCTATTTACAAGGCTAATTAAGTATATAAAAACATCGGAAATCTCATCAGAGATATTTTCTAAAAGTTCCTTGTCACTGTTAATAGTCTCTAGCGAAATATCTTTAAATAAAAAAATTTCGGATAATTCAGACACTTCTATGCTCAGCGCCTGAATTAAGTTTTTAGGCGTGTGGAATTTCGTCCATCTACGCTCTTTAACAAAGCATTCGATTTCTTCTTTGAAAAAGGAGATTGTAGCATTATTATCTTCGAGTTTGGAATTCATAAATACGCAACAAACACTTATAATAGTAATCCGATAAGATACATTATCCAAGTGTTTTAATAAATTCACATATTAACTCATTAATTATGTCTTTACGTTGAGCAGGTGCGAAGTGACCCGCCATATCTAAAATTTCTAACCTAGAATTAGGAATTTTCTTGTGGAGTTCCTCTGACATTTGTTCTGGAGCAAAATTATCTAATCTTCCTGCAATAATCAAAGTAGGGCACACAATTCCAGAAGGGTCATAAGTATTAATTTCTTTAATCATAGTAAAGATCTGATCCTCGATGAGCATATATAATTCATCTTTAGTTAATTTCATTCCATTTATAGAATCAGCCAATGATGTTAAAATATAAGGAATAATTTTATCCAAGATGTCCTCAACTGAATTTGCAACAATTTCTAAAAAGTTCATACGGATAAAATATGGAAGCAAATTGTAAAAAATATTTCTTATCACGTTATCAATCATAATGTAACCCGAATTAAGCAAGATGAGAAAATTAACATCTTTGGGATGAGCCATACTAATTAATTGTCCAATCATACCTCCTACAAGAGAGTGTCCAATAATTCCATACTTCTCATCAACATTTAGGAAAACCAAGAGATCCTCAAGATCTCTAATTATATCATATCTAAGATTTTTTGAAAGATTAAGTTGGTGTTGATGATCACTTTTTCCATGCCCTAACGCATCAAAAGCTATGATTCGATACTTATTTCTTAATAATTTAATTTGTCCTTTAAAAAATGAAGCTGATGAGGCGAAACCATGAAGTAGGATTATGGTGCCTTCTACTTGTTCCTTATTATCACCATTAATATCTTCGTAATACAGGTTATAACCTTCTTGGTTTTTAAAGAAGGGCATGATAACACTATTTTATTTCTTGGGTTTAATTTTGTGAATTAAAGTACAAACAAATACTTTTCCAAATTGAAAATCTATACAAAAAATCGATTTTCCTCTGAAATTTTTACAACAATTCAGAATTGAATTGTAAAAATTACTGAATTATTTTCACTGTAAACTGGCGTCTTTAAAAATAAACAATATCGAAAAGAAAAAAATTTTTTACAAATTCTTCGTTACACGCTTATTGCTATTAATCTCGAGGACAGTAGGCATGAAAATTCGAATCAATTTCTTGTAAACTTTTACATTTTCTTTGATTGGATTTTTAGCATCTACAAACCTTACCATTTTTTGAACTGCTTCATCAATAGTGTTATATTTATCAAGTCCATAGAATCCAAGAATTGCTGCCCCTAAAGCAGCTCCATCCTTAATTTCGGGGAGTAAAATTTTTTTATCAAGAACATCAGCAAACATTTGAGCCCAAAATTCACTATTCATTCCACCTCCATCTACTTTCAACTCAGATGTCTTAACTTTTGCCATGCCTTCTATTATATTGAGATACATCTGAGCACTCAATACGGCAGACTCCATTATTGCTCTAATCATATGAGCTCTTTTATGATTAAAACTTATTCCGTGTATTGTTCCCTTCCTAAAAACATATAATGGAACAAACAGTAAACCATTGCTCCCAGGAGATATTTGTTCTGCTTCTTTGCTTAACATATCATAAACATCAGTGTTAGTTTCCTCAGATTCTTTAATTTGGAGCTGAGAAAAATTGTCTTTAAACCATTTTAAAGCAGTCCCTGTTCCAGGCATCACTCCCTCAATAACCCACTTTCCCTCAACAACATGCGGAAAAGAGAAAATCGGAATATCACCTGCAGGTTGAATAGGTTGATCAAAAACCAAATCCACAAAAATTCCTGTACCTGTGGTTACTTTAGCATCCCCTTCATTAACGACTCCTAATCCGAGTGCCGCACATTGTTGATCTCCCCCTCCTAATATTATTGGAGTATCCTGTTTTAAACCCAAAGCTATTGAAGCTTCTTCAGAGAGCTTACCAATTACTTCTCCTGGTTTATGTAGTTCAGGCCATAATTTAATAGGGATATCATAGAGTTCAGCCAGACTTTCGTCCCATTGCAATGTTTCCATATTTAAGATGCCATTTATTGCATTCGTGGGGTCTGTAACGCATTTTCCACATAATTTCATGTAAATATACGAATCTGTACATATTATTTTGGAAGCAATTCCGTATAATTCTGGCTTATTATTTTTAAACCAA
>JAGXNS010000039.1:4171-19277 GCA_019894855.1 Promethearchaeota archaeon
CGTCCATCCACGTAAGAGCTGGATGTAAAACTTCACCATTATTATCAATCAGAGTTACTGTTGCTCTCTGGAACGTTCCTACGATTCCAATTATCTCATTTGGATTTACAATACCGCTTTTCACGACTTTATTACAAGTATTTTTAACAGCGTTCCACCATATTATCGGATCTTGTTCTGATATACCGACTGGTTGTTCTATTACAGGATATTCTTCGTAAGCTTTAATTAATTCTCTTCCATTAAGATCAAATATTATAGTTCTCGCCCCTGTAGTCCCAACATCAAAAACACATATTTTTTCGCTCATAATATCACTTTTTATTAATATAACTTAAATTTAAATATGATTTTCTCCATATTTAGAGAACTTTATTTAATAATTCAGATACATCCATTATTATAATCTTTTCTTTTTCTTCTTCTGTTAGTCCATAACCTAAACCCAGTTCACACAATGGACAAGCTGAGATAAAAACATTCGCACCCGTTTCCTTTAATTCACTAACCCGTATCGTTGCTTCTTTAATAGCTAAATCTTTATCGGCCCAATGAGCTGTACCACTCCAACCACAACAATGTACGTCTTCTTTATTAAATCTTGGTTCTACCAATTCCAGACCTGGAATCTTACCGAGAATGTCTCTAATAGATGAAGTATCGTTCATATTTCTAGCTATAAGGCAGGGATCGTGAATCGTTACTTTTTTCAAATCATCCTGTATATTTTTTGTTGGCTCGATTTTTCCTTTGTCTAACAATTTTTTAATATATTCTACAATGTGAATTATTTTTTTATCTATTTTTATATCAAGACCTTCATATCTTTTAGTAAGCGTTAATACACATCCAGGGCAGTCTGAGACAATAATTTCAGCACCCGTTGATTCAATTAAGCTCTTATTTTTTTCAGCAAAATCTTTTGCTGTGGTTAAATCTCTTATGTTAAATAATGGACCTCCACAACAAACCTTAGTGTCAAGATTAGTAGAGAATTTAATTCCTGCTTTTTTCAATATATTCATATTAGCTTTTATGACTTCTGGGAATTTCATTGATTCACATCCAAGGTAATAAAAAACATCATCATTGCCATCAGTTTCGATATTCTCTATTCCATTTTCTTTATAAGTTTCGTAGATGTTGTATCCTTCGATTGTATTAGATTCTTTCAACTTCTTGATTTGTTCCTTACAATAATCTGGCATGAAACCCTTCGCATTAATATCATCTCGTACAGTCTCAAGTAGTGATACGACTGAAAATCCAAATGGGCACCATACTTTACAATTCTCTTCATTCGTGCATTTATACATCAAATTTACAAACTCAGAATCATTATAATCTATTTTTCCAATTGTTAGATAATACCCAATTCTTGCCTTATAGGCTGGACTCATTGTTTCTTTCTGAGATGCTTGAAGTGTTCCACAATCGAACCTACACATGTTAGGACAAAGCATACAATTTACTAAGTTCTTAACATCAGCTTTATAATCCCCTTCAGGAAAAAAGTTCTTATCACGCATTCGAAAACTTTTCATAAACACTTTCTTGATATCTCGATCCATTTTTTGAATGATTGGACCCATCCATTTATATTTCTTTAAAATCTCAGCCACTTAATTCTCACCTCTTTCTTTCCAAGGATTTTCATAAATTTTCCCTGGATTTAAAATATTATTAGGATCAAGTAGTTTCTTAATACTTTTTAAAGTATCAAAAGATTTTCCCCATTCTACTGACATCCACTTAGATCTATTGATTCCAACACCGTGATGGTGCCCAAATGATCCACCACAATCCTCTACCGTTTTAATAACCGTGTCCCACACTTCTTGGTAAAATTCAAGATCGGTTAATTCTTTTGGAGGAACTCCAGCAAAAGTAAAATAAAATCCTACTCCATTAGGATAAAAGTGTGATACATGAGCAGTTATCATTACAATACCTTTCACTTTTTTTGTAGCTTCTATTACAGAATGATACATATCTGCCGCTTTATCCCATAAAAATCCAATTTCAATGGTATCGAAAACCATTTGAAAGGTTGGAGTTGATGATGTATCTGTTACTTTAAATCTAGTTTCAAACCAGTGCTCAACTGGTTCTTCGCCACATTCTATGCCATTATTCTTCTCGCATGTCTCTTTTGTAATTTGCTCTTCAAGATCGACGAGTCTTCCAATTCCTTCACAAATAAATACAACCATAACCTTATCTTTAGCTTTTTCTATATGACCAAAATGTCTGAAAGTTTCATCAGCATCGTAAATTCGTATAACAGCGGGAAATATTTGTTGCCTTAATATTTGTCTCGTAGCTTCTAAAGAATCCTCAAAAGTAGGAAACGCATAAGATATGAGCGTTCTCTTTTCAGGGTAAGGCCAAATTTTTAGCGTCGCTTTTGTTACTATTCCCAGCGTACCTTCTCCCCCGATAAAAAGTTTGTCAAATTGAGGCCCTGTTGATGCTCTGGCAATAGGTTTAAAATTTATAATATCTCCTTGAGGTAAAACGATTTCCATACCCATAACGATATCTTCGATTTTACCGTATTTTGTAGAGAATTGTCCCGCTGCTCTATGAGCTATCCAACCTCCCAATGAAGACGTGTAAAGGGATTGCGGTATATGACCGGAAGTGTAACCTTTATCGTTTAAAAATCGCTCTAAATTCATGCCATTTATTCCAGTTTGAGCTGTAACAGTTAAGTCATTGTCGTTTATATCTAAGATTTTGTTAAATTTCTTCATGTCTATAATAATTCCACCGCGTATTGCAATTGCTCCTCCTACAACGCCCGATCCTTCAGCATAGGGTATAACAGGTATTTTTTCTTTGTTTGCATATTTTAAAATTTCAGATATCTGTTCAACAGTTTCTGGCCAAGTAATAATATCCGGTAAACCAGCTATTTTACCCTGAAGCGTCCAATTAAAAGCGATGAGCGTAGAATCCTTAGTATAAGCTAATATATCAATAGGTTCGGTAGAAACATTCTGTTTACCTATTATTTCTTCTAACTTAGATTCGGACTTCGCTTTATTTTTAATAATATTACGATCATTCTTATAAATCAATTCGAATTCGTCTAACTTCATGTAATTATTAAACCCCTTCTAGTTTTATAATCTAATTAAATGAAAAGAGATAAATTAAAATTTCTACTTTCAAAAAACAGAAATTTTCAATTTTAATTCTAATGAGAAATGATACTATTTTTTAATAGTGAGCTTCTCCGGTAATCCGGTTAATTTTCAAATGCCTAAATCTTGCTTGAATCCTATTTAATTCAGAACTAGATGATATTTTCTCCACAACTTCAGGAGGAAATAAATATGTAGCCATTTTGAGAATCATTTCTTGTGTCTCAATGCAATTAAATAATTTTAAATTTTCAAATGAGTAAAGTAACTCAGATATAAGATCGAAATTGGTATCTTCTGAGAATTCCAGAAGCTCTAAGTTTCTATAAATTCTTGATATAATACTCTCCAATAAACTGAATTCTTTCAATTTATCTAATGAATTTCTCATGTAATTACAAAATACGACATAATATGTAGCTTCAGAGGATACAAACCCGTCTCTGAATTGTTTAATTCCATCAGGAGTTGTTCTTTGCTCTAATTCTTCTAATACGGCGTATATATTTTCGTCGATGTTTCTTGCGTGAATAAAACTATAAATTTTCAAAATAACAACTAACTGGGAGGTCTCTAGGTTCTTCAAGGAAGATGAGTCAAAAAATTTCGGATCAGTCTCAATTAACCTATTAATCTGTTCATTTGTAAGCCAGAACTTCATATATTGTGTTGATTTTAAAAGATAATATACTCCATCAGTGGCTTGTATTAAAGGGGCTTCAAATTCGTCGATCCCTTCTTCGTACAAATTCAATAAAAAATCTAAAACCTTTTTTTTATCTAACTTTATGTTTAACTGATCAGCTAAGTACAATCCACAATAATAGAGATCAGGATTTCTTAATGTAACTAAAGGTATTGTAATTAACCATTCATCCATATTGTTCGAAAGATAGTTTTTAATATGAGTGAAATCAAATTGATTTTCTAAGTGGAAAAAGCTGATGATTCGATAAATTATGTAAAGGAGTTGTAATTTTTCTTTTGGATTTGGCAGATCCTCTAAAAACTCAATTTTACCTCTATTTATTCCTAATTTCTTCTCAAGTTTATCTTGTATTTGAAGATACATCTTTAAATGTTCTTTCTTATCGGGATATTTATTTATCAATTCTTTTAAGTTTTTTAATTCTACGATAAATTCTAAGCTCAAAAAGTTAGCTGACTTCAAATTTAACATCAATTGGGTCACATCATTAATGTCGACTAAATAATCAACAATTTTCTCTAAAAAAACCTCGTAAATTATAGGAGCTAATTTTAGATCGTAACATTTATGAATTGAAGAGAGCGAACCAATTTCAGTTTGATTAAGATTAATAAAAGGATCTAAAAAGGCGTTCTCTAATTCGTCTTCTTTAAATCCCATTTCTTGTAAATCTTTTTTGATGATTTCTAAAAGTTTAGGAAATGAATTATCTAAATCATCATTGCTTAATTCATTTGAATCGATGAAAACATTGATCTTTTCATGAAAAAATTGGTCGAGTCTGTTAAACAGAGAATCCTCGTTATCTAAATATAGGCTAGAAATATTTAACAATCCTTGAAAAATCATACATATCTACCAGAAATTTTAATACCCGTTTTGCTATACTCGATATTTCTTATAGAATATAGGGAGAACAGAAATTAATATTTTATTCTTATTTATTATAGCAATATGAAAATATCTGTAGATTATTATTTAATTAGACGGTCTTATTCAAGTATGAAATTTATCAAAATATACTAAAATAATAAGAGTTTCTTAATGTCTTTAATATGTGATTTATAATTTTAACTCGTAATAAAAATCCTTCTATAAAAATAAAGATTTAACCATTTGAATTTTTATCTTAATGGATACTTGAAATTTGAAAAAATTGCTTCATAAAATTTAAAATTAAAAAAAAATCTCTATATTTATATAAGAAAAATATTAAGGCAAAGATAAAAAATATGACATCAAATATATTTGGTACTTCAGGCATAAGAATGGTGTTCCAAAATTATAGCACTACAGATCTCATGTTTACGCCGCAAATGGCTTTAGATGTGGGATTGGCCTTGGGTACATATTTAAAAGGTGATGGTATCGTAGTTATCGGGAAGGATATTAGAACTTCTGCTTTACCAGTCGAATATGCATTAATCTCTGGGATTTTAAGTACGGGATGTAATGTGAAAACATTAGGAATTGTAACCACACCCACATTAGCATTGTCTCAACGATTTTTGGATGCGAAAGCTGGAGTTATGATTACTGCGTCTCATAATACTCCCGAGTATATTGGATTAAAATTTTGGAATCCTTCAGGTATAGGGTATTCCCACGAGCAAGAAGAAGAAATTTCGCGAATATATGACGAGAAGGATTTTCTTGATATCAGATGGGATCAAATTGGAAGAGTTACTCAAGTTAATGATATTAACGATAAACACATTTCAGAAATAATGAATCGGATATCATTTGATGGGAGTAATCTTAATGTTATATTTGACCCCGGAAATGGAGCGGGATGTGAAATTGTTCCTAAACTATTAAGTGCTTACAAAGTAAATATTATTACAATCAATGCACAAATGGATGGTAAATTCCCTGGAAGGAATTCAGAACCTAGTGAAAAAAATTTAATTCAAATCTCCAAATTTCTGAAAATATCAACACAAGAAGATATTGGAATAGCGCTAGATGGGGATGCGGATAGAGTTATTTTTTTAGATGAAACTGGTGAAATTGTGGATCCAATTAGGTTATTAACACTCATGGCAAAATATTATATAAAAAATAATAGAAATAACCTTTCAATGAACGATATGAAAGTATCTACTCCTGTAAACTCATCTAGTTTAGTTGAGGACGTGTTACAACCATTAGGTTGCGAGATAATAAGAACTGAAGTCGGAGATATTCAAGTAGCTCAAGCTTTACATGAGAACGGGGGATTTTTGGGTGGAGAAACCTCAGGTACTTACATTTGGCCTAACTTCCATTTCGGGCCAGATTCAATCGTCACAATCGGAATAGTATTGCAAATGATGGTCAAAACAGGAAAAAGTTTAATAGAATTATTGAAAGAAATTCCAAAATATCCCTATTACCGTAAACAATTCCCGCTTATAAAAGATATTCCCTTTACTGATGAAATAAACCAAAAAATTATTACTGAGATGAAAGAAAGCTTCGATTCTATGGGAAAAGAATTAAAATCTATTAATAATATGGATGGTTGTAGATTCGATTACGATAATGGATGGATTTTAATAAGACGTTCAGGAACAAGCCCTTATTTAAGAATTTCTGGTGAATCTAGCGTCGATATAAATCAATCAATTGAAATGAATAAAATAGCAGAAGCCAAAATGAAGAAATTAAATTTAATTTAAAGCTTATATTTTTTAATTTAATGTTAACTGTTTCTAATTTCTATTTCTATTCCTCTTTTTTTTAGCAATTCCTTATTAGCAAGGAGTTCTCGACCGGCAATCTTATCTATAATATAAATTAAATTGCCTGTTTTTTCGGAATATCTCTGACCATAAGATATTGGAACATCTGGAGTAGCTACATTTAGTAGTGATTCAGTAACAGATTCAGTTTTTCGTTCTCCATTAGCTAATAACAACACTGTTTTCGCTTTATATACTAGCTCAGCACCCATACTGATAGCATAACGAGGACATTCATTTTCTGAGTTAAATTGTCCATCGATTACTGCATTAGTTACTGTATTTTTATCAAGTTTTATTAACATTACTTCACTTCCTTCAAAGGGAATTCCTGATTCATGGAATGCGACATGACCACGTCCACCAACTCCTATTATTTGTAAATCAATACCACCTGATTTTTCAATTTTTTGGGCATATCCATCTAAAACTGTTTTGCGAATCCAGTTTAAGTATCCAGAAGACGCGTTATCTTTAATAACAATTGATTTTCCTGAATCAGTTCCTAATTCGGTCCAATCTTCAGGATGGGATGATAATTCTTCAATAAGTTTTTTTTGATCAATTAAACAAGCATAAGGTAAAGTTGTTTCAATGAATTTATGGTTAAGAAGCCCAAAGAATTCTTTAATCATAAAGTAGCAATAACTTTGCGGATGTATCGTGCGTTGTTGAGCATTTTCTCCCGGAAGACCAATATATTCATCGAGATTAAAACTGCGAACCCTACTGCTGTCGAATTTTTTAGCGTTTGCCATTTTAGCAAGTTCTTTATAAAGGCCCTTTGGTGAATTTCCTGTTGCAAGCCCTAAAACATATTCATCCTTATCTTTTAATCCTTGAATTATCTGTTCTTTTACGATTTCTGCCGCAACCTTACTTAGCTTTTCAAAATTATCTGTTACTATTACTTTAATCGCCATAAATAATTCCTTTAAAAATATTTTATACTAAAAAAAGTTCTCTATAATAAAAATTTAATTATAGGGACTTTACAAAATATATTTGTTATAATTTCCTTCGGGCAAAATTATTTATTTTTCTTATTCCTTTCTATTTTGTAATGTGTGGTATTTTTGGAATAGTTACAAAGGATCAAGAAATCTCTGTAGGAAAAGTTGTCTTCGAAGGAATAAAACGTTTAGAATACCGTGGTTATGATTCATGTGGCATTGTTTCACTTTACAATTCTAAACTATTTATTAAAAAAGAAGCTGGAAAAATTGATGATATCCATAAAAAAGTCAAATTAGATGAGTTTCCTAGTGGTTCAAAACTTGCGTTAGCCCATACAAGATGGGCTACACACGGAGCACCTACTAAACAAAATAGCCACCCCCATTTAGATTGTTTAAGCAAGATTGCAGTTGTACATAATGGGATAATAGAGAATTTTTTAGAATTACGAGATGAACTCACTTCCTTAGGACACACATTTAAATCTGAGACTGATTCTGAAGTTATTCCTCATCTAATTGAAGATTTTATGAAAAAAGGTAATGATCTTAAAGTTGCTACTATAAACGCGTTAAAAAAATGCAAAGGAGCATATGCAATTGCAGTCTGTCAGACTAATTATCCTGATTTAATTATTGTTGCTCGAAAAGAATCTCCTTTAATAATTGGAATAGAAGAAGGAAAAACAACTTATTGTTCTTCAGATATTCCTGCTTTTTTACCTTATACAAAAAAATGTTATATAATGGAAGATAACGAACTCGCTGTTTTGAAACCGGGAGAGGTAAAATTTTTTGATCTTAAAAATGATAATGAATTGATTAAAAAACAACAACAAACTATTGAATGGAATATTGATGCTGCAGAAAAGGGCGGTTATGAGCATTTTATGCTAAAAGAAATTTTCGAAGAACCGGATGCATTAAGACTTACAATGAAAATTTCAGAGCAACTTTTAAGTAAGTTTGCAAACGCTTTATTATCAGCAGATAACATATATATCACTGCAGCGGGTACATCTTATCACGCAGCGCTAGCAGGAAAATTTATAATTTCTAGATTTCTTGGTAAAAACATTCAAGATATAGAATGCTCTGAATTAGAGACTCAATTATCAGGTAGTTTACAGAATAACGCCGTAATTATTGCAATCTCACAATCAGGTGAGACGATTGACACGATTGAAGCGATTAGATGGGCAAAGAAAACAAAATCTGTTAAAATTTTAACAATTACTAATGTAGTAGGCTCATCAATTACTAGGTATTCCGATCACGTTATCGTAACAAATGCAGGACCTGAGATTGGTGTTGCAGCAACAAAAACGTATAGCACGCAAGTTCTTACTCTTGCTTTGATAGCAGTTTCAATCGCAAAAATTCGAAAAGTAATATCTGATGAAGAAATAATAAAATATTATGATGCTTTGACTGGAATTCCTAATATCATAGAAAAATTCCTTAAAAAAAATGTTGATTTAATTAAATATATCGTAAACCATTTAGAAAAAAATATGAATTATTTCTTCTTAGCAAGAGGTATTTCAATTGCAACTGCCAAAGAAGGAGGGTTAAAATTGAAAGAAGTTGCTTGTCGGTTTATCGAAGGTTATTCAGCAGCTTCTGCTAAACATGGGCCAATTTCTTTAGTAAGGGAAGGATTTCCTATAATATTTATTGCTCCACCTGACGAGACATATAATAGATTAGTTGGGAACGTAATGGAGTTCAAATCCAGAGGAGGAAGAATTATTTCCGTCGTTGTGGAAAGCGATGTAAAAATAACAAAATTAAGTGATATAACAATTCGAATTCCTCAACCCGCTGATAAATATTATAATCTTTTCAGTCCAATTACTTTTATGCCCGCTTTACAATTATTAGCTTATTATGCTGCCTTAGCTCACGATCTAGACCCCGATAAACCATTAAATCTTAGTAAGACTGTAACAGTTCATTAAAGAAAAGACTATTGTTAAATAAAAGATGGAAGATATTTCAAAATAGTATTTCTTGTGTTTTCAATGATACTTGAAAGCCAAGAAGTTCCAACTTTTAAATTGTGTTCGTTCAAATTTTGTATTATATTGATATAATCCCTATTTGTTGTATCTATGGCATTTAAAAATTCATCCTTCATTTTCTCATCACCAGAATATGATAGACATTCATTAAAGCCTTTTTCGATTTTTTGTATATTTTCAAGTAGTTCTCTTTTTTGATTTAACAGCTCTTCCGATACTTTATTACCCATAATCGAATTATATAATTCGATAGATTTTTCCATCTTATTAGCTAGTTGTTTGAATCTTTTAATTCTCTCATTGAAAATAAGCTCAATCTTTTCAACTGCACCCTCAAAAAGCAATTTTTCCATTTCACTTCCCTGATAGAACTTAGAACGTACAATTAGGTACCATTGTCTGAGAGCTATTATATTTGCGATATATTCAATACAATTTATAACCCTTCTTTTAACGCTCCAATATAGTCCAGGATAGAAATCCATATCCTCTTTTTGAGGTTCTTTACCCATTAAAAGTTTATGCCCTTGGGGACAATCTCCTCGGTAAATAACTCCAGCTGCAATTACTGTCTTATACCCTATCCGACTTGGACCTACTATTCCGCCTTGACCACCTAAAAAGATAGGAGGTTGATTGAGCATTACCCCATATGCTACATCTCCAATTAGAGATGCAGTTGCTTTATCCTGATTGGTGTATAATTAAAATGAATATATGAACTACCTACTTCACTATGGTTTCTTCTGTCCGTCCCGCCTGCCATTAAAACGTCACAAAAATTAATAATGCTCCCTAATGTCACAAATGGAAAAAGTATTGTTTTTTTAAGACCTACCGTATGAGCACCGTTAGCTTCCTCCTCCAGAAGACATCCTTCTCGGACTTCGGCACCATCACCCATATTCGCAGAATCCAAAAATGTTGATCCTTCGTAATATCCACCTTTTAATTCTACATTTTTCCCTAACTGACAATTTTTAATAGTAACTGGAGATCTACTACCCAGCTTAACTCCCGGCATAATAAGTGTCTTTTTTCCAAATATTTTACATCCGGAGTGTATTGTAACATCCTCAGATGATATCAGATTAATGTTGACTTCTTCGCTTATTTCAACCGAAGAAGGATTTGGTATTTTGACCCCTTTTTCAGTTAAAGCAGTAATTAATGAGTTTTCATTATATACCATAGGATATGATCTCTTCTCTGGTTCATCTTTCTTATTTTTTTTATAAAAAACAATTTTTAAAACTAGCAAAAACAGATAAATCTATTTAAAGCTTTTTACACTTTATCAACACGAAATATGTGGCTCTTCCAACCCTCTAGTTCGACATATAACCCATTTTCATCGAGATTCTTCCCGGTATACTTATACTCTTTTTCATTTAATAAATCCGTGAAGCACCAATCAGAAATTCCATAAGCAATTTCTTTTATTATTATATGAGCCTTGGAAGGATTTGGATTATAGTTGACTACGATCAATAACTTCTGCTCGCCTTTTAACCACTGATATGAGATGATATTTTTAAATGAAATATCGTTTGAATCCGTAGGTTCTACATCACATAAAAGCCATTTTGCTTCATCCCACTCTCTTCCGGGAACGATTTTTAAAAGTTTATCGTAAAATTCAGTAATAACTATATTGTCTTCTTCAGTAGGCCCTCGCCCTAACTGTACCGGTATCTTGATTTCGTATCCGTGCGTTTGTCCTTCATAAATCAGTCTCGCACCCGGTAATGTTGATGTAATGATTGAAGCAGCCATCGAAGCATCAACTCCAAATGCTACTGCTGCTCTTGTTTCGTCGTGATTTTCAATAAATCGAAGGAGCTTATTTTGGTAGTTTATATCAGTGTTAAGATGTTCTTTTATACTTTGAACGTCAGATTGTAGTAAACGCTCGTATAATTTTTTATCGTAACAGTAATCGAAACCTTGTTGAATTAAATCCCATTCCATATCCCAATAAACTTCAGCAATAAACTTAAAGTAGGGATATTTTTCCTTAACTTGGGATATGATGTCGGCCCAATACTCATTTTCAAGGGGTAATCCAGCTTTCTCACCCCATGTTTTGCTGAAAACATCATTAGTCAGTAACATTGCCATATCACACCTAACACCATCACACTGTTCTGCAATCGAAAGTAGAGTGTTGACCGCTTTGGAACGTGCCTCAGAAGAAAACGCATTTATTTGTATCGTGTCCGTCCAAGGGGGAAAATTAGGATCTTTGCCATGGGCATAAACGATATTCCCAATAGAAAAAAAATTGTAGGGTTTGGTCATTGAATCTTCTAAAGTTCCTTTTATAAACATATCCGATTTTTCAAGCGTCCAGAGATGATCAATCGAAACGTGATTAGGTACGTAATCTAAAATGAGTAGTAAATCGTGATCCTTCAAATCGGCTCTAAATGATTTGAGAGCATCAGAACCTCCTAGTTGAGAACTAACATGATAATAATACACCGAATAAGGAGACCCCACAACATCTTGAGTGCTATAATATCTCAAAGCTTTACGATATTCTTCTTGTAAACCCTCATGATTCATTGCAATTTCTCTCCCTATAGGACTACGTTCCCAAACACCCATCAACCATACAACATCAAAAAGAGTTAATTCTTGATCTATTAACTCAATGGGTATTGAATTAAGTTTAATATTATGACCATAAATATCCGAAAAATTCGTTAACCACGGCCAAGTATTAATCTCGAATATTTTTGGATGGACTGGCCAAGAATGTTCTTTGGTAGGCATGATTATTCCTATTATTATTATTATATTTTTGAGGATTAATAACTATTTAATATACCACTTAATTTAAAAAATGAATTTTATTATTTACAAAATTATCGAGTCGATATCAAAGTGTAATTTTTTGTTATTTTTTAAGTATAAATATATATAAATTATTAGATAATCATACTATAATAAAGAAATATAAAAGAAGTGAATTTTGAAAGTGAGTGAAGAGAAGGATGCAATAAGAAAGTTGATAATGCTTATTTCCGATCTTCGAGCCAAAGATGAAGAACGTTATGAAGCCCATGTCAATTTTATGAACGAAACAATTAAAATGATTACCGCTATCGAATCCCAGATGAACAAGCATTGGTCCACGGTATTAGATTCTCTCAAAGAATTGAATGTAAATATCAACGATAATTTAGATTCATTACTTACGGGAATTAACCCTAAAGGGCTTAGAGAAACTTCTAAATCACTTCAAGAAATTATGGACACAATGAATAAAAGCGTACAATCAATGAATTTGGAGAAAGTACTTAGCGAGCTTAAAGTTTTAAAAGGTTCGACAACTGTCAACGCACAACTTGTTTCTCAAACCATTCCAATTGGTCAAACACCAGAACCCATAACTGCTAATATTAACTTAAATCCTCCATCTGGAGTTTCTGCACCAGTAACAGAGGAACAAGAAGTTTATGGATTTGTTCCTGGAAAAAAGAAGAAAAAGAAAGAAGAAGAAGATGAACCTCATCTAATGAAACCTTCAGATTTGTTCAAAAAATAATCTCATTAATTACTCAATATTTTTTAATCTCTCCATAAAGGGTTCCACGCTTTTCTTAACCTCTTCTACATTTTCACCGATTTTTTTGAATTTAATAACTATAGCAGGTATGTTAAACTCCGCTTTTAGTTTTTCTTTTAGCCTCTCATAAGTCTTTGAAATTGATGGACATCCATATACTTGATTGAAGATCAATCCATCAATGTTCATGTTTTCAGCAGCTTTTAAATACGAATTAGTCATGTTTTCATCGTCACATCCTATTCCTTTGGTTGATGCGTTTAGTAGAAAACGCGCATATTCTTCTATAGGATCAGATTTTTGAGATATGGGGATTTCTTCTAAAAATCCTAACACATCCCAATCGGCATAAATTACTCTTCCCCCTAATTTATAGATAATTTCGTGAATTTCTGGTTCCCAACCTTGATACATCGGAGCAAATAGCAACCTAGGCATATGAGAAACGTCCATTCCTACACCCTTTCTAATCCTCTCTCTCATCTCTTTAACTAAATGGCTTAAATTTTCTAAATATCTTTGAGAGTTTGAATTATAATCTTGAAAAGTTATTGTTAAAAGCGCTAAAATTTCAGCAAATGTAGCCGGATTACACGGGTAGAAATCTGAACTGCTAATCTCGTAAAGGATAGTCTTATAAAATCGTTTTACTTGGTTCCCGATTCGAAATTGCTTTTGTAAGCTATTATCTGACACAAAATTACCAGTGATGTTTTCTAATTCGCTTATTCCACCCTTAATATTAGCGACCATTTGTTTAAGAGCTTTATCTTCATTATCTGAAATCTTTGAAGGAATATCGATTATAATTTGACTCGGTACTGTCGTTTTTAACGATTCTGAAAAAGTATTCCATCTTCCACATCGCATTGCGAAGGTAAGATTCGCGTCTAAATTTTTACCTTTAGATTTATGCATTCCATAAAGAGCGTTAATCCCATAACATAATTCCGAAGGAACGCCATTACTGACGCCTATCTCATACATTTGATTATATTTATTGTGAATGGAAGTAATAACATCTTCAAGTATCTTATCAACAATTTTTAATACATCAAATTGGCGAGCAAACTCAAGAAATTTAGACGTTAAATTCCACCCTAATACAGATGTAGCAGATTGCAAAGGCATCAAATACTTGCTAACTTCGAAGGTTTCCATTCGAATTGGGAATACGGGGACAGCACCAACTGCAAAAGCTAAATCAGGAAATCCTAAAGCAACTGAAATAAGTTTTTTCTTCTCTCTAACTTTTTTTCTTCTTAGATATTCTCTACCCGTCAAAAAGTTTGAAGCCATTTTTAGAACAGAAGTAAAGCTTACAACATCATCAGCGTATAGGCTCGTTTTAGGATCATCTCAAGTTGCTGTTTAAATTTAAGTTTTTTAGGACTACAATTTAAAATTAGTTATTTAAAAGTAATAAAATTTATGAGGTAAAGAATAAGGGTTTATGATTTTATTCATTAAAGAAGTTTTGAAAATCATCTACGCAATTGTAGAATTAAAATTTAGCTCCAGATATATTTAAACAACACAAATATAAGAGTTAAGCAAGAATTAATTATATAAAACATATTATAAACCAAGAAAATGAAAATGTGAAAAAATTTGATCAAAATGACTAAGGAAAAAATAAAAATTTGCGTACTTGAGAAAAAACGAGGAAATTTTTCAATACAAGAGAAATTTGCTAAAAGCGAAAATATTATCGATACAACTAATCAAGAAGTAGAACATCATTTAAGTGCTTTAAATGAAGCGGGTTATGATGTAAAAAAATTAAAATGGAACGACAATATTATTTCTGATTTAAAAAGTCTTGACATTGATATCGTATTTAATGTATCCAGCATTGTTGAAACAGCTATTTTAGAAGAATTAGAGATACCTTATGTAGGGTCTGATATTTTTGGATGCGTTATAGCAACCGATAAGGTTCTTACTAAAGATTTGTGGCTTAAAAAAGGA
>JAGXNS010000003.1 GCA_019894855.1 Promethearchaeota archaeon
AATCTATAGGATTCAGCAGATTTAAACCCTCTTACGCCTCTCTCTGGTATCTCAAACTTATCTAATTCTCCTCCCGGATATTTTCTCTCTTCGGCGTCGTAAGTTCTAAAGAAATGACTCCGAGCTAATCCTCGCTCGATGGAGGATTTGTTAATTACTATAGCGTCTTCAATGTTGTATCCCTCAAAACTCATCATCCCGATTATGAAATTCTGTCCAGCAGGTCTACGATTAATGCCTATTATTTTCATAGGACTGGTTATAACGAGCGGTGTTTGGGGGTAATGAAGCGTATGGCCCCGCGTATCAAGTCGAAGATGCATATTTGCCGTGAATAGCCCTAAAGCTTGTTTAACCATTCCTGCTTCGTAAGTGTTTCGGGGAGACTGGTTATGTTCTGGAAATGGAATAATAGACGCGCAAATTCCTAATATAGCTGCTGGTGAGATTTCTAAATGCGTGTGTTCGGCTGTAATATCTTCTTGAAACATTGCAATATAGGCGTTCTCTTCTTCTTCTGCATCTAAATATTCTATAACGCCTTTCTGAATTAAATCTGACCAATTATACTTATTTTGCTTGATTTTTTCAATATCTTCCTTCGTAATCAACAATTCATTGTTTTTGATGATAAATAGGGGTCTCGTGGCTCGTCCAGCGTCACAATTAATTTGCACCTCTTTAGAATCGTGATAATATCCAATATTAACATGTACACCTATTTCACTTTTACGCCTCTTTTCTCGAAGCTGATTTGTAAATGGGTTATATTTTTGATGAATCCCAACTAGTTTTCCGTTTAAAAAGATGTTTACTTTTTCTCCTCTTATGCTTTTTACTTCACTTATTGGAATTACTCCGAGATCAAATAGTATATTTTCTATAATTCTTTCGTCAGCACCAACGGAAATTATTGAAGCAAGCCCAAGATTTTTAACTAGACCACAATTTGGTCCTTCTGGTGTTTCTGCAGGACAAATTTTCCCCCACTGCGTAGGATGCAAATCTCTCGCTTCAAAATGGGGTTGACTTCTGCTTAATGGAGATATAACTCTCCTTAAATGGCTTAAAGTTCCTACATGATTTGTTCGGTTTAATAATTGACTTACGCCCGCTTTTCCTCCGACCCAGTTACCCGTTGCTAAAGCGTGCCTAATTCTTTCAGTAATTACGTCTGCTCTCACAGCAGTTTTAATATTAGGCGCTCGTCCTCGTACTGCGGTACGTTCTAATTGATATTTAATATCTTTGACTAGGTTTAGAAACGCAACTCTAAAAAGAGAAGTGAACAATTCTCCAGCTAATTTCAACCTTTTGTTGGCGTAATGGTCTTTATCATCAGCTTCTCGAAGCCCTAAGTTAAGTTCCATAACTTTTTGAGCCATTTGTCCTAAGTAATACGCTTTTTTGATACGGTCCTCTTCGGCATTTCCAATGTGAGGTAATAGATACCGATCTAAAACTTGAAGTGCTCTCCGAATACGATAATCTTTTGTTTGGCCAATTGCGACTCTTTTTCCAATGTAGTCTAATGAATTTTGTTGGGATTTTTCAGAGTCTTTTAAAACCTGGATTTCGGACGCAACATCTATAACTGGAATTAATTCTTTTTGTATATCTTCGTTTTCCGAAATGGCTTCAAAAATTTCTCTATCCGAGTGTAATCCTAAAGCACGCATTAATATTGCAAGGGGAATCTTCCCAGGAACCGAAGGAAAAGAAACTCTTAAATTACCATCTTTCTTTCTTTCAATAGTTACTGGTGCTCGAAATCCACTTCTCGTTGAAAAAACCTTTGCTTGGTGTGTAGCACTCGAGCTTCGACTTGCCTCTTCGGCTAAAATTCTATTAGGGGCTAAGTCTTCTTGAGTCACCAGTACGCGCTCTGTTCCATTAATGATAAAATATCCTCCTGGATCAAGTGGATCTTCTCCTCGATTAATTAACTCTTGTTCAGTCAAATTTTCCAAAGGGCATCGACAACTCTTTAGCATTATAGGAATCTTACCAATATATATGTCTAAAGTTTCCTCTGCCTCCTCCCTTTGAGTTCGTTCGTCTATAGTTATAGGAGTCATTTCTAGGATAATATCTGCCGCATAACTTAACTCTCGTATCCTAGCCTCAATGGGCGTGATTTCCATAGTAGCACCATCTGCCTCTCTAACTTTTGGTATTCCTACCTTAATCTTCCCGAAAGTGATTTTGAATCCTGGGATATCTGGTATTACCTCGCCAGATTCACTGACGATACTTTGCATTTCGTCTTCAATAAAACTATTGTAAGAATCGAGGTGTTGGCGAACTAAACCTTTTTCGTCAAATAAGCTTTTTAGCACGACCCACTTGTCGTTATTGGATATTTTTTCAGAACTCAATTTTGATTAACCTGTTAAAATATTAGTTTTAAATAAAAAGTTTTCCTAAACTTTTTCTTTCTTAACGTAGCGATAATAATTTATATATTTTACTGTTGTATGAGAATTTCTAACAATTTTTATTATGTCCCCTTCTTTTGCGCCAATTGCCATTGAAACCGGGTCGTTATCAAACATTTGGGGTAAATCAGACATAGTAATTTTGTATTTTTCTAATAAATTCTGTGATTGTTCTTTCGTTAAAAGGTAATGTTTCGGGACTAGTTCATGAAGCAGAACATCTATTTTTCTTTTCTTTGTCAAAAAAAAATCCTCTTTCCTCGCGAATTGTTTCAAAAAATATTCTATTTCTAAAAAATTTTTCTATTTTTACTATTATTCTCTTAAATTTTTACAAATGCTAACCGTGATATCGGTGTTTTTAAAGATGAAAATTTCACCACTTAGTCTAAATTGACACTAAACTGAAAATCCAATATCCAGATCTTTTAAAAGTCACGCTTATATTTTCATATAAATCTGAAAGATTTTGGATTAAATAATTGTAAATATAATTTGCTCCCATTTTTTTTTTTATTACAAATTGAAATTGTCCATTTCTTTTCAGAAACGATGGTATATCTTTGCACAATGCAAGAAATTCTTTTCTTCCATTTCTTAGTGGGGGATTCATATAGATGGCGTCAAATTTGATATTTTTGTCATGTAAAGGTTTAAAATAACTACCATGCAAAACTATTACTTTACCTGATCTTTCGGATAAATTATATCTTATGTTTTCCTTAGTGCACCAGAGTGCCCTTTTATTTGTGTCAATTAAATAAACAGAGCTTTGCGGGCTCAAGTACGCTAGAACTATACCTATAGCTCCATAACCACATCCTAAATCAAGTAAGTTACCCCCTTTTTTAGGGATAGTCATATGTTCAATAAACACTTTTGTACCCAAGTCCAATTTTTTATAGGAAAAAATCCCTGTAATCGTTTTAAATAAGTACAAATGGCGACATAAGCTAACTGGAACTGTAAAGACTTTAACTCTAACATCAGGAAATTGTGACGAATAATGCTGGTTTTTTCTCTCCATGGTTGTCTATCTTTTCCTATTTGGTTTTAATTTCGTTCCACCTTGGATAGACACCTCGTTCCATAAAAATTTTATTCGTATTAGCAATAATTCCTGATTTTGCTTTGTAGATTTTCATGGCTTCCATTTTAGCTGTACCAAAACCTATTAATTCTTTTTTGAGTGTCATATATACAATTTGCATGTCAGGTTGAATTCTCGCATCAATATAACACACTCCAGCAGAAGCTAAGTCTGCTCCATGGCATAACGCATCAACAGCAGTATCTCTAACGTAAATTTTAGGAATGTGTGATACGATCTTCTCCATAGGAAAAACTATTCTCCTTAAATAAGAATCGTCATCTTCATTTCTGTAAATGGTGTAAGCATCTTTTAGATTATGCAGAGTTATTAAACTCTCGTCTTCTCTGAAATGACCCACCCTCGTTCGCCTTAACTCCAACATATGAGCTCCCGAGCATAAAGCTTCACCGATATCAAAACAAAGTTTTCGAATGTATGTACCAGCTTCACATCCAACTTTAAACAAAATGTGGTTATTATTTATTTCTAGGACTTTCGAGTAGTAAATCTCTCTAACTCTCAATCTTCTCACAACTGAGGATTTAATTGGAGGAGTCTGATAAATTTTACCCGTAAAAATTTTGAACGCTTTTTCAATTTTTTTTAAATTTTCTGGTGCATGTAATTGCATAACTCCTACATATTCTTTCCCCGCATACAATAATGCCGATAGAACCCTGGTAGCTTTTCCAAGTGCACATGGTAATACTCCGGTAACTTTTGGATCTAAGGTCCCCCCATGTCCTGCGTTATCAATTTCTATAATTTTACGAGCCCACGAAACTACTTCATGACTTGTGGGACCACTTGGTTTATCTAAATTTATAACACCATATTTTAATAAGTCCTCTATCTTTCTTTTGAAAGGTTCACACCCATAATCTTCATTAGTAACATCTTGGGATTTTACGAGCAATTGTTCTGATTCATCAGAAGGTAATCTAAATTCTGAATTTTGCATACGGATTAACTATAAAGGGATAATATTACGAATAGTAATTCTTGGTGAAATTAATGTTTATCGATTGTTGGATTCAAACTAGAAAATGAAAAACGAACAGATATATTTGATTTAAATTTTATTACATTACGGAATTATAGAGAATTGCGGGCCATGTGGGAATTTCGCATTTGTACTACACGAACAAACATATCGAACCCACGACCTTCAGGTTAAAAGCCTGCTGCGCTACCTGCCTGCGCTAATGGCCCAATTCTTAAGACTAACATCGAGATAAAATATAAAACTTGAAAAAATGCTATTAAAATAAAATGCAATAGAGTAAATCTATAATAATTTATAACTTTTTCTGTAATCATCTATGTAGTACCTTCCGTGAATGATTCCCCTAAGTTAAGCTACTTAAAATGTTCATAGCCTTGATTTTTTAATACAAACCTTTTACCCTTCTTTAAAAAATAGATATTCTCGTCAGAAATTGCTTTTCCCACTTTAAATAACCTCCCTCCTTTAGATTTAACTAACCTTTGAGCTTTAACAAAATCGCTGGGTTCAATTGCAAATAGATGAATGAATTCCTCTCCCCCTTCAAATATCAATTTTTCTAACGATATAGAAAATTCTTTTGAGTATTCTCTAGCTTTTTCGTGAATTAAATTATCATTGAAATCAATTTCAAAGCCCAAATTAGGATTAGATAAATTTAGGTCTTTCAAAGTTTTTGATAAGCCATCAGAAGAGTCTATACTAGCCGTAGCTAATTTATTATTTGCCAGTATATAAGCTTCTTTTCCCAAATCGTTTGGTTCCAAAACACTATTTATTGCCCCGCGATATTTGGAGAAATCTTTAATATTCGCACCTTTGTGTAAGAGAATATCAAAACCAACACCAGTTAAGCCAAATTTGTTGTTTATTGCTAGCACATCCCCTGTTTTTATACCTCTCCGATAGATTATCTCCTTAGGATTTTTAAAACCAAACACAGTTGGATTTATGATAATCTCTTTAGAAGTGTTAAGATCGCCCCCAAGATAATTAAGATTCCATTTTTTCGAGTAGTCGACAATACCCTCTATTAATCGTTTAAAACTTACAACCGGTAAATCATTAGGAAGCCCTAACGAAACTATTATACCTTCTGGTTCTACTCCCTTAACGACCAGGTCGCTAAGGTTCATGAGAACAGACTTAAGTCCCATTTGATAGAAATTCATTTGTTTTGGAGCATCAGTTGTAGCGTTAAACATGTCTGAGTTAAGAACAAGACATTTTCCTTCTTTTTCGTATTTATATTTAAAAAAAAAAGAATCGTCTCTTCGTAACCTTTTGCCTGTTTTGCTATAAATTACCTCATCTATCAAATCTATTAGTCTAGATTCACCGTAAAATCTAATAATTTCGTTTTGTTTCATTAGTAAAATTTTATAGTTTTCTAAAATTTATAATTTTTATAATAATTCATTTGCCTTTGTGGCTTAGTCGTAGAGCAACTGATTCGTAAAATTTTCGATTCGAATCATCAGTAGATCGGGGGTTCAACTCCCCCCAAAGGCTCTTCTTAAAAATCTTGAGTTTCAATAAATTTTTTAATTATTTGTAAAGCAAGCATTTTGAAGGCATCATTTACATTTTCTCCTGTTTTAGCAGAGGTTTCGATATAAGTCAATGTCAATTTTTGAGCTAATGCCTCTCCTTCGTCGCGAGACACGACTCTATTAGATTCTAGGTCTATTTTATTTCCCACTAAAATGAGTACAATATTAGGGGAAGCTTTTTTAATCTCACTGTACCAATTTTTATCAATATTTTCGAAACTAGATTGATTGGTTACATCGTAGACTAGAAGGCCCGCTTCGGCGTTAGCTAAATACGATTGTCTAACGCGTTTAAACTGAGCTTGACCTGCCAAATCCCATATTACAAACCTTACCTTGCTTTTAAGTTCTTTAAACGTACACTCCTTCTTCATTATAGAAGTCCCAATAGTAGATTTATAATCGGTCTCAAACTCATTTTCAACATACCTATGCACCATACTCGTTTTACCTACTGCTCCGTCACCTCCTAGAATTAACTTAAAGGCATATTCTCCGGATTTAATATTAACTTTTTGAAGTTTTTCCAGTTTTCGCTGAACATTGTTAGCGCCACTCTCTGCAACTAATTTAGGCATAACGGGGCTTACAGTTCTTCCGTCAAAAATTCTCGCGATCTTTTCAGCAGCCAGATAAGCATAAGGGAAAACAGAATCAACACCTGCTATAGCGTCCAAAACAGTAACTAAAACTGCCTCTGGACCCGATTCGCAAAATATGAACCTATAATCTTCTGTATCGAAAGTTCCCGTTCCAAAGGATCCTGAACTAAATTCTTCCGTAATTCTAGTTAAAACTGGTTCTACTAAAGCACTTACTCCACTGATTATTTCTTCGTCAAGCGACTTTTCCGAAGAACCAACTGAGGAATCAATGATCAATCCGTCTCTATTTACTACAAGAGCAGCAACTAAATTATCACCAAGACTCTGCTTGTACCACTGTAATAGCGCTGCTAATTTTTTTGTATCGACCGACAATCTCTTATAACATCTCTTATTAAGAAATAAATAGCACTATGATATTAATATGTAAATGTTCTTGCATAAAAATTTTTTTACTAGAAAAAAGTAGGAATTAACTGGTTAGACGATTGCATCAACAATAAAGCGCCGGTAAGTTCACTCACCCTTAAAAATTGGTTTTCTCTTCTCTAAAAACGCATTAATACCTTCTTGAAAATCTTTAGTCCCAGCACAAATTTTTATCTTTTCAGATTCATTTATTAAATGCGATATAAGATCGTTTTTATAGGAATTATTTAATAGATATTTTATATTTTGATAAGCGATTGTAGGACCTTGGCTTATTTTTAACGCAATTTTCTTTGCTTCACTTAAGAAATCTTTTTCATCTGAAATAGTCATTGATACTAACCCAAAATTCTTTGCTTCTTTTGCTGTAATTGTTCGATTTAAGAGAATCATTTCTGTTGCAAGGGATAAACCTACTAACTTTGGCAAGTGATAAGATGTTGAAGAATCAGGTGACAATCCAATCCCTGCGAAGGCAGTTCCAAATTTTGCGCTATCGCGGCAGATTCTTATATCGCAACTACAAGCATAACCGAAAGATGCTCCAAAACATGGACCATTGATCGCTGCTAAAGAGGGAACTCGCAAACCCTTCAATAATTTTATTCCTTCGTGTAATTTATCTGCTAGTTTACCCATAAACTCTTGGGGAGCCTTAGCTTCTTTAAATTCCTTTATATCGCCCCCCACCGAAAAATTTTTCCCCATTCCCGTGATAATAAGGCATTTTAACGATTTTAACGATTTCAAATCATTCATAGCTAAGCAGAATTCACTTACTAGGTCAAAATTAAAAGCGTTCATTGATTTTGGTCTGTTAAAATAAAGGGTTACGATCCCATTGGATTCGTCTAACTCAACTTTAATTTTTTCGTACTTAAACATATAAATCAGTTCTAAAATAATACTTAAATGATAAAAGAATCTAAACAAATAAAATTTTTAACATTTCATTAATTTAATTCGATTAAAATAAATTTTATTTGTATTTTAATCTTTAAAGAATTAAAACATTTTTTACTCGTAATATCAAGCAGGAGTTGCCAAGCCTGGTCAACGGTGCTAGACCGAGGCTCTAGTCTCATAGGAGTTCGAGGGTTCGAATCCCTCCTCCTGCATCAATATTAATTAGAAGAGTAAATTAAAAAAAAAAGGTCTCTTAGTTTAATCGTAGACGTAGTTTTAAGATAATTCCAGAAAGTAAAAAGTGTAAATTTCCCTAGAAGTAGCGTATTTTCATTCAAGCAAATATACAAGATATATTCACTCTCCAAGAGACACACCAGAAAAATGCAGCCCTGAAAATTTGAACGGCTGTTTAGATATTTGTCACGATACCATAAGAACAATCGATTCATCTTAGCGATTCTTAAAAAAAGTCGGCTAACTTTTGTTGCTTAATCTTGGGATTATTCGTGAGACTTTCAACGTAATCTTTTATTAGTTCCATCCGTTGTATAGTATAATCGTCCAAATTAAAATCTCTGCTAAGTTTTAAAGCTTTGGGGATATATTTTTCAATTCCACCGCGATTGACTGTCAATATAACATTACCCCCACATTTTAGACATTTTCCCGCATTTGAGAGAGGTGGGCGTCTATATTTCTCGTTACATTTCACGCACCTGAAAGTCTGTAAGGAATATTTTCTTAGGTTTCCCATTATATCGGGATTAAAGTGTGTTGTCAAAATCTTCTCAGCAACCTTTTTATCGTTGACTGCTTTTATAATTTTAGCTAGATGCAGTTGCGCGTCTATCTTATCTTCCATACTTGCATAGGTCTTATAAGCTGTAGTTATAGGACCGTTGTTAATATCGTTAGTTGGTATGTTGAAACCCAGGTTTTCGTATTGCGCTGATGTTCCTAACCGGCTTTTCACTAAATTCATTTTCTTTTCTATCTCAAATGGCATAAGATATTCCTGTGTTGCCGTATAAAACTCGAGGGGATATTTAAACAACGTGTCGATATTATGAGCTTCACTATCGATTTCATTAGGGTCTAATAAAGAGGATATCACTAAGGTAGCGTCCATTCTACCTCCTATTTTGTTTGGTAAATAATACCTCGAGAAATTTAACAATGGATCTAAAAGAAGCATAATCCCATCTTCATCTCCATCGCAGTTTCTGCGTTTCGCCGCATGCCAAAAGGGGTGGGCGTAAATTGATCGTGCAGGCGAAAAACCAATGATTCTACCTATAATTCCCGCGCTTGTATGAGGAGCAAGTCCTACAACTAAATGGCCAACTAAATCTTCTCTCTTAGTTATACTGTAAAATTTGTCTTGATTATAAAACAATGCTAATTCATCGTCTATAAAGTTAGCAAGTTTTATAAAATACTTAGCACAATCGTCTGAAAGGATGAGATCCTGCACTTGGAGCTCTAAGATCTGATTTTCGTTATCTAATTCGTTAGCTTTATAGTCAAATTCATATCCCAATTCAATTAACCTACTTACCGGGGTTGCAATTTCTTTAGGTTTGAAATGAGTTAATGGAATATCTGTAGCGTCGTATCGAATTTCCGCGGTTTTATACACCAGTAACCCATTTTTGGCTCTAAGGATTCCCTTCATTAGCGGCTCTGGGACTTTAAATTTATTTGTCAATCCTAGAATACCTTTAAATTTGTCCGGCATAGACATATTTAATGAGCTAAGTATTGTTTTTGAATAGTTTTGTATATTAAAAGAAGCTTCCTTAGAGAAGTTTAAGAAGCCTCCGCATTGCTGGCACTTTTTTTCGTTTTTAGTGTAATATTTATTACATTTTAGACATATTTTCTGAAATTCGGTATGAGTTCCACATTTAGGGCATAGGTTAAAGGGAGTAATGGACGAACAATTCGGACATTTTTTTCTACATATATCAATTTTAATTCTTCCCAGTTCAACCGCTTTTTGTACAGATCTTGTATTCCCAACTTTATCACTGAGAGGAAATAAGGTTTGAACGCCTTTCATGCTTTTTCTTTCAGACTTTTCAGGGCGTCCCATGCGAGTCCCCATAAAATAAGGAGCTTTATTTCTAATTTCGATGGGAGAAATGCTCGAAAAATAATCGAAGACATTGTCTTCATTTTTCATATTAACAAATTCCTTATGGTTTAAATTGAATATAGTTTCATATATTTCTATCGTTGCCTCATCAAGAATTAAGCAATTTTCATTAACAACATGAGGAACAAATGCGCTTTCTAGAATTTCCTTAATGGTAGTTCTATTTTTTAAATTTATTTTCTTTGTCTTATCATCGTAGCCAGCAGTCAAAGCTTCTCTTAAAGTACTCAAATCACTTACGGAAATATTTCCCCAATAATCGGTGTACTTAGGATGCAAGGGCACAGCAAATTTTAATGCTAAATTGATCGCTTCTTTTGCCGAAGGAATATTATTAAAAGGATCATCGATAAATTTATGGAATTCCTTGTTTGATTCTAGTTCTGTTTTTAATGCTTCCTCTAGCTCTAAAGCCCACCATTCCTCAACATACCCCGATGGGACCAGTTTGTGGTTATTTTCAGAAAACTCCCCAAATCCAAAGAGAATATCTCCCAGAAAAAGAATTTCTTTTATATCTTGAAAGAGTTCTTTTGCCTTTTTTGCGCTCGAAATCCTTACTACGCTCCCATTTTTGAGTTTTACTATAGGTGGTTCTATCGAGTTCACGGGGCAAATACTGGTGCTTTTTCCAGGTCTTTCAATTCTCAACTGCGTTCCAATTGCTATAAAATCGTCCAAAACTCTCATAGTTGCAGGATGTAATCCTGCTGCTGCTAATCCAGTATTACGAGATCTTCCATAACGCATTCTGTGTCCGCCAATTTTGGAAGGATGGCTAAAAACAGGTCTACCAGCGATAATATCAGAAACATATTTAGAGTTAGGAGTGATTTCTTTAGTAGACTTGCTCACTAAACTATCCTTTTTGTTTACTTTCTCTTCTTTTTGTGCGATATCTTTAAGTTTTCCTAGCCAATTCCAACCTTCTAATTTCATATTTTGAGCAATCTTAAGAAGTTTTGGAGCTTTTAGTAATATCCCATCGTTTAATACTAAACAAGCCCCACCTCGAATTTTATTCGTTTTGATTCTAGGTAAATCCCTAAACGCTGATACTTCTTCATCTTCAGTAGAGTCTCCGTTTATCTCAACAGGTAGATGTTCTACGGCGTATCGAATTTCATCGTTAGATGAGGGATATTGCAAGTGAACTCTCCGATCGTATAATTTGACTTCTTCAACGAATCTTCCTATTTCACCCTCAGTCGCTTCATATTTTGGAATATTTGATCGTTTCCTAACATAATCCGCAATCAGAACACATAAAGCGGCTGTTGTACCTCCAGCAGCCCTAATCGGACCTGCAAAATATAAAGATAAGTATTTATTGTTGTGTTGATCCTCCCGTATTAATATTTTTGATATACCCTCAAGAGGAGCGCTAACAACACCCATAGTTTTTACAGCAAGACCTACACGGATAGCTCTTTCCACCCTTTCCTCTAAAGAGGCAATTTTTACGATTTTTTGGTCGAGAATGTCAGAAACTACTTGAAACACAATCTCATCTTCCTTTTTTCCTTGACTTTTTAAAACTCTTATTATATCAGCGACGCCCTTTGGGCCTACTAATTTTTCTACTCTTCCTGCTAAATCTTTAGCTTGAGGAGATTCTACAAAAGTTTCAGGATCAAGTCCTTTTTGGCGTGCCTTTTCTGCAATTTCGTAGCATTTATCAACATCTCTTTGCAACAGAGAAAAGTAGTTTTCCACCTTCTTACTCATTTCTACCATAATAGTGTCCGCACAAAGATAAGATAATTAATCCTATCGTTGAAAATTAAGTTACACAATGTTAAATTTCAAGGTTCAAAATAAAATATTTTATTAATAGGTTAGTTGAATCGAACTATTTGAATTTGAGGAGATTTAAAGTTTTTGATAAAAGTATGATAATTAGTATGCCCTCCTAATAATTATAAACATTGTTTATTCTTTAATAATAAATAATTTATCTTTATCTTTTAATAAATATAATAATTCTATCAAGGGAGAATCAGACTTGGAAACCAGAATCACAGAGCAGAAGAAGGTTATTCTAAATAAACTAATAAATTCAGGGATAAATATTTCTCCTACAATGTTAGATAACATTCTGAACATAAATAATCCGTTGAAAAACTTAAATCTCCTTATTAAGGAAATAAGTTTTATTCCCTCATTTAAGAGTCACTTAACGGAAACTGTAATAAAAGATATTTCAGACGAAAAACTTCAAAGAGTGCTGAAACGCAACATATCTAAAACCAATTCTCTGCTATTACAAGAAGAAACCAAAAACCCCCCCGAATATTCCAATCTTCAACAAGAAGCAGTTACGAGCTCCTTAATGGATAAAAAACTCCCATCAGAATTTTCGCCGGTTATTGAAAAATCTAAAACAGAATACAAAAGCCAAGAAACTTCTAATAGAGATCCCTTGCCTAAGCAAATAACCAAAATGCAAAACACAAAAAAAACTCCAAGATTTGAATCGACCAAATCTATTTTTACATTTAAACCTATTGCTAAAGAATACAAATCTAATTACGAAATTATTCAAGATCCTACAAATAATTTATTTACTAATGGAAAATATGAAGATTTTTACGAATTAACGCTTGATAAGTATAATAAGCTTAAAAATCTCATCAGAAAACGACCAGAAGTAAGTTCGGCTACCAACATCAATAACATATTTAGGATATCTAGTAGTATTGAAATATCAACACTTGGTTTAGTAGATAAAATTCGTCAAACAAAAAAAGGGAATTATCTTTTTACTTTGGAGGATTTAACAGGCAAGATTAGCGTATTGATTCAAAATAATTCGGAGAACTTAGATTCCGTCAAAATTATAGAAAGAACTCTAAATGATCAGATGGTGTTCGTTAAAGGTTTGTATAATCCTGGTGAACATGGGAGAAAAGGAATAATTTTTGCCTCATATATTTCAAAAATAGATATTCCAACAAATTTTCAGCCTAATTTATCACCCGATCCTCTCTCAATCGCTTTAATTTCCGATATTCACATTGGAAGCAAAGAGTTTGAAGAAGGCTTATTTACTAAATTTATTGATTTTTTAAACGGTAAAAGTAAAAATAAACTCCTAAGAGAAAAGGCGGGAAGAATAAAGTACTTAGTCATTAATGGCGATCTAATTGATGGAATAGGTATATACCCCAACCAACAAGAAGATCTCGTTATCGCAGATATCTACGAACAATTCAAAAAAGCTTCTGATATTCTTTTAGAAATTCCGGATTATATTAAAATATTTTTTGTATCTGGAAATCACGAACCAGTAAGAAACGCAATACCTCGACCCGCTGTACCAAAGAAATACTGCGAAGATTTAGTTAGCATGGGAATCAAATGTCTGGGTAACCCTTCTTTAATTAAAACTCATAATGTCAACACACTTATATATCATGGGGAGAGTATGCATGATATTAATAGATTAATTCACGATTTAGACATTAATAAACCGATCGAGACCATGAAAGAATTTTTAATAGGTAGACATCTTGCTCCAATGTTTGGGGGAAAAACGCAAATTGCTCCTGTAAACACAGATCATCTAATAATAGAAAAGATTCCCGATATCTTTCATACAGGACACATACATATAAACGGAATAGGAAAATACAGGAATGTAACTCTCGTAAATTCAGGATGTTTTCAAGCTCAAACTGACTTTATGAAAAGCTTTGGGATAATACCTACTCCCGGTATAGTACCAGTAATTGAATTGGATTCTTTAGATTTTTTATCACTCGATTTTAAAAAAATTAATTAAATTCTTCTACTTTTAATTGTATTAGGTGCTTTAAGTGAATTTTGCGATCCCACGTGGCAATACCTCGGAGATGGTTTTACATATTTGGAAAATTATAGTGCTTCCAAGTATGCAACAAGATGATTTTTTGCACCTTATTTCTTTTGAACTGTTCCTATTCTCGCCTAAAGAGGCAAATGAATTCATAAATGTAGCCATTCACGAAGGTTATCTAATACTAGAAGGAGATGAGCGAATTAAATTATCAGAATCTTTAGCTCTTGAGTTAAACAAATGGCATGAAAAGAGAAAAAGGGACATTTTAGAAAAGATAAAAGATGTCAACGATTTCAGGGATGATTCTAAAAATAATGATACAAATAAGTTCAAAATTCTATTAAAAGCTCTACTTGATAAAGGAACTATAAATAGAGCAGTAGCAGAATCAGATAGCGCATACAAATTTAGAATTATCGATTCTGAACAAAAAATAATTAAAGCTGAAGTTCAAGGTTCTCAAGAGATTCCGTATAACATTGAGATAAACATAAATGAAAAAGAGATAAAACATAATTGCCACGATTTTCGAAATAAAAGAGCAGAAAATAAAAAATTCTGTAAACACTTAGCGAAATTATTTCTCCTCTTAAAAATAAAAAACGCGGATTTAGCATCGTACTTTCTTGAGAGTATTACCAAAGATATTAATAATTGGAATTTCCTATCTTAAATTAATTTTTTAAACACTACATTCTTTATCTTAACTTTATTGGTTTGGAGTATTATCGGTTTATAATTTAATAATCGATACTCTTTTACTTTTTTAATCTGAGACAAAACTCGTTCTATTAATTTAAACTCGATGTCAAGTTTTACAATTTTCGTTCGACCATAATGACCCATCGATTTTGTTATAGCAGTTATTAATCCTGACAACGCTAATTCATTGATGTAATCACTAATCCTTCTGTGTGTCAATTGTTTCACATTTGGAATGATTTGTGCCAATTCTGAATGAGCTTCATAAATATCTCCTGAAGTAATTATGTGTTCTTTAGTATATTTTGACAATAAAAAGATGGCCGTCAACGTTAGTTTTGCTTGAAGAGGCATCGAAAAGATATATTCAACAATGTGATCTTTATCTATATCTTTTTGAGCTTTTTCTACATGATTTTCCATTATTTTTTTAGTTTGGTTTCGTTCTGCAATTTCTCCAGCCTTTCTTAACAACTGAAGAGCTTTTCTCGCATCACCATGTTCTTTTGCTGCTAGACCTGCACAAAGCTTTATAACTCCATCGTCAATAACGCCTTCTTTAAAAGCTATTTCTGCTCTTAGTTTAAGAATGTCGTAGAGTTGGTTAGCATTATAAGGTTTAAAGACAATTGGTTCTTCTTCCTCTAGATTAGATGTAACTCTCGCATCGAGGGATTCTGTGAATTTTAGTTTATTAGATATACCGATAACACTCGTTCTACAGTGATCTAAGCTCTCATTTAACCTCGTTAAGTTATATAAGATTTCATTTCCTCCTTTTTTTTCAATCAGAATATCTATTTCATCTAATACAAGAAAACAAATGCCATCTTTGATATATTGGTCTAATAAACCTAATAATTTCTTGAGAATTACGTCTTTAGGTAAACCCGTTGATGGAATTTTTTCTTTACCAACTATCGTATTGTAGATATGAGCTAAGATTCTGTAAGGTGTAGATACTACTGTACAATTAATATATACCCACCAGGGAGGATTGGTGGAATGTTGGGCAAGTTTTTGTGAAATATACCTTACAGTAGCCGTTTTACCCGTACCAGTCATCCCATAACACAAGAAATTAGGAGGAACATCACCTTTTAAGGCACATGCAGTTATACCAGCTATCTTCTCGATCTCTGAATTCCTGTGAGGTAAAACATCAGGAATAAACGACGGTTCGAGAGCTTCTCGGTTTTTAAAAAGTTTCGGTCCTTTTAAGTAGTTCTGGTAAAATTTATCGATATTGAATGAATACATTCCTTTTTCGTTATGATTAGTCAACACATATTTGCACCATGTAAATATTTTCCACTTGAAGTTATACCAATATTTAATATTTCGATTCCACGCTATTTAAATTTATTTATTAAACGAAAAAGTATGAATAAAATGTTAAAGCTTTAATATGCTAGTTTCATAACCTTTAATTTGCAGCGATTAAATCGATAGTTTATAATATTATTGTCGGAACTTTAAAAGATAATTATTTAGGAAGCAATATTATTAAGGGTTTAGTATAATTAGTTATATTTGCCAAAATTTAATTTTAATTAAAAATTATTGCAAACATTCATTTAAATTACTGTAAAATTTATGTCTAAAAATAATAAGGGAGATATCAAGAGAAGAAATGTAAGACTCGCTATACTATTGACTTTTACGTTTATCAGTTTGCTTTTTTTTAACTTTCTGATTATCTCTATCATCTTTACACCGGCTGATTGGTTAGCGACATTAATTTTTAGTGTACTTTTTATTGTCCCAGCATATTTTTCGAACGCTGGAATGGTTATTGTCGGAGGTGGTAAACCATTAGATAAAGGTAAACTTTGGCGCGACGGCCGTAGAATTTTAGGAGATCACAAAACAGTATCTGGACTTGTCAAGGGACCTTTATACATCGGGATACCCTTAAGTATTGCATTATTCTTGCTGTTTTTTATTTTATGGCCCGCCATACAACAGATTCCAATTGAGGGTGCTTCTCTTGGAGTTTATAATTTATATCCTGAATTGTTTTATTATCAGTATTATTTTATTGGAGGTTCATTTCCAATAGGAATAGTTATTATACTTTTAAGGATTGTCTTTTGTTCCTATGGTGCAGCTATTGGAGATTTAGCTGGATCTTTTCTGAAAAGAAGAGTTAATATTAAAAGTGGAGCGCCTTTTTGGATCGTAGATCAATTAGATTTTGCGGTAGGAGCTCTGATTTTTGCTTTAATTCCGGCTATATTTTTTCCAGGATTGTACTTGATCCCAGATCTAAACATCGTAATATTTCTTCTCATTTTAACACCCTCCGTAAGCCTTATATCTAATACAATAGCGTATCTAATTAATTTAAAAGACGTGCCCTGGTAATAAAAATGCTTAAATTTTAACTACATCACACTTAATTCTGACTTTAAACCCATCGCTACTAACAAAAATAACATACCGTTCGAAAATTTCGTTAACTGCTTTTATGTAATTACCATTACATCCTATGGCTATTCCTCGTTCCTCGTACGAAAGAAAACCTACAATTACATTCATTTTTCCGGTAAAAATATTTCTTTCGATTCTAACTGTATGAATATAAGGATCTGGAAAAAACCCATAAACTAAGTTAACTAGTACCTCCTCTTCCCGTACAATCACGATTTTCCTATGCTGAAATTTCTTCCTCAGATAGGGCAATTTAGACTTTGCATTAAAATAATTTTCGTTTTTTAGGAAAAAAAATACAAAATCCTTTATTATAATCACATTTTGGGGGGGACTTTTGGTAGTTTCATAAAAAAAATGAAAAAGTAAAAGTTCTTCATTAGAAAAAATCTTTTTTACAATCAACTTTTGATAAAAAAACAAATTATTGATGAATGAGTTAGAAACTGTGCTCAACATATAATTACATTTTCAAACCTATTATTTTAAACTCCTAGAAAAATTAAATCAAACAACAAAAGGTTTAATTTTAAACGAGATTAATTATAGTAAATCTATACTGAAAATAATTAAGTTTCACATGAAAAAAGCAGGATTTGAGTTTAGAGATCATACTGCCGATGTTCAGGTAAGAAGTTGGGGATCATCATTAGAAGAAGCCTTTTCGCAAACCGCTTATAGTTTAATGGCGACAATAACGCCAAACTTAAAAAAAATAACTCCTAAAGTCGAAAGAGAACTAACTATCGAGGCTGAGGATAAAGAAGCCCTACTATTTGATTTTCTTTCTGAATTTTTATATATTTTTGATGTTGATGAGCTTATTTTTAATCAAATCTATGTGCGTTCAATTGAAAAGTTCAATGATAAATATAAGCTGCGTGCTACTCTAATAGGTGAAAAATTCGACTTAAATAAGCACGAAATAGGAATTGAAGTTAAAGCTATAACATATTCTTTCTTAAATATAGAAGAAAAACACGAAAGCACTATAATAGATATAGTATTCGATATTTAACTTCGAAATAATTTTTGGATAATAATATCATTCAAAATTTTATTGTATTCATATCGATATACTATTCTTGTCTCTGGGTTTATCATGAAATAATAAAAACAATATTTCTTTGTTTGGAAAATTCAAATTAAATAATAAGAAGAAGTAAATATTTATCCTTTTACAACGCCAATTGGAACTAACCTCACAATTTTTTCTACAATACCTAGATCTTGGCTCACTTGGACTACCTGATCTATGTCTTTATATGCTCCAGGAGCTTCTTCCGCAATTATTTTAGGAGATGCAGCTCTTACGGTAATTCCTTTATTCCTTAGATCTTCCTTTATTTTAGCGCCCCAATATTGTTTTGTTGCCTTAGATCTTGACATCAAACGCCCAGATCCATGAGCTGTCGAACCAAAAGAGAGATCCATTGCTTTTGGTCTCCCAACACATAAATACGAAGCGGTTCCCATAGTTCCCGGAATTAAAACTGGTTGACCTATACTTTTATAATCACGGGGTATATCTGGATGCTCTGGTGGGAAGGCTCTAGTTGCGCCTTTTCTGTGGACGTTTAATTTCATTTTTTTCCCGTCAACATCATGTTCTTCTATCTTTAAGATATTATGACAAACACCATAAATTAATTTAAAATCCAGATCGTCCAAACTCCTTTTAAAATGTTTTTGGAAAGATTCTCTTAGCCAATGCGTTATTAACTGGCGATTAGTAAACCCAAAATTTGCAGCACAAGCCATACTTTTCAAGTATTGTATTGCCTCCGGAGTATCGGCTGGTACACAAGCTAACTCGCGATCTGGTACTTTTATTTTGTATTTTCTCATTGCTTGCTCGACATTTCTAAGTGAATCCGTGCACACTTGATGACCAAGAGCCCGAGAACCAGTATGAACCATGATAGCTATTTGATCTTTATCAATGATTCCCAATTTCTTTGCCACTGACTCATTATAAATCTCATCAACCTTTTGTATTTCGAGAAAATGGTTACCGCTCCCTAAAGAGCCGAGTTGTTTTATTCCTCTTTGCTTTGCTTTTTGAGATACTAATATTGAATCAGCGTTTTTCAAAAAACCGTTTTCTTCGCAATGCTCTAAATCCTCTTTTATAGCATAATCATTATCTAATGCCCAATTTAAGCCGTTATCTAAAACATCATCTAATTGCGAGGAATTGATGCTTAATTTTCCTTTACTTCCTAATCCGGATGGTATATTCTTAAAAATAGAGTCTAGTAAGTTAGGAATTGAACTTTCAATATCTTTAAGGTGAAGATTTGTTCTTAGAATTCTCACACCACAGTTTATATCGTATCCTACACCACCTGGGGAAACCATTCCAGAATAAGCGTCTGTTCCTGCTACACCCCCAATACAAAAACCATAACCTTGGTGTGCATCAGAGAGAACAATAGCGTGTTTTTGTATGCCGGGGAGACAAGCTACATTACTAATTTGATCCAAAGTTCTATCGTTTTTAATTTTTTCTAAAATGTAATCGTTAGCATAAATATGGACTGGTACTTTCATTTGAAATTTTTCGATCTTTCCTTCTACTCGAGCCATTAAAGTTTTTTGAGGGATTTCGTAGATGTTTTCATCTATTTTATTCACATTCATACTAATTAGACTAGTGATATTTTTTTCATAAATTTTATGTTTACCAATTTTAATAGGACAAGCTTATTTAATTTAATAAAAATAGAAAAATAAGCCAACTCAGATTCAAGAAATTAGAAAATGTAGGTTATAGGTTATATGAAAAAATTTATGTTATTTTACTTCAATAAACTTGAGCAAGCCAAGATCGTCTAAATCGTCGATCATTACATCAATCTCTGCCTTTGGAACGCCAGCCTCCTCTGCTATGTCAGCTACAGTGTGAAATCCATCGGCTAAATGAGCGATTTTATACTGTTCCTTGTTTAAAAAACCCTGAATGATTACTTGGGAAGGAAGACGTTTTGAAGTCCATGTGGGCTTCTGGTCTTGAACTTTCCGTAAATCTTCCTCCGAAAGCACCATGCCCTTTTTAGTTAGTAGTTTTTGAGATTTTACGAAGTCTTTTTCATAGATTTTTAAAATAGGTATCTTTATTTGGATTTCTGCTATATGACCGTTTTTTAACATGTCATCCATAATATTTTCAAATCCTGTGAACAACCTAACATCTCCCGACCAATCCTTCATTTGGTTTCCATACTTATCCAGGAATTTGTCGATAATATCACTTAAAATTTTGTGCGTTATTTTGGCATCGTCATTCTTGTCAGCAGCTGCTGTGCACAGTATCCCTTCCTTAAAAACAAGAAGGAGATAGAATATTTGCATATCGATGATTTTTAATTCACCTGATCCTTTCGAGAACTCCACTGAAAAATCTTTTAATGCTGTTAAAAAGCCAGATACTAAATCTTGATTAAACTCTATTGTCCCATACTTCCTATGAATTAAACAAATGCCCGTAAAATTTGATATTAGGTAAACATTGTGAAGGATTACAATCCACTCCTTATAACATAATTATATTTTTTTTTATTAATAATATAAGTTCTACTATTTATAATTTCATTTAAGTAAAAATAGCAATTCCTACATTAAATATAATAGAAGAAATCTCAAATTAAAATCTGTTTTTTCTCCCTTATACAAAAATAATTTTTAAATGGTTTCCTATTAGCTTTATTCTTTTTTTTTATGAATTGTTAATATCGTAATTAGATTGAAATTGATTTGTACATTATTAGAATCAGATATCATACATAAGGGAAGAAGATGGATTATTACACATTTTTCGTAACTGTACCTAATTTTGAAGAGGGTAAAAAAATTGCAGACTTATTAATAGAAAATAAATTAGCAGCCTGCGTAAATATCATACCTAATTTATTTTCCATATATTGGTGGGAAGGAAAAATAGAAAGAGATAACGAGTTACTTTTAATAATTAAAACCACTGAAAAAAATTGCGATTTAATAATTAAAAAAATCGGAGAAGTTCACAGTTATTCGAACCCCGAATGCGTTGCTTTCAAAATCGAGAAAGGATCTAGGAAATATTTGGATTGGATTGACGAAGTTGTAGATTAAAATAAGTAATGCGTTGTAAATATTATGACATTTGACATCTTTCAAGTTGATTGGATTACAGTTGATATTATCATAATAATATTGTTAATCCTGCTTTTAATCTGTGTAAAGGTACTTAAAGAAATTTATAGATGGAGATTTTTTTTTTCAAATGTTTCAACGATTAGGAAAGTTGATAACCTTCTGGATATTAACAATCAGTTTTCGTCTATATCTATAAAAAAGTGCACTCTGACTGCATCTAACGTTTTTCAGCAAGAAGATATAATAAAACCGACAATAGTTTTAATAAAAAGGTATCGAAAACTAATGATGTTGAAAGCACTCACAGAAGCATTTTGCACGTCTGGATATAATGTGATAAGCCTACGGCTTAAAATATCAAATAAAAATTTGATGGAACGATTGATATCTGATATAGAAAAAGAGTTGCAACAAACTTTTCCTTCTATTATCATGTTTTATAATCAAGATATTAACTTGTTAAGCCAGAATTATAATGTTATTGATTTTACTAAAAAAGTGTTACCTTTGAATCTTCTTTTGAAAGACTACCATTGTAGCAACATAATTTTGATTAACCCACGCTTAAATTATTACAATCTGAAACTATTTTTAACTTTACTAACTGATTCAAACAAAAATTCTAAATTAATTACGATATTTAGTGAGAAATTAAATCCATTTTTTAAAAATAAGAAAGTAAAAAAGATACTACATAATAAAGAAACATTTAAATACACCAAATATACTATTATCCAAAAAAGTAAAAGCACATTCAAGTATTACGAAACATTACTTTTAAGCGTAATATTTAGATATATTGAGAAACAGTAAAAAAGATAAAAGCGATTAATTTCTAATGAAAGGCCATAAAATTCTAAGAGATCATTTAAATACCGTTACCTATTCTGAAAACCACTTGAAACTATTACAACAAAAAAGAGAACGATCTAAAACTTTGTTGGAGATGTTCGCTAAAGAGGGTTTGAATCTATTTATTTATGGTAGTATTGCTCGAGGCGATATTCATAACGATAGCGATATTGACATGGTTTTAATCCAAACTATCGCTCCGTATCAAATAGAAATAATACTCGACAAGAACGGTTTTAGTAATTACTTCAGAGAAATCATTATGGCAACTCCCACTGACACATTAAAACTCTACATTTATTTAGACGAGTTAGAGAGCATAACAATTCCATTATCCAAGTTCAATAAAAAATCAAGCGAATTTTACGATTTTGGAGGAAAAATTAACCTAAACCAAGTAAAAAATAGTATTAGAGTGCCTGGAATTGATAAAAGGTTAGTTTTAATTCAACCCCTTTCTAATGGTCATGAAGAATATTCGATTATTGGAAATGAAAATTTAGCTGCAAAGCAGTTGAATGTTAGTATTGATTTGATTAATGAAAGAAAAAGAGTTCTTTTAAAGAGAGAAAAATTTGGAAAAACAGGCGTATTTCTAAAGAGATTAATTGAAATGAACGAGACTACCGAAGATGTGTTACAAAAATTAGCCAATAAAAAATCAATTGTGAGAAAAAAACTGTTACAAAGATGAGAGATCCAATAATTTTAGAATCTAAAGCACAGACATTTTACGTAAAAAAAGAAGGAATTCCTAAAGGATGTCAACAATGTTTAAAGGGTACTAAAGCAGTATTATTTCTTAATGGAATCTGTCAGAATCCCAAACATTGCTGGTGGTACTGCCCGATTTCTGAAAAACGAAAAGGTAAGAAAGATACCTATATAAATGAGATTCAAATATCTTCTAAAGAGCAAATACTCCTCGAACTTAAAGCTATTAATGCGAAAGGGATGAGTATTACGGGCGGAGACCCATTATATGAGCTCAACTTAAAAAAAACGCTTGAATATATCAAATTCATCAAAGATATTAAAGGAAAAAAGTTTCACATCCACCTTTATACCAACGGTCTTAATTTTAGTAAAGAAATTGCGGTAAAACTCGCTCGAGCAGGGTTAGACGAAATTAGATTCAACCCATCAAAAGAAAATTGGAACGTGATTAAATACGCATTAAACAATGGTATGTCTGTAGGTGCTGAAGTACCTGTGATTCCAGAAGAGGAATATATAGAAAATTTGAAAAAATTCATTTTTTATTTGAACAAAATAGGCGCAGATTTTATCAATTTGAATGAATTTGAGTATAGCTTACCAAATAGTCAAAACCTTAAAGACCGAAATTTTAAGTTGGAAGCAGGTACAATAGCATCTGTAAAGAATAGTAAAGAATGTGCAATGAAGCTCATGCGTGATATCGTTCCAAAAGTTCCAATAAAAATTCATTTTTGTACGATTATAGCTAAGGATTATTGGCAATTGAGAGAAAGGTACTTAAGACGCGCAAAAACTATTAAATTACGATACGAAGAAATCACGAGAGATGGGTTGTTATTATACGCTTTAATAGAAGGCGAGAAGAAGAATATTGAAGAGTTTTGTAATCTTTTATTAAAAGAACTAAAAATCCCACAAAACTTCTTTTCTTACGAAGCAACTACTATTAAATTACCATTAAAGTTTGCTATGGAAGAATCTTTTATGGATTTACTAATTCAACATAAATTACAAGGATACGTAATAGAAATGACACCGTTTCGAGAAGATAGATATCAACAAATAACGGAAAAAACACCTATCATGTTATTCAAAGAAGAGATGGGACTAAATGATTATTGATACCGTCACTCTTAAGGATTTAGATGAAATATACAATTTAGAAAGAAATTCTTTTAAGAAGGACTCATTTTCTAAAGAATTAATTCTTAATTTAATAATAAAAAACACATATTTTTTTAAGCTCATCGATGACGAATTATCGAACAGTATTATAGGGTTCATCATTATTATTCAAGATCGAGACGAGAGAGTAAACTTGATTAATTTTTTAATTAGAAAAGGGGAAAGAAAAAGAGGCTATGGGAGTTTTCTTTTAAGATACACCTTGAAAAAAGTAAAAACATCGGATGAGATAAAAACAATTGTATTGAATGTGAACTCCAAAAATAAAGCTGCTATAAGCTTGTATGAAAAATTTAATTTTCGAATTGCACAAAGAATAGAAAATTATTATCGGGACAAGCAAAGCGCTTATTTAATGATATTGAACATTTAATCATTTTCTAAAAACCAAGACTTATAAATAAATTCTATTATAAATTGTGTATAGAACGCATTGATAATGTGCTTATAAAAGGAAACTAAACTAAAAGGTTTGAATTATTATGTCGTTAGGAAACGAATTAAAAGACGAAATTAAAAAAGGTGTTACTCTCCAAAAGGTTGACGATGAAGACATGAAAAAACGCGAAGAAGAGAAAAAGAAACGAATGGAAGAATTAGAAAAAATTAAACAAGCCTTGGGAGCAACAGATTAAATTTTACGAGTTTTTGTATTTTTATATTTTTTTTCTTTATTCTTATTTAACTCACAATTCCCCAAGCAAGATGCAATTTGAGTGTGTTAAACTTAATTGTTAGGGTTAATTATAAAAATTTAGGAATTTTAAGTTTGAAGTGCCCAATGAAAATTCTGGATATTGATAAGAAGGAAGAAACCATTTCATTAAGAATCGAAGATTTAAACGATCTATGGACGCTCTATAATACTATTGCCAAAAACGACCATGTTACTTCACGAACAAACCGTAGAATCGTTTTAAAAGAAGGTTCTAAAGGAGAAAGAAAACAAATGAAATTGAAACTTAATGTCGATTCTATTGCATTCCACGAGTTTTCAAATCGGCTGCGAGTGAAAGGAACTATATTAGAAGGCCCAGAGGATTTTGTTTCGTATGGAACATATCATACGTTTAATATAGAACCAGGGCAAAAATTAACAATTGAAAAACCTAAGTGGTTAAAAAGCGAGATTAAACGTCTTAGGAAATCGCCTAGATTTCAAACTGATTTTGTCATGCTAATAGTAGCGATCGAAACAGGGTTGGCTACAATCGCGCTCATAACAAATTATAGTCATAATAGAATAGCTACGGTAAAAAAAAACATCCCAGGTAAAAGATACGAGCAATCATATCGAAATAAAGCGTATGAAGAATTCTATAATGATATTAGTAGCATAATTAAAGAAAAAATAGAAAGTGTAGACATAAAAATCATTATAATATGTGGTCCAGGGAGCACAAAGGATCACTTAAAACGATATATTAACGAAAAAGCCCAAATAACGAGGTTACCGAAAATCGTAAGCATTCAAGCTAGTTCAGGAACTGAAAGTGCTATTCTAGAAACTCTTAAATCAAAAGAACTCAAACTCCTTAAGAAAAATGTTAAAATTTTCCTTGAAACCGAGAAAATTGAGGAAATTTTTCAGTTATTCAGTACCAATTCTGATTTGATTGCAATTGGATTCGATGAAATCTCGAATGCCATTGAAAAAAGGGCAGTAAAGGAGCTTTTTTGTGCAGATATTCTTATAAGGGGAGCATCAAAAAAACAGAAATTAAGAATAGAACAATTATTAAACGGTGTAGAATCTCTGGGTGGAGAAATTCATATCTTAAGTAGCGAACACCCAACAGGGCAACAGATAATTGATTTGGGATCTATTGTTGCCATTTTAAGATTTAAAATTTAAGAACTATAAAATCATACTTTTAATTCTAACATGAATGATAAAATACAGTATATAGATAAAACCTCTAAAATCCCACTAATGGGAGTAGATTTTTTAGGGATCATTGATAGAGGAACAAATGTAATCGAACTTAAACCAAATACTCTTTGTAATCTCAAATGCAAGTACTGTTTTGTAAGTTCTGGTAATTACGATACTAACTTCATTGTAAATTCCAACTACTTAATTGAAAAAGTTCTAGATATTATCAGAATAAAAGGAGACTATAATCTCGAAATTCACCTTTCACCCTATGGAGAGATATTACTTTACAGAGAACTCGAAAACCTTTTAAAAAAACTCTCAGAAATCAAAGGAATCTCAATTAGATCAATGCAATCTAATGGCTTATTACTTTCGAAACCAGTTATTAATAAATTAAAAAAATCCAAACTCACTCGAATTAACATAAGCCTAAATAGTTTAAAAGAAGAGACGGATTGTTATCTATGTAATTGTACTCAGTATGATGTCGACAAGCTTATTAAAAATATTTATACGCTGATGAACTCCAACATACAGGTATTGATTGCACCAGTATGGTTTCCCGGAGAAAACGACAAGGATATTGAAGAAATTATAGAATTTGTCCTTAACGTGAGGAATGAGGGATATTCAGAGAGTCAATTACAAATAGGTATCCAGAAATATTTAATTTACAAGACTGGTAGAACCCTAAAAAAAATACAACCAAAATCTTGGGATTATTTTTATTTATATTTATCGCGGTTGGAGAAAAAATTCAAGATTAAATTAAAACTTGGACCTAGCGATTTTGGAATTCATAAACGAAAACGCGTATCAACCTTGGATCTTCAGAAAAATCACATCGTTAAAATAGAAATAGTATCAAGGGGAAGGTGGGAAAATGAGTGTATTGGTAAAATCAATGATTCTCTTGGAATAAAGGTATTATTGAAAAAACCTCTTGTTTTTTCGGATGGATTAATTGGAAAGGTTATTGAAGGTAAGGTAATAAAAGCAAATTACAAAGATAATATACTCACTGCCTTATTTCCTCATAAATTGTAACTTAATAAAAAGACTAAAAATTATAATTACGAATTTACATAAGAATAGTATCGCAATTTAACATTAATCAATATTTTTATGGTTTGATTGTAATGAGTCCAATTATAACGCATGAAGATGAACTTGAATTAGCAAGTATGGAAAAAGAATTAATGACCCAAATAAGGAAACTAGCAAAAGCTCAGAGTACTTTAATTGATTCTCAAAAAAAATACGCCGAAAATTTAAAAAAAGCAACACTTACTCGGGAAATGCTAAATAGAACTTTTAGAGATGTATTGAAACACATGCAAACTCTAGTGCGAGAGAAAAGATCAAATATTAAAGATGAAGAAGTGAAATTATTCCAAGATATCATTCACAAAAACGATGGATACATAGAAGTGAACAACAAATATATTGATTCGATTAAGGACATCGCCGTAAAAAAAGACTACTTAGTAGAAAAAAAATACGAATTTGCTTCAGCTTTAAACGAAGTAGCAAACAGAAGGAGCGTAGTCATCAAAAAAGCATTATCTGTTGAGAAAAAAAAAAACGATTTAATCGAAGGAGAAAAAATGAAACTCTTAGAGTCTGGATTGAATGATTCGCAAAGAGATTTTGATCGTGCTCGAGATATTTTATTAAAAAAAATACACCAATTTTTAGAAGTTAAGAACGAAGTAGATGAACTCTGGGTTAATTTGAAAAATAGCGTTGACAAAGCAAGCTAACTTTAAATTTTTTTTATTTTATTTTTGAATACAATATCAACTATGAACTTAACTTTATTAAATAGTTCAAATATATAATTATTAGAAAAAATACTTGGATAAATAGCAATTATTAACTTAGAGAGAATAAAATGGCAGAAGAATTCGCAAATTTCATGCAAGAAACAAAAAAGGCTCCATTAGAAGAAAAACTAAACGCCTTTGGAGACATTGTTGAAAGAATGATGTCTGTAATTCTAAAAATACCCGATTTAGTAGATCAGTCTTTAGCTTCTGTAAATCAAAAAATATCCACATTGGAATCACGATTTAATACAATTAACAATGAAGTATCATCACTACGGACCAAAGGCGGTGGGATATCCCCCGTAATCGCTTCACCTTCTTCTCCAAGCAGCGCACCACCACCTTCTGGAGGTCCACCCGGAGGTCCACCCGGAGGTCCACCGCCACCACCTGGGGGTCCACCTGGGGGTCCAGGAGCTGCTCGTCCAGCTAGCCCTGTGAGCTTAAGAGGTGCGATAATGGGTGAATTAAAGCAACTTTTTTCTAAGAGAAATCAATCGGGATAGTTAATTTACGAATTATTTTTCTAAAATAATTTCGCTCCAAACCTTCGCGATTGAAGAAATATTCTCTGCATCATTTAAATGTGTTTTAACTTGAAGAAGATTTAGTTTCAGTCGTTCACTTTTAAGTATTAACCTAAGCGTTTTTAAAATCAATTAAAATTAAAACTAAAAAAAAAATATAATACTATAAGAAGCATTCTATTTTGATTTGATTTCTTTGGTGTAATAATTATTAGTAATGGTTCAAAAGTAAACAGGGTAAAAGTCGCTCACGATCTACAAAGACAAATCCTAGAAATTACATCCCTCGTTAGGGTTTTAAATAATTATTATTATAAAAAAGCAAAGATAGAAAAAAAACTAAAACCTCTTACATTAAAAAGATTTAACGATGAGTTAAAAATTATAAAAAGTGACGGAAATTGGCTTCATACCGTTCCGATAGCTATAAACTCGTTAAGTGACGAATTAACCATCGATAAGGATTCTTTTAGATTTCCTGATAGCATAATTCTATTTGAGGCGTGGATGAATTTAGGTTTTGGAGCGCTTTTTCCTAGAATAGCAATCCATTACAAATTTCCTGGATTTTTAAAAGGAGAAAAAACGAGGAATGTTTTTCAATTCATGTATTCAACTTCTAGAGGATTCGGATTCCCTATATATTTTGGTCCAGAATTCTATGGGTATATATTAACTATAGGTAAATTATTAGAACCCTTGTTTAAATGGAGCCACACTATCTGTCACAGAGCAAATCAAGCGATTTTTCTTGTTGGAAAAAAATACAGAATTAAAAGACATCATCCTGGAGAATTTGAATCCGTAATAATATCAGAGTATAAAAACAACCTCTTTAAAGGAATTGACACCCTTTTACACGGTTATTACACGCAAGACCCAAAAACACTTGGTGTGTTTCCAAGTTTAGAAAATGCACTTGATAACGTTACATTTTCTTATTCGGTTGGAGATCACGCTATGTCTGTTGAAAGCGAAAAATCAAAGAAAATAATTAGCGTACCATTAATTACGCATGATACTATAGTTCGTAAATACAACGTGAATTTTTACGACTATTTAAATAATTTAATGGCAACAGAAAAGTTGATAAAAAGAAAGATCATCCACTTTAAACAGCTTAAAAAAGAGTTTATTAGTAATTTAAAGAGAACCGATAGAATTAAATTTAGGATTGATCAATCAAAATCATTTTCAGTTCCAAGTTTGAAAATATCTCAAAAATTTTCTAAAATTCAAGAATGTTCCCTTCATATTCGACTTATGGAAATAATTATGAAAATGCTATGGACAACTCCCCTTTATACTCACACGATTCATAAAACTATTGACGAAGAATTCAATCTTCAAAAGCAGAAACGAAATGATTTCATTACTGATTTTAGTAATTTATCAATAGATTCAATTTTTTTACTTTACATAAAGAAATTCGAAGAAAATAACTCTTTTCTTTTCAAAGAAATGGAAGTAATCAATGAGCTAATTAAACTTAGAGATCGTATGGGGACTATGTGGCTTTATTTTAAGGAGAAACATTTCAATTTTGCTTTGAAAAAACTAAACGATCTTTCTACTTTATCGTTGAATGACTTTAGTTATAGAAAAGTTGTAAATGAATACATTAATAATCTTATTCCTATTTTCTCAATTTATGAAATTTTTAGTAGAACTCTTTCAGAATCAGTTTATCCAGAATCAGTTCCTCAAACAAAACGGTTGGGGGGGTATTTAGCTAGTATATTAACTTCAAGGTTTAATCCCTTCGGAATAAATCTAATGAATCTTTTTAATAAATTAGCGTTTAATAACTGGAGCTATCTAATAATAAACCGAAAATTAAATCAGAAACAGTTTTTCAAATTGATAGTGAAACTTCCTATATGGAAAAATATTCCTAAAACTGTTAAAAAGGTAATATTGAGCTCAGAATTTTAAATATTCAGGTGGGAGTCGATTCTAACGAGATTAGAATTCAAGAAAGCCGGGGTCGTCAAAAATATCCTCGATTTTTTTTGCCCTCTTCATGTCACTCTCGTCATGCTCTGTAAATAAAGAATCGTCATCTGTTTTAATTCCTTTCTCTAACTCAAGAGAGTCTAGTTGAAGTAAAGCATCCTTTTCTAACCTTTTATATTCTTCTGCTTTAATTTTCCATTTATTAACTACATCAAGGTTGATATCGTCTTCATCTTCTAAGGCCTCAGCAGCTTTAGCTTTGCAAATATCCGATAAAATAGAATATACTAGAACTAATTCCCCCCATTCATTTTTCTTTTTAAGTTTGCCTATGCGTTTTTCTAATCTCTGAAGTTCTTGATCCGCGTAATGAATATCGATAAAATCTCCAAAGGCATCAACGGGTTCTGATATAGAATTAATTAAAACATCCTTTGTTAAGCCACAATGACCACACTTCACTGTAGCAATTGCGCTTTTCCTAATATTCTTAACCTTGACAGATTTTTCACCGCAATCCATATTAAATGGGATAACCATTTAGTTATTTGGGCACGTGAAAATCTTTGGAACTCTCTTAACTCTTTTATATGATTGTTGTTTACGTTTCCTTCTTCCCATTATTCAAACACTAATTATTGTATATACTAATTAAGAAAAGCATAACAAAAAAGTTTTGTTACAATAATTTATAGTAGGCATAAAAAACATTTTATTTCCTTGAGTTCTTAATTTGGGCCTCAATTTGTTTATTGGTCTTTTAGTTTAATGAGTTTTTTATTATGATTAATATCTTTAAAATTCATTTTTCGATTAGTAAACTTATTTTCTTTTTTATTTACATAAAATTTTTTATTAAAAGAAAAAAGAGTTCTAAGAATTTTAGAAACAGTTTAGAGCCGAATTTTAGTATAAATCGAAAAATTTTTTAGGAATGATACCTTATTTCAATTACTCTTTTTCACTGAATTATCCTAGCAGTTTAAAAAAAATGAGTGGATTTTAGGTATGGAACATACGAATTTGTCATTAGAATATGATAAGAGCTTGATAGAAAGGGTTTTGGACGATCTCGATATGAGATACATTATTATGTTTTTATATGTTATCAGAAATGACTTGTTTAAAGACTTAAAGGATTCAAAAATTATAGAATCCTATGAGAGAGTCATTATCTTAGACGAAATATTTAAAAATAACGTATTTAACTTATGGGAAGAAAATTTTATTGATATAGCGATCGATTTAGGCTTGTTTAAAAATATTCGTAGTATTAGAGAATTTAATCATAATGATGGGGATTTTATAATACGATTAGGAGAAGAAACAATTACAATCGAGAACGACAAAATATCAGTTCCAGACCATACTCTTTTCTTAATGATAAATAAAAAATTTAAATTTCTTACAAGAAGAAATTATAATTTAGCATTGATTAAATTAAAGGGAGTCAAATGTCAGAATAGTAATCTTATTCATCCATTTATATCTCAAATAGGAGAAAACGATTACACAATATCCGATGATATATACTACATATTAGATCAATTTGGCAACGTTTATCAAGCAATCAAAATTGAGATCACAATCGAAGGGGTTCACCAGAAATTTTTAGATATAAAAGAAAAAATTAACGAGTATATAGATATCTTTGAACCAAAATTAAGGAGTAAACCCGTTTTAAAAAAAATTTTTGAAGCGATTAAGGGTGAGAAAGATGTTTTTAAATATCTGAGGGATGAAAAAATTGAACTTCCTGATAAGTTCAACTTTGATGAAGATACAGAGAGGAACGAAATTGGCAACGATTGGCATTTTAGAGTGATGGCAATACTGAACGCTAGGTTTAGGATGGAACAACTCGACGAGAAAATATTAGAAACCAAAAAATATTATTCTGGAAAAGACAAAAAGTTTAGTTATCTTGAATTTATTGAAAAAGTTTCATTTAACGAAGATAATATAGTAAACAAAATTCAAAATGTTCTACTTAAATTTAGAGAGGATTTAATAAAAATTAATAAAGAACTTGAAGTATTAACGAAGAAAGAATTAAAATTATTAAATTTAGATTATGAACGGTATTTAATTACAAGAAGTGATGATTAAATTTGAAGTGTTCAGCGTGTAACATCGAAATGGAACCTTTGGTTTCTGGAATTTACCAATGTCCTCAATGTCGAAAAATTGTAAAAAAAAAAGACGAAAAAGCTGAACTTGAAGATATAAAAAAGGTAGAAAAAGGAAAATTTCTCGAAGGAGAATATTTTCATAATATCGCAAGTATAAATAAAAAATACGAAGTGTGCGAACAAGGTATTATAATAAGCAAAACTGAAACTCGTTTATTTGCTGCGTTAATCTGTCATAGTGCTTATTTAAGAGAAGAAAAATACGTGAGACTCTCATGGTGGAAAAGTTTTCAGCATGCTGGCATGTTTAAAATCTATGAAAAAGATGTATTAAATAACCTAATAGTCACATTAGAAAAAATTAATAAGGATTTTGACGATATTTGGACTTGGGGCGGAACATATGTAAAACAAGAACCTAAAACCAAAGATGCACTAGAGAAGGAAAAATACTTAGACTTAATAAAATTCAGGATTTTAGAACATCGAACTTGCCCAAAATGTCAAAAAAAAATGACAAAAAAGAAATCTCATTACGAATGTCAACATTGTGGTGAAATAGTTATACTGGAGGGGTATAATCAACCAATTTTTAACATACAATCATCAGAGTTGGATTTGCGTTTTCAAACTAATTTCCCAATCAATTATTACTTACCAGTAAGCGGTATAACTGTGAAGTGGTTAATGGGGGAGTGGAAAGCACTAGCGGTTATTCACGCTAAAGATAATCCTAATAAGCGATGGCTAAGATTTTATTGGTGGATGCGAGACTTAAGCAGTCTATTAAAGTACGGGCAGAGAGAAATAGGTGAAGGAATCCAAATGGGCTGGAAAGCCCAAAAGGGCGTAGCGTCTCCTAATATTTATGATAAAAAACTTGTAACGCCATTAATCAATGCCTTAAAGAGAATAAAACAAGAGTTAAATTGGTGAAACTGAAAAAAACCATACCATTAAGGTGAACAAAATGGAAAGAAATCAAGAAAGCACTTGGCATGAACTGCTTCAAGACTTCGAGAGGGGCTTAGAAAAAGCTATTGATGAACTCGAAAAACGAGATGTGGAAAACATACCTGGTGCAAAGGAAGCTTTAAAACAAAGGTTAAAGAATATGAAGCTTCATTTTCCTAAAAATAATGGTGAAATTTTCTTAAAATCCATTGACGACAAAATTCAAAACGCGTTTTTCCCAAACACAAACGATTTTTCTGAAGCATTTCAAAAGATAATAAAATCTCGTACTCACGAACAGGATTTTATCATAAACGAGCTGTTAAACGGATTTGTGGCATCAAAAGCCAAAGCTGTTGCTACGGGAACTCAAGGACCTGTAATTGATAGAATGGTTGAAGCTTTTAGTAAAAGAAATGATTTTCATATTATTGATTATCAATTTTATGCTATGTTTGGAGACCCAAATAAGCCTCGACACTATATTAAAAGCCAACTTGAAGAGTTAGTTAAATTATTTGGTCTCGTGTCAAAAGAATTAATTATCGAAAAAGATGTTAGAAAAAGTGAAGAAAAAATATTCACTTTTTACACTTTTCCGGAAAAAATTATTAAAATACTTGAAAAGAAATATTTAATCCTAGACGAAAAACTAGGATATACGTACGTTTCTGAAGCATTTGATAGAAATGTATTCATATGTATGTTCTTAGCAAATGTGGCCATTAATAGGGATGATTTAGATAAGATTGGTGGATCTTATACATTGAATGGTATCTCAGCCATTTTTGCATTAATTCTGCTGTTAAGTTTTTTACCTAAATTATCAGTAGATGAAACAAACCCCATCCTTAACGATCCTAATTACGATGCAGATACTATGAGTGTAATACCTAAATCTTGGATGATGAGACAAGTTTTAGAACCGTTGTTCGAACCTTTAATTAAAATCATTGCTTACAGATTAGGGGGCGGTTTATGGTTGTCTAAAATAATTGAATCAGATATTAATAAAAAAATCCATAATCAAATACGTTTTTTGATTAAAGATGTCAATAAATGGGTTCTCGGTCAACTCGTAAGAGTAGAAATACCAATTTTCGTAGAAATTTCGAATATATTCACAGAAATCATAGTGGGCTACGATGAAAGTTAATAGCAATGATAAATTGAGTGAGAATTATGAGTTATAAAAAAAAATCGACAAGGAATGTTAGGCCTGGGAGAAAAAGGGAGAAATGGACCGATATCTTACCAAGGTACCTTACGTTTTTAACTCATATGCGCCCAATTCTAAGAGAAACAAGAAGGATAATAATTGATTTGGATGCTGACCTTCTTTTAGATACAGAAATTCTAGACAAAATCCGAGAAGAGGAAGAAAAACGAAACTTTAGAAAAGTGAGAGCTTTATCAGAATTTTCCGCAATGTACAGGTCAAACATATATGAAATTATTAAAGATTTCTTAGTTAAATATAGGAATCAAATACCTATTTTTGATATTAAAGATTATATTATTGAATTCTTATACGAATCAGTCGGGGCTCTCAATGTTTTGTTACACATCACTAATCCAGACGAAGCAAATTTAGAAAACACAATTTTATATGTTTTAGTTAAATTTATTGAAGAACGGCTCTTCCCGAGAGGTAGAAATTTAAGCATTATATATAGTAAATTATTAGGTTATTCTTCAGATTTGTACGATTGTCAAAGACATATGCTCCAACCACATACTTATTATCGAGAAAAATTAGAATCCTCTGATTTGTTTGAAATTCCGGGAATTTCCCCTAAAGTTTATAATATCATTAATAATATAACCTCACTCTTTAATTTGGATCCGAATTTCGGAGAATTCCCTGAAAGAGAAAATCAAGAACTGCCAATAATATTAAAATCTGAAGTATTCGATCCATATATTGATTCTATAGCAAATGCAGAAGAAGAAGCTATCGAACAAATTTCTGAACGATTCGGATTGCGAATAATAGACGGAATTTTTCTGGTTCCAAGAGAGGGCTTAGTAGATTTACTAACAGAAAATAATTTTTTACGAAAAAATTCACAATCAGATGGAAAAGTACGATTAATACCACAACTAAGCAATGAAAGCTTGTTTCTCTATTATTTAGCTTTCTCATCCCAGCGAAGAGGATTTTTATCGAAGGAATTAATAAATTGGATTTCAATGAATTTTGCTTTTTTGATTTATATGGGTATATTGAAGTGGAAATTGTCAGACCAAAACATTTTCTATCCTATCTTTAAGGATTTACAAACAAATGAGAAGATTTTACCTTATTTGATGAAGCTTCTCTGTTTTCCCAACTATCTAGGTATTGATAAAATGAAAATACGTGATTCTCCGCAATACAGAAAAGAAATTTTTAACTTCATTGGTTCTCAAATCGATAACCTTAAAGATTTTATCTTAGAAATAGCAGAATTTTGTGAAAAATTTGATAAACAAAGAAAAAATAACTAAATTAGAATAAAAAGAGAAGAGAAAAATGAGCAATTCAAAAGAAGATGGAGGCAAGAACATAACTTTCACTGAAGATGTCATTAAAAATAGGTTAGGCAAATATGGCGCGGTGTATTTTCCTTCCACAATACAAGAATCAATCGATGATATTCTAGGTAATGAGAACAAAAAAGAAATTTTACACGATTTCTTTAAAGCTTTGAAGAAATACTATGAATTTAGTAAACGATTAAAAGGTGCAAAACTCAACCCTAGTTTGACTGTTCTCTTGTATGGTCCTCCAGGTACAGGTAAAACTTCTCTTACGAGAGGGTTTGCAAAACATTACGATATTCCAATATGCGTAGTAGAAACGGATAGGTTAGTTTCTCCTTTGCTAGGAGATACGATAAAACAAATTAGGAATGTTGTGGATCTTGCGGCAGAAATAGCAAAGGAACGAGGTAATTTTATCCTATTCTTTGATGAAATAGATTCTATAGGCTCCGAAAGGTCAAATATTCATGAAGTAGGTGAGATCAAACGAGCTGTTATTTCATTTTTACAAGTAATTGATAGAATAAATTATGAAGGAGTACCCTTAGCAATATTTGGGGCTACAAATCATCAAAATCAATTAGATTCAGCGATTTGGAGGCGGTTCACGTTTCACTTTAGCTTTGAATTCCCAGATTATCATCTGAGAAGAAAAATAATTGAATCGTTCCTTGCAAAAGTTAAAATTGCGAAAATTGGTGTTGATGACTCAATTTACTCAAATTTAACAGAAGAATACGAGAAGATTCAAAAGATACATAGTAATCTTTCACATAAACTAGGATATGAAATTTCCGAGTTTAGTGATACTCTACTTTGGGATGAAATTAATAAAAATAATAAAAACGAAGGATTGTTAGAGCTCACAATAGGATTTTCAGGCTCAGATATTGAAAGAGGAACAAAGGTTTCACTTTTAAAAGCTATTAACACAGAGCGATTAACTTACGATTTATTTTACAATTCTTTAAAATTAGTGGGAGGGACCGCTATGCATGTTGAAAGACAAGATAATTTAAGCGATTCAAAGAAAATTTTTTTAAAATCTTCGAAAAATAAGCAGGAAAAACGCAATATGAAAGGTCCTCCAGAGATCTAATACATTTTTTTTAATTACTTAATAAAAGATTTAATTTACTTGATAAAATGGAAACAGAACTATTTAACCTTGAAAAGATAAAGGGGCTAACCGCACCCATTAAAAATTTACAAGGAAAGGTCAACCAGGTATCAAACCTCGTAAAAAATTTAGAATCTGAGCAACAGATTGCTTCATTATACGACGAAAACGATTCATTTTTAAAAGATTTCACACAATTAACTAAATTAGTAGAGAAAATCAACGATAATTTAAAGATTGTCTCAAACCACAACATTAACAAATTTTTAAAGTTGAAAAACTATTTAATCAATAAATACAAGCAATCGATTAATGATAGACTGAAAATCATTGATTTGGACAATGACTATCTAACACAGATTGGCCTTTCTTTAATTGAAAATAAAAAAATTAGTAAAATAATTGAAAAAATTAACCACGTTCCTTCTGTTAGCATTAAACAATGGCTTGATTTAATAGATTCTTTAAATCAGAACACCCTTTTTCTAAAATCTGTTGACATTCTGAGAGAACACTATAAAATAAATTTACAGAACAAATTAAAAAAGGAACTGGCTAAAATACCCTATAATGTAGAACCTTTCATAATCGAAGATTTTAAAAGACAGTTTCATATTACACCCGAGATAAACTACACTAAATTCATTCAATCGCTTGAACATAAACTGACTGAAGAAGAATTAAAATCGAAGAAAGAAATCTTGGAAAAAAACAAAAAAAGACAAGAAATTGAAGAACTAAAAAAACGACAAGAAGAGCAATCAGAATCTTACGAGAGTTATTTAAAATTATCTAATAAAGAATTCAAAAGAATGTTGCGAAAACAGAAGCGTGAAAAATTAACTGACATTAATGATACGGAAAACGATAAAACATTTGAAATAACAGAAGAAATCTCTCAAAAAATCGAGATGTTTAAAAAACAAATGGATAAAAGATCTAATGAACATCACGTTACTCTCGGTGATTCCAGTGCAGACCCAATAGAATTAATTAAGGAAAGAAAAAGAAAAAGAAAAGAAGAATATGACAAATTTAAGGATCATTTTGAAAGTGATTAAATATTAAAGCGGAGTGATTCTACTCATTAATAAAAATAGGACCGAGATTAAAGTAGGGGAGGATAAGATTTTTATCGAAGATCAATTCACTTTGGTACAAGGAAAATTTAAGCTTAATCAACTCCACGAATACTATAGTGACGATTATCTTCAGATTCAAGAAAATCTGGATTTAATTCCAGTAGAGAAAATTATTAATGTAATTTCAAACGAATCAAATAGTTTATCTGGTTTAACAAATTTTACGAAAATACTCAACCTCCTATCAGGTTATAGTAAGATCGTTGAAAATAATCTAGAAATCTACTTAAAATTTAGTAAAAATATAGAAATTTTGTATACCCTCTTTAAGTTAATTTATTTCTCAGCAAAAAAGAAAATCCTGTTTAAAGAGTTAGAATTATCAAAAATTCGTAAATCTTCAAGCAATATCTTAGCGATTGTAGATTTAATGAAAAGTTTGACCGAATCTATAAATAATTATAAGGTGAAATTGTCCTACATCAAAGAAGATTATTTTCAACGTAAAAATCAAATTGATAAAATCAAGAAAGATCTAACAACTTGTAAAACCCTAATTCAAGAACAATCTCAAATTAAAAAAAATTGCTTTAATCAAATTAATAAAATTACTAGACAATTAGAAGGATCAAAAACAGAAAATGAAGATAATTCTTTTTTAAGTTTAGGTATTGAAACAAATTTAACGAATTCAGAGAAGATTAGAGCCCTTCAAAAAAAAGCAAAAGATACTCAATATGAAAGTAACAAGATTAGACTAAGAGCAAAACAATCACAAGCAGAATTCGAGGAGCTATTACCAAATTATGAAATTTACCGAAATGATTATGAAGAAATTTTAGAAACCATAAACAAAGAAGAGAAAAGATTGAGGCAAGCTCAAAAGAATTATGAAAAGGAACTTAGAGAAAATGAAGAAATTCAATTTGGAAAGACTGAAGAGTTACTCTCACAACCTATTAGACCATATTTAGAGATTGAACATGAAATACTAAAAGTTGAATCTGAACTGGATAATTTATCGTTTCCCACCAATTTAAAGAAGAAAAACTTTCTAAGTAATATGCCCTTAATGATAGAGAAGTTTAAAGAAATTGACGCTATCCTTAGAAATCACGATGAAAAAATAAATATTAACGCAAATGAAGAAGAAATCGAAGAATTTTTTGAACAGTTTCGTATTTTTGAGAATCTTATTAATGACATTGAAAATATTACGAATAAATTTCTAAAAACAATTCAACTCCAAGTACAATTTAACCTCGTTACAAACAAAATGAACACTGCTTTCCTGATAAAGACGGATTTCGCAAGAAAATCCAAAATTCGAGTAAATTTTGAGAATTTAACTACTCCTGAAAAAATTTTTTTCATAATTAGTTTTTTTATCTCGTTCAAAGTTTTGTTAAATTCAAAAAATATTATTTTTTCAAATTTATTTATTCTTCCTATATATAATACTAAAGGTGGTTCAATATTTAGAACCATCAGGAAAATTATACCATTATTTGAAACTGACGAAAATTTATCTGATGTGAGTATTATATTGCTTATGTCAAACTTAGAGTTGAAAAAAGATATCGATAATTTGAAAATTATAAAAGTAAATGAGAGATGATGAGAGATCAAATGGAAGCTGTGAATTTTGAAGAAATAGTGAAAAATATTGCTAAAATTATTCTAACAAGCCCCCAAAAAATGATTAGAGAAGAAGATCTCCTGATTTTAACTAAGAACTTGGATTTTGAGCAGGTGATAAACGCTGTTTATTCAAATTTAAAAAATGTAGGGTTTGAATTTATTAAATCGAAGTTCTTAGATCAAAATTATTACATTTTAACTTCTGAAGGAAAAGATGATAGAGTTACTCCATCACAATACGGAACTCTCGTCCTAATCCTTGCGCTTAGCAAAGAATTGGATGATAATTTAGACATGGATGACCTAAAAGATATTTTTAAAGAAGTATGGAATACTGATATGAAATTTTTAATCGAAAACGATTATTTAAGGAAAATCGAAGATCAAAATATATTAAAAATAACGCCATTAGGAAAAGCGCTATTAAAAAATATAATTAAAGATATTGAATTAAAAAACCTATTGGAAGCCTTTAAAAGAAAAAAAGAAACAGCATAAGTAAAAAAAAATAGATTTACCTATTCCTTGTCTAAATCGATTTTAAATTGGTCGTAAATTTTTTTCACGCGATCAGCAGTAGGGCCAGTGCCTCTCACACCATCTTCATTTACGATAATTTTCCCATTTAAAATAGAAATAATGTTTTGGTCTTCAATGTGATTTACATGCCCTTTGGAAAAAATTGTTGCAATTCTGTCTGCTAATGCCTGCATAGGAAACGGTTCTTCTTCAACAGTTACATAACGATAATACGAACTTCTAATCATTAGTTTTGGGAAAACTTTACCTTTTTCATTTTTAACATTTGTAAGAATGAGATTACTGTCCTCTGAAACTCCTTTGAGTTGACCTACGAAGAATTTATCATTATCAAGATAAACTTTAACAATTTTATCAATCAATAAACCTAATTCGGTATTATATTGCCTTAGACTAATATTTCAACACCTTCAATAAAAAATATTTTTTGTTTTATTATTATACTTTTATTTAAAATTTAACCAATCTATTACCAATCTCTATTAATTAATCGGAGAATAATTCTTTTATTAATTCGGGTATGTTTTCATCTGTAATTGCACTGGTTGTAAATATTTTTATATTCGGATTTATTTCTAATGCATCACTAATCATATTTTCAATATTTACATCTATCACATCGACTAGATCAACTTTGTTAATAATAGCTACATCTGAAAATTTAAACAACATCGGATGCTTTCGAATAACCCATGGTCCTTCCGTAATAGACACTACGACTATTCTTTTATCAGTACCTAAAATAAAATCTGAAGGACATATTAGATTTCCTACATTTTCTATAAAAATTACATCGTATTCACTTAAATCCGAATTCTTTATCACTTGAGAAATGTGATAAGAATTTAAGGCACATTCCCTGCCAGTGTTTATCTGGATGGTTTTTACACCATGTTTTTCTATACGATCAGCATCAATTCTCGTAGTTACATCTCCGTTTATTACTAAAACTCTTCTATTTTTAGAAATCCTCTTAGAAATTGACTCTAAAATCGCGGTTTTTCCAGCTCCTATAGCTCCAACGACATCAAAAGAACGAATATTATACCTTTTGAGCAACTCTTTATTTTGAGCTGCTAAGTTATCGTTATTTTCAATTAAATCCTCATTTAACTCAATTATTTTTGATAACTCTTCTTCTGGCATTAATAAAACTCAATTAATAGATAAATCAATAATGATAAAAAAAATAGCATTTATTCGTTGATATTTTTTTCGGATTTGAGTTATAACAATATCATAAATAACTATCGATTTTTCAGTTTGTAATTATAAACGAGATATGAAGCGAGGATTCCCCCCAAATCAGGAAGATAAATTAATAGGGCTGGAGGATAGTCAATAGCAAACAATAAACCGGGAATTAACTTTATTAATATTAAGACGATTATAATGGTTTTCCCTTTCATCCTTATCGGCATAAAAAAAATTAAAAATGTCATTTGTCGTTTCCAATTTATAAATATCATGAAGCAGATAACACCTAATAAAGCACCCGAGGCTAAGCCATAAGGGATTATTATTACAAACCCAGGAGGTATTAAGAGCATCTCCACTATGATCCATAATATAAAATAAACCAAACCAGAGAATAATGCGCAAACCAGATACAAACGCAGTAAGAATTTTGTTCCAAAAGCCTGTTCAATATTTTTAATAATCATGTAGAAAAAAAGTATAATGATAAATAGAAAAAATAATTCAAACAAATTAGAAATATAACTCACAAATACTGATGTAACAAAAGTCCATAACCAAAAATCTAAAAAACTGAGCCTACTTAAGGTTAAATACAATGGATACGCTATACTCGCAATAGACAAAACAATTATCGCTATAATTAAGATTTTCGTTCCGTTATTTTGAGTAGGTTCAAATTTATAACTTTTATAAAGCTTAGTGGTTTTCTGCTTCTGCTTATCTTGTCTTTTCATATATTTCTTGAAATTCCTTGAAGTTCTATGCGAAGAAACACTTTTTGTTGGCGTTTCTCCTAAGCCTGAAAATGTATTCGGAATATGTTTTAGTTCGAAAGTGCATTTATGATTTTCAGGTAAGCGATGCTCTTTACAAAACGCTCCACCACAATACTTACATTTGAACGGTAATAAATCAATCTTTTTCCCACAATGTTCGCAAAATGTCATGGATTATACCTATAGCGTTGGAAAATACTAATTATTATTTATTGCTTTCTTTTCCTACATTTTTCTATATCTATTCTAAATAACCTTTGATCCTTCATATTTTTTTTTAAAATTTCTTATCACTCTCAAAACAAGATTGGACTTTAAAGGAATTAAACTAAATAATTATTGTTTTATCATTTATGTTTATGGAAGATAGAGATTTAGGCTAATGGAGGTATTCATAATAACCATTGTTATAATAAATAGTGGCACTAATGACCCAATCAATCCAAAATATACTTTTTTTTTCCATTTCCATATATTTTGCCCATCGAGAATTCCAAAGGGAATCATATTGAATGACCCTAACATGAAATTTAAATACGCTCCTATACAAAAGATATAATTCAGTGGATATAATGACTTTGGAATAATAAATGAAATTAGAAACAATAGTGTGCCATACACCAGATTTACGAAAGGACCTGCTGCTTTACATAAACCCGTTTTTCTGCTAATCTTGTCAAGACCTAAAACGACGACTGCTCCAGGTAAAGCAAACCTTCCAAGAGAGACTAAAGTCATCAGCAAACCATATGTAAGTAACCTAAATTTTGTCTGCAATTTAAAATGAACAGCTACTTGGCGGTGTCCTAATTCGTGAAAGAGAAAAGCAGTTACGTAAAAAGTTGAAAGAATAAACAAAGTCCAAAGATAGGTAGAACCTATACTGGAATAAAAGCTCATTATTCCTATGGCATAAATTATTATCCCTGCAATTAAGAAATGAGTTAGTTCAGATTTATGAGCCAGAAATATACCCTTGAACGAGATTCCTGAGTCAGGATCGAAAGCATTTTCTGGAACTGCCTGTTCTTGCCGATACCAAGTATAAGTCCCATCGCTAGTACCTCGAATTACACCGTCTGCCATGCTGCTTTGTGCTACATTATGAGAAATTACTTGAGTAGGCGCTGTATATGAAGGAGTTATTTGCGAACCTTGATGTGGTGTGAAATTTAAGCTTTCAATAACAATATTACACTCATGATCAATAGGATCTTTATGAAGTGTGCAATAAGATTGGCCACATTTAGAACAACTAAACAATTCGGAAGTCTCGGTTCCACAATGATAACATACCGGCATTTTTTTTACTTTCACTTTTTTTATTTACTTAAGAAGAACTTATATATAAGTTATAAAGTTCAATCTTAATAAATTCTAACAGATTGTTTAATTAAGTGATTTCTCCCGCATTCTTAATTACCATAAAATAATTAAATAACAATTTACCTACTTATTTATACAAAGTAACTAAAAATAGTTGAATATTACGGGGAAAAAAACAGTTTATTGCCCAACATGCGAACAAAAAGTCATTCTTAGAAGGAAGAATTTTGAACATATTTACCACGAAATACTTTGCTTCTCCGTCATCTTAACGGCTGGTTTAGGCTTTATACTTTATTTAATCTTAAAATACAGCAAACCAAAAGACAGATGCCCAAATTGTGAGGCACAGTTCGATCTCAACAATCTTTCAGATAGCAAAATTCTTGAAGAAGATGTTACTAATTAGTATTTACTGAACTTTCATTTCGTTTTTGCATCGTGGGCAAATACGATCTTTTTCTGATAATTCTTTTTTCATTAATACCTTTTTGTATTTACATTTTGGTTTAGAGCAGATAAGAACAAATTTCGTCAATTTTATTGGTTCTTTTTCGCCTTTCTTTTCTATCGGCTGAGTCTTATGTTTTCTTGTTGATCTTCCGTCCTCTTTTTTCTCAGGTTTTTTTTCAGATCCTTCTGTTTTTATCCACTTATCTAATCCCAATTTTGTGTCACTTAATCATCTTTAACTGTTTAATTCTCTCAATATAAAAATAAAGTAATTGTTCATAAAATATAGCTCTCATTAATTAATATAAAAAGAATAAAAAAAAATGTTACTGATCGACACTCAAAATTAATGCACTTGAACTTTTCCTTCAATCAAACGCTTCCGTAAGTCAATAAAGTACTCCTTGCTTAACATCTCTTCAGAAACTTCTTGAGCTATTTTATCAATGCTCGCAAAGTTCACATTTTCAGCAGGGATCAGTTCTATCGAATTAACCCAAGGATCAGTAATAGGTCGTCCAATCTGGGAAAGTAATTTTACATGTGCTTCTAAAATATCCCCTTCTCCTCTTTTATAGATTTCTCTACTCATTTCTGTGCCTAGAATGTTATACAATTTACCTACATGGTTTATCGGGTTTTTTCCACAAACCGCTTCCAAACTCATCGGTCTACAAGGAGTAATTAATCCATTTGATCGATTACCTCTTCCTACTTCACCATCATCTCCAGCTTCAGCTGAAGTTCCAGTTATCGTAAGATAAAGAATCCCTTTTTCCACTTTATCTCCCACATTTACTTGGCAAGTGACTTCGCGTTCGGGGATGATTTTAGACGCCAAATCTAAAACAGCGTCTTTAATTTGATTTGTGTAATTAATATAATCATCGGCGTTATTGATGTATTTGCTAACCATAGCAGCTGCTACCGTAATTCCTACTTTATTACCGAGTCTTTCCGTCATAACTTTAATGTCTTCTCCCGAAGCTTTACATTTCTTTTTGAATTTATCTGAGTTAAGTAAATATTCCGCTTCTAATGTAATCTTTTCTACATCTGAATAGGGCGCATAACCCACTCCAAAGCTCGTATCGTTTGAAAGTGGTATGTCGTCTGTGTGGTGGGAGTCATCAAAAACTCCAGTTAAGTCTATAGATCCAGGTCGGACGGCATAATCGAATTGAATGTCTCTATTAAGGTCAAGATTCCTAAAAATTTCAGCGAGAACTTTTCTTTGGGTGTCAATACAAATAGTCGCAACTGGTATGTATTCTAATTTACTTTCAGTTCCACATTCAGTGAGGATTTGATTTATTGCTCTTCCCACTATTAAAAAATATTGTGGTTGAATTATTAATCCTCCACCAAATTCTGGTTTAGCAGTTCCCCCAACTAGTGCGGCTTTATCAACATTATGATGATAAACCCTATTGTAATTTTCCAAATAGTACACACAAAGTGCTCTCGAGCACGCATCGGCTACGGCGTCACACACGCTATCAGGGTGCCCCACGCCTTTACGCTCGCATATTTCCGGAAATTCACTTTTTTCGATCGGTAAAAAATTCGCTTGTGTAATTTTCAACATTTTAAATAAACTCTATGTGAATGATATAAATAGTTATTTTAATTATGTGTCTTAAAAATTAATGACATTTATAAATAATTATTGATAATAATATGCATGTTTTGCATGAAATATGCTCATAAATTATAATAATTAAGCTTTACGAATTTTAAAATGGACGTATTACCAGATTCTTCACAAATTAGAAGCTTACGAAAGAGTTTAAATATTAGTCAAAAAGAGTTGGGAGAGAAATTAAGCATTTCTCAATCTACGATATCAAGAATAGAAAATGGGACTATGGATCCCCCCTACTCGAAGTTTAAACAAATTTATGAATTTTTAGAAAATGAAAGAATATCTCGTAAACGATCGATAAGACATGCCGTAGACATTCTTACTCCAGAAATTATATTCATAAATCCACATTCAACTGTGAGAGAAGCCGTAGAACTGATGACAAAATACAATATATCACAAATACCAATTTTAGAGAATAATTATAATTATGGAAGTATTACTTCTAAAAAAATTCAGAAATATATAACTGATGATCCAGTAATTTTGAATCTAAAGGTAACCGATGTTAAAGAATTGCCTTTTCCAGAAGTAGAAAAAAATTGGAATGTAAAAGACATCTCAAGTTTATTGTTAAATTACTCCGCTGTTTTGGTTAAAGAAGACAGAAGGTATATAGGGATAATTACAGATTCTAATTTTCTTAAACTTACGAGTAAATAAAAGAGCCCATATGTACAAACCGGAATTAAAGAGTTAATTTTTCTAATAAGTAAATCATACCAAAATCTTATATCACAATAAAAAAATTTTATTAAACTATTTAGCTTTCTTAGATTTGGGAATAAATGAATAGTTCTATAATTGAAAAAATTGACGATTTGTTAAAGAGTGCAAGTTTTGAGACATTTAGGATAGATAACTTTTGCAATAAAAAAAGTAAATTTTGTTTTGATTTACTCGTCAAGAAGAACGATCTTATATTTAGCGTGAAAGTTTTTACGAACATCGATAATATAAGTGCTGAAATTGTTAACGATATTAAATCATTGTCTATGTTGCTAAAATCTAAACCTTTATTAATAGGTTTAAAAAATCGGTACAACGAATTAGAAGATAACACTATTTATATTAGAGACGAGCTACCATTCATTACTTTAGCGACTTTAGAAAACATAATTGAAAAAGATTTATATCCCTACATTCTGGCGAGAAGAGGCGGTGGTATAATGTTTTTAAACGGAAATGTTATGAAATTCATTAGAGAAAAGCAGGAGATATCACGAAAAGAATTATCAGAGTTACTTGGTGTAACAAAACGTACCGTATGTGCTTACGAAAATGAAAGCATGCGACCTTCTGAAAAAGTCGCTAAAAAACTATCAAATATCCTAGAAAATAAAGATCTCTTTAGGAAAATTAATCTTTTTGAATGGAATATCAAATTTGAGATTGATTGGAAAGAACCCCGAGAGTTCACTGCTCGAAATCCTTTTGAAACTCACCTTCAAGCAGTTTTAGACGACATTGGACTTTGTTCTTATTGGTACAAAAATAGCCCAATTCCGTTTAAATTATCCTTATATTCCAAAGTCTCTAATGATAATAAGGAAAAAAATGTGTATCCTCTTTTTTCGGGCGTTTCAGAAGAGGATAAAAAGATTAACGAACTTAGTCTTAATTGCTTGAATAAGTTCAATAAATTATTTCATGTAAATTCTCTCTTTATAGTAAATAACGACATTAAAATACCAGATTCGTTAAGAAAAATAAAAGTTCCTATTGTTAAAATTAGAAATTTAGAAAAAATAGATGACGAAGAGGAATTTATTGACCTCGTACAAGAATCAGGAATTTAACCAAGGCGTTATTTGTGGCATTGACGAGGCGGGGAGAGGCCCCGTATTAGGACCAATGGTAATTTGTGGCGTGTGTTTTTTCGAAACTGAGTTAAAATTGCTTGTTGATATAGGAGTTAAGGATTCAAAGAAATTATCACCCAAAAAACGGTCTGAGCTAGCTAAAATAATAAAGAAAAAATGTAAAAATTATAAAACTATCGTAGTTTCGGCTCAAGAAATCGATGCGAGAGAAAAAAAAAGAATTACTTTGAATAGACTTGAAGAAATTAAGATGGCAGAAATAATCGAAGCGTTAAAGCCCAACGTTATTTATGTCGACGCTGCAGATGTGAACGAAGCAAGGTTTGGGAAATCTATCCAAAAACTTCTTAAATATTCGCCTACTAAAATAATATCTAAACATAAAGCAGATGATTTATACCCGATCGTCTCAGCTAGCTCAATAATTGCAAAAGATACGAGAGATAGCATTATTGAAGAATTAAAAAAGAATTACGGAGATTTTGGATCGGGATATCCCTCCGACACGCGATCTATAGAATTTCTGAGAAAATGGGTAATAGAAAAGAAAAAAGCTCCACTGATCGCTAGAAAATCTTGGGAAACTACGAAAAAAATAATCAGCGAGGAACTATCTAACACTAAAATAACTGATTTTGTAAAATGAGATTTACAATCATATCTATTATGATTCCTCTATTTTAAATTATTTTTGAACAGTTAAAATAATGTGATTTGCAGCGTATTTATGAATGTTTATGCTATCGATTATTACATAACCCGCTTTTTCAATAATTTTTTTTTCTTGAATATAAATTTTTTCAGACTTTTCTACGCTGTCAATTGATTGAGATTTTATCGCGAGAATTAAAAATCCCTTATTTTTTAGATAATAATTGCAATTTTCAATGGCTATTTGTGCTTGATTAGGTTGAGCGATGTCTTGATAGACTAGATCGATAGGAGTAAAAATAGATTTAGCATAACTTTCTGGAAAATTAGCATTACCTAATATTGGGATGATGTTCTTTCTCTTATCGGTGTTTTGAATCAATTGTCTCATACTACGTTCAGCAAATTCGACTCCGTAAATAACTCCGTTGTAAACAATGTCCGAAAGATGAGAAATTGTAGTTCCAGAGGATGCTCCTAAATACAAGCAACTTAAATCTTTCGTCAAGAATTCCAACGAAGGCTTTTCCAATATCATCGCAGCTAATTTACTTCTAAAGGGATCCCATTCTCGATATTCCTCTCCTTTAAAAGTAATTAACCTCTCCCCATATACCTTATTGCCCGGAATTAAGTTTTTAGAATAAAGTTTTGGATTCTGTGGTAACCCCGAAATATAAACATTAGAAAATCTTGGATGGGTTCTTATGTTGATGTTGCTCAATTTAACTTTACCACCTTTTTTTTTTACTTGTTTGTTTTTTATTCGATCTAATCTTAGTTTTGGGCTCACTTCTTTTTAATGGAGGTTTAGGATATTTTTTCTCAATTTCCTGAATTTTATCGTTTATCACCTTTGAAAGCACATCGGCTACAAACTCTCCTCCAAAATAATCTACTTTTGCTGAAATGCCAATTTTTCCTGATATCACTCGAGATATTTTCCCTCTATTCCATGGTTTACTTCCCCGGATTAGGTTCCACTGAAAAATTAATCCATGTTTTGGGCGTTTTTCACCGGTTTTAAGGAACCTATATAAAGCCTTTTCAGCTCCCAATAGTTGAATTCTTGAAGCTGGCATGAATGCTAATCTTTTTAAACTTCCCGCTTTTGCTATTAATTTCGCTCCAATTAAACCTCCAACTAAAGCAAAAAGATTTGGAGCAATTTGTTCCATTACTAAATCTAAATGTACCTCTAATTCATGCGTAAAATCGTCCAAAGATAAAATTTTATTAGCGTATTTTTTAATTAAGCTAAGATCAATATCTGCTCCCATTGATTGGGAAGCTAAATTCTGCAGCATTTTAATTCTTGCTTCTTTAAAACCAAACTCTTGATCGATCTTATTATAGGTGAAATTATCACGGTTTCCTAAAACTGAGATGAGTTTTGCTATAAGGACATTATCTTCTATTATTTTATCAACTAGTTCTGGAAAATGTAAACCATACCATTCTCTCATGCGGCTTGAGAATAAACTTATTGATTTTTTAAGAATATCCAAAGTTTCTATGATTTGAACAACTTCTACATCTCCTTTACTTCCAAATTGACTAATTTGTTCTTTGATCAGTTGTTCTTCAACTTTCTTAAAGAAAGAGAGAATTTCGTCCCGTGTTTTCGTGATACCTATTTTTTTCAATTGATCACTCAAATTGAAGCGAAAATTTTTAAATTCTAAAGATAATTTTTCAAAAGAAGTGTTATATCCTAAATTCTGCATTGTTATGTCTTTTAGTTTTCTATTATCAAACACAAAATCATCAAAACCAGAAGTGTTTAATTCATTCATAAAGTCTAAATACTCTTCTGAGAGAGTATCGCTATTTAATGAATTATAAAAATTTATTGATTTTTGAATGTCGTCTAAGAAATCTATATAATTAAGGAAATTTCCTCCATCATCAATAGCAAATATCCCTATTAAAGAGTCAATAATATAACATCTCATTATTCTATACACTTGTCTTAGTAAAATTCCTCAAATAATAATAATAATCATTTCTTACATAATAATAGTAATGCTTGAACTAAATATTTCTGAATTAAAATTAAACTCTCCTTTAATTTTAGCCTCCGGCATTTTAGGTGTTTCTTATTCTAGTATGAAAAGGTTAATTGACGCTGGATTTGGCGCAATTACTACTAAATCAATTGGTCCTGTCCGAAGAAAGGGATTTAAGAATCCTTCAATCATTGAAGTTTATAATGGCTCGTTTTTAAATAGTGTAGGTCTTGGAAATCCAGGAATAAATAGTTTTATTACAGAAATTAAAGAAATTAAAAAATTCGGTTTCCCTTTAATTGTAAGCGTTTTCGGAGATAACACCGATTCTTACATTGATGTCGCCTCAAAAGCAGAAAAGGCAGGGGCTGACGCTATTGAAATTAACATCTCTTGCCCGCATGCTGAAGTGTCTAGCATAGGAATTGATAAAAATTTAACTTATTCAGTTGTTAAAGCTATAAAAGAGAAAATAAGTGTTCCTTTGTTTGTTAAACTAAACCCAAACGTAACCAATATGGACGACATTGCTTTAGCAGCACAGAAGGGGGGTGCCGATGGAGTAGTCGCAATTAACACTCTTGCTGCTATGAAGATTGATATTAACGTAAAAAGACCTGTTTTATCACATGGAGGCGGAGGGCTTTCAGGAAACGCAATACATCCCATAGCTGTGAAAAAAGTCTACGATCTATATAAAATTTTAAAAATCCCTATAATTGGATGCGGAGGGGTATCTACTTACGAAGATGCGATTGAATTTTTCTTGGCAGGGGCTTCTGCTGTTCAAATTGGAACTGCTCTGTATCAAGGATATGGAATAATCTCCAAAATTAATCAGGGATTAAAAAAATATCTTAAAGAAAACGATTACAATTCAATCTCTGAAATTAAGGGTTTAGCGCATAATTACAAAACGCAGGAGGTACCCGATTTTGACTAAAAACATGGTTAAAACAGTAAAAATAACGAAAATCATCGACGAATGCCATGGAGTAAAAACTATCATATTTAACAAACAAAATTTGATAAAACCTAAACCGGGACAGTTCCTAATGATTTGGTTACCTGGTGTTGATGAAATTCCAATGTCAATATCGTCTTATGGCGATAATGATGAGTGGTCTATAACTGTTCAAAATGTTGGGGAATGTACTAATGCGATTCACCAACTTAAAATAGGAGATTATATTGGAGTTAGAGGACCAATCGGTAACTACTTTAACATACCTCAAGAAAGGAATAAAAATTTGTTTTTGATCGGGGGCGGAATAGGGGTTGCTCCACTTAAATTTCTCGCTTCAGAATTACAAAGATTGAAGCATAATTTTAAGTTAATCCTTGGTGCAAAATTAAAAAATCAACTTGTATTCAAGAACGAAATGATTTATCACAATCAAGAAGGGTTTGAAGTTCATTTCTGCACTGATGATGGTAGTTATGGCGAAAAAGGATTTGCTACAGAAATCTTCGAGAGTCTTATTAAAAGCATGACCAGAAAGGAGTTACAAAATACGGTAGTTTTTACCTGTGGTCCCGAAATTATGATGCTTAAGTTGCTTCACATATGCCTTGAAAATAAAATTGAACTTCAAGCAAGTCTTGAAAGAATTATGAGGTGTGGTTGTGGCTTGTGTGGTTTATGCGTTATCGATCCTCTTGGGTTATTAGTTTGTAATGATGGACCCATTTTTACATCAACTATTTTAGAGAAAATGGAAGATTTTGGAAAATATAGGAGAGATTTTTCTGGGAAAAAAATATCACTTTAGAAAATATTGTTATTTGCTCCAAAAAATACAAAATTTTTTTTCTTTTACCACATAATATGCTATATAGAATGAATGACCTCACAAATTCTGAAATAGAACATAAAATCTCCAGAGAAATTATCGAATATTTACTAAAAAATCCAGATACTCCTCGCTATAAAATTACAAACCTTAAAGGAAAATTTGGAAAGAAATATAAGTATCATAAAGTTATTAAGAACGCTCAAATTCTGCATAATGCTACTGAAGAGGAATTACGAGTTGTTACACAACTCTTAAAGAGAAGAATAACAAGAACCATTTCAGGCGTTTCTGTCATTGCAATAATGACAAAACCTCTTCCTTGCCCCGGAAAATGTGTATATTGTCCCGGACAAGATTCTCAACCGGATCAAAAAGTAGCTCAATCGTATACCGGTCATGAACCGGCTGCGATGAGATCTATCCATAATAATTATGATCCTTATGAACAAGTACGGAGTAGGATCAGAGATTTAGAGGCGATTGGCCATATTGTTGATAAAATCGAGATAGTTTGTATGGGAGGAACATTTTTATCATCACCTATCGACTATCAAGAAGAATTCATCAAAGGAGCATACGAAGGAGTAATTGGGGCCAAAGTTATTTCGTTAGAAGCAGCCAAAAAACTAGCGGAGAATTCAAAAAGAAGACTAATAGGATTGACAATTGAAACTCGGCCTGACTATTGTACAGAGTCTTATGTAGATATGATGCTGAATTATGGAGCAACAAGAGTAGAAATTGGGATTCAAACGGTTTTAGATGATGTTTACAAAAAAGTGAATAGAGGGCATACAACCCAAGACAGCATTGATGCTATAAGGATTGCAAAAGACGCTGGTTTAAAAGTAAATGCTCATATTATGCCTAATCTACCCGGTTCTAACTACTCTAAGGATTTAGAAATGTTTGATGTTCTTTTTTCTTATCCCGGTTACCGTCCAGATATGTTGAAAATTTACCCTTGTGTGGTAATTAAAGGAACTATATTATATAATTGGTGGAAAGAAGGCGAATTTACACCATATTCATTAGATGAATTGGTTGAATTAATATCAAATGTAAAACAAAAAATCCCTTCTTATGTGAGAATACAGAGAATTATGAGAGATATACCTGCGTTTCTAATTGAAGCAGGATGTAAAAAGAGTAATTTAAGACAATTAATACACAAAAGATTAGAAGAACAACATTCAAAATGTAATTGCATAAGATGTCGAGAATATGGAATAGCTAAAAAATCTAAAATTTTTGATGAAAATATATTTGAAAATATTAAATTATATCGTCAAGATTATGAAGCTTCTAATGGACAAGAAACATTTCTATCTTACGAAAATAAAAAGGAAGATTATCTCGTAGCATACTTGAGATTAAGAAAACCTTCAGAATACGCTCATAGACCCGAGTTGAATGATGGAAAAACAATGGTAGTAAGGGAAGTTAAAGTCGTAGGCGAACTAGTTCCTAAAGATAAAAAACCGCTTAGGAATACACAACTTCAACATCGCGGATTTGGTAAACTACTAATGGAAAATGCTGAAAAAATTGCTCTTGAAGATTTTGACTCTAAAAAATTAGCTGTAATAAGTGGTATAGGTGTGAGGACCTGGTTTTATGAGCTTGGTTATACTCTTGATGGATGCTATGTCTCAAAAACCTTAAATGATTAATTTTTTCTATTTGATTTATTTTAATAAGAGTTAAAGATTAATACAAAAAAAATTAAATCTTATTAAATTTATCAAATTACCATCTTAACTATTTGTGATCTATATTGGTAGGAAAATCGTTAGAAGAACTTGTTCGAGAAATTCCTCATCTTTCCTTATAGCAAATAAGCATTTTATCAGCTGCATAAAAATTATAAAAATAAACTTGATTTCTTATCTTAATGAACTAAATTTTAGATTTTCCATACAATATATTAAAATTATAAAATGAATTAAACAGTTCATAGTAGAACGATATAAATCTCAAATGATTTAACATGTATGATTTTGATTATGACGAATTAGGAATGAAGTGCGGCTTGGAAATTCATCAACAACTGAATACTAAGAAGAAACTATTTTGTAGATGCCCAAGTAAACTTCTGGGTAAAAAAGAATCTGATTTTACCATAAAACGATTAATGAGACCCGTTTTAGGTGAGATGGGAACCTTTGATAAAGCAATGCTTACTGAATATGAGAAGAACATAAATATAGAATACGAATGTTATAATGATGAGATTTGTACCTATGAATTAGACGAAACTCCTCCTTTTTCATGTAATAATGAGGCGAGAAAAATCGCTTTAAAAATTGCTCTGCTTTTAAATTCCAACATTATTGAAGAAATGCATGTCTGCAGGAAGAATTATCTCGATGGAAGCGTCCCTTCTGGGTTTCAAAGAACAATGATCCTTGGAACAGATGGTTTTGTTACGTTAAAAACTGGAAAAAAAGTGAGAATAGAGATTTTAAGCTTAGAAGAAGATTCAGCAAGGAAAATAAAAACTATTAATAAAACTAATTATTTCCGCTTAGATAGGTTAGGAATTCCTTTAGTTGAAATCACAACTAAGCCTGATATAAATAACCCTGAGGAATGTAGAGAGTGTGCTGAGCGTTTAGGATTATTATTATGGTCTACAAATGTGAAGAAAGTTCTCGGTTCAATTCGACAAGATATTAATGTCAGCATAAAAAAAGGGACGAGAATTGAAATTAAAGGCGTTCAGAAGTTAGAATGGATACCAATCCTTATAAATCACGAGATATCACGTCAAATTGGACTTCTGAATGTTAAAGAAGAATTAGAACGAAGAAAATTAACTGAACGAGATGTTCATGATAAACATTCTGATTTGACAGAAATTTTCTCTAATGAGAGCTCTAATTTAGCGTCTAAAGAGATATCCTCTGGTAAGAAGCTTTACGGTATAAATTTAAAAGGATTTAAAGACATTTTTGGAAAACTTTTAATTAAAGATTATCGATTTGGAACAGAAGTAAGTAGTAAAGTTAAATCTCTGACTGGATTAAATGGAATTATCCATTCTGATGAAGATCTTAAAAAATACAATTTTTCCGAAAGCGATGTTAAAAAAATTAAAAATAATCTGAATTCAAAGGAAGAGGATTGTTTTGTCTTGGTTTTAGGAACAGAAGAAAAAGTGTCTAAAGCAATAACTACTGTAGTAGAACGAGTGAAACAAGCATTCAAAGGAGTTCCTCCAGAAACTAGGAAAGCTTTAGAAAATGGCAATACTGAATTTTTAAGAGAATTGCATGGTGGTGCAAGGTTGTATCCTGACACGGACTCAAGGGCAATTATGAACGATATCAAAGAAATTAACGAGATTAAAGGAAATCTACCCGATTATCCATGGAATGTAATAAAAGAATATGCTAAATCTTATCACATAGAAGAATCATCGGTAAAACAGTTGTTTTTCACTGGAAAATTAAACCTCTTCAAAAAATTAATCAAAATTTATCCAGATAATCCATCTATAATTATAAACAAGATTCTAAATACTACTACAGCTCTTCGACGTGAAGGCAAAGATGTCGGTAATATTAAGGAATCTGATTTCGAAGAGATTTTCATGTATTTAAAAAATAAAGAGATTAGTAAAGAAGCGATAGAAGAAATTATGATAATGAAAGCTGATCATCCCGAACTTACAATTATCGAAATAAAAGAACGCTTAAAGCTTGAAAGTATAAGTTTGGAAGAATTATCTAAAATAATTGATGATGTGATAGATAATAACATCGAAATTGTTAAACAAAAAGGTATGAGGGCAATTGGACCTCTCATGGGAGAAGTGATGAAAAAAGTGAGAGGGAAAATCGATGGAGCAATTATTTCAAGAGAAATGAAGAATAAATTAAGTTTAAAATTAAAGGAGTTGAAGTAAATGAGTGATTCGTTAAAAGGATATAAAGAAAAAGCTAGAGAATACCTAGAAAAGAATAATATTCAAATTTGGGATATCGTCGAATTAAAAACAAAAAAAACCACTTTACAAGGGATAATTTTACCCAGAAATGAGTATTCTGCTCCTAATTTTATTGAAATTAAATTAAAAAACAATTATAATTTAGGCATTAATTTAAACGATGTAATAGAGATTACAAAAACCGGTAAAAAAGAGGCAATCTATAAAATTCCAGAAAAAAAATTCCCAAAAAATAAAAATTTACCAAACATCAAACTTCTGGGTACAGGAGGAACAGTGGCATCAAGGCTAGATTATACTACCGGTGCGGTTATCCCCTCTTTCACTCCTGGAGAATTGTTTAGTTCCGTCCCAGAATTAGCAGAGGTATGTAACCTTGAATGTGAGACTGCTTTTGAGATTTTATCGGAAAACATGAAACCAGAATATTGGCAAGAACTAGCAGAAAAGATTAAAAGCGCAGCAGACGATGGAATCGACGGAATATTAATAGGACACGGAACCGACACGATGAGCTTTACAAGTGCTGCTTTAGCTTTCATGCTTGAGAATTTGTCTATTCCTATAGTGATTACAGGAAGTCAAAGAAGCTCTGATCGTCCATCCTCTGATGCCGCTATTAATTTGATAAACGCTGCTGTTGTAGCAAGTTCAGATATTTCGGAAGTTTTGGTCACAATGTTAGGATCCTCTTCACACGATTATGGGTTAATCCATAGGGGTACACTCGTCAGAAAAATGCATTCATCACTAAGAGAGGCATTCCGTACTATTGATCAAGTTCCACTAGGCATGATCCAAAACAGAAAAATTAAGATGTTTAGTTCAGATTATAAGAAGAGATCAAATCGAGAAATTATATTAAAGACAAAATTTGAGAAGAAGATCGCACTAGTCTACTCTTACCCTGGTATGGAAAGTGAATTAATTGATTTTTATATCGATAAGGGCTATAAAGGAATAGTATTTGCAGGGACAGGACTAGGTCACATTAGCACATATGTTCATGAAACTATTAAAAGAGCAATTCAAGAAGGAATCACTATCCTAATGACCACTCAAACCTTGCATGGGTTCGTTGGAATGGACGTATATTCCACTGGGAGAGAGTTACAAAATCTTGGTGTTATTCCTGGAAAGAATATTTTACCAGAGGTAGGTTACGTTAAACTTGGTTGGGTTCTTGGCCAAACGCAAGATTCAAATGAAATTAAAAATCTACTATTAACAAATATCGCTGGAGAGTTTATAGATAGGGAACTACCAATCGCTTTTAATTACAACATTGATAGACTATTGAAGAGTAAAACCTTTGTAAAAAATCAATAGTTTTTTCTTACAAATCTATAATTGCTATGCAAAATAATAAAAAATTTAAACTTTTATTAATTAGATATTACTAATTCGATAAAGTAAGTGATCTTTATGGGAAAGCGTATATTAGCTCAAAGAAAAGGATACGGCCATTTATGGGCTCGATCTCCAAGTCACCGACATGTAGGAAAGGTAAAGTATCGCCCCTTCAAGAAAGATGAAAAATTGTTAAAATTTAAAGTGATTGAATTCCTCCACGCTCCAGGTAGAGGAGCCCCAGTAGCTAGAATTAGGTACGAAGACGGTGTAAAAAGTTTATGGCTACCTCCAGAAGGAATATATGAAGGACAAGAATTTCTCCAATCAAAAACGGGATACGGGCAAGAAGTAAAAGTCGGAAATATCCTACCTATTAAAAAGATACCAATAGGAACGCTTGTATTTAACATCGAAGGTACTCCGCTAGACGGTGGTAAATTCGCGAGAGCATCCGGAGTTTCTGCAATCGTTCGAAACAAATCTGGAAAAAATATTGAAGTGTTATTTCGGTCAAAAAAAACTAAATGGTTTAATGAAAATTGCCTTTGCACCGTAGGAGTAGTTGCAGGTGGAGGTAGAACAGATAAACCTTTCCTGAAAGCAGGAAACGCACACCACGCTTACCGCTCTAAAGCAAAAAAATGGCCGGTCGTTCGGGGAGTTGCTATGAACGCAGCAAGCCACCCATATGGCGGAGGCGCAAAACAAAGCCCCCATAAACCAACAACCACTTCTAGAAATGCTCCTCCTGGTCGAAAGGTTGGTCAAATCGCAGCTAGGCGTACAGGTCATCAAAATTAAAATCTGTTTTTAATACTTCTCTTTCTACAATACAGCCATTGTGATATTTTTACTGGAATATTTGCTTTTTAATAACAATTTAAAAAAAGAATAATAATTGATCATAGATTATTTCATATATAGAGATAATAAAAGAGTTAAGTAGCTATGGATCATAAATTTATCAATCCCGTTGAAACCCGTTACCGAACTGAAATAGCTGACATTTTTACAGAAGATAAAAAATTAGCCAACTGGTTAAAAGTTGAAGCTGTATTAGCTAAAGCTCACGCTAAACTAGGGAACATTCCTCAAGAAGCAGCAGATGAGATATCTAAAAAAGCTAATTTAGATTATGTAAAATTAAATCGTGTTAAAGAAATAGATAGAGAAATACATCACGATTTAATGGCTATGGTTAAAGCTTTATCTGAACAATGTGAGGGAGATGCCGGAAAATATATTCATTTAGGAGCAACTAGTTATGATATTGAAGACACAGCAACAGCACTTCAATTAAAAGAAGCGATCTCGCATATTATAAAATCTTTAAAGAAACTAATTATAGCCTTAATCAAAGTAATTGATGATAAGAAAAACCTCGTTTGTATAGGAAGAACTCACGGACAACATGCTATTCCCACAACATATGGGATGAGATTTGGTGTATGGGCATATGAATTAGATAGGCATATAGATAGATTAAAAGAAACGCTTATTCGGATCGCATTCGGTAAAATGTCTGGGGCAGTGGGAACTATGGCAAGCTTTGGAGATAAAGGTATTGAAATACAAAATATGATAACTAAAGAGCTTGATTTACATCCTGCATTAATAACAAACCAAATAATTCAAAGAGATCGTCACGCGGAGGTGATTTTTATAACAGCATTGATAGGGCAATCTCTTGCTAAGTTTTCAAGGCAAATTAGAGTACTTCAAAGGAATGAAATAGCTGAAATGTTTGAGCCTTTTAAGAAGAGTCAAGTTGGCAGTTCAACAATGCCGCACAAAAGAAATCCTCATAAATCTGAGAGAATCTGTAGTTTAGCCCGAGTGTTGAAGTCTAACGTAATTCCCGCTTTAGATAACATAATTTTAGAAGATGAGAGAGATTTAACTAATTCTGCTAATGAAAGAATAATTTTCTCAGAGAATTTCATACTTTTAGATTTTATGATAAATCAATTAACTGATATTATCATAGGGGTCGAATTTGACGAATTTAAAATAGAAGAAAATTTAAATCTTACTAAAGGAGCGAGTCTCTCTGAAAAAGTTATGGTTAATCTGGTTAAAAAAGGTATCGGTAGGCAAGAAGGACATGAAATTTTAAGGAAGGCAGCTATTAAAGCAAAAAATGAAAATATATTAATTAAAGAAATTTTATATAAAAATCCAATAATTCAAGAAGTTTTTTCTAAAAACGAGATCAATGAATTATTAGATCCTCACAAATACATTGGGAAAGCTCTTGAACAAACAGAAAATATTCTAAATGTTCTTAAAAATAAATACGCGTTATAAATATGTCTGACCAGAAAGATATTTATTCTCAATTAGGTGTTTCTTCTAAAAAAGAAGATGTCCATAAAGCAATACAATTTATTGATAAAGGATTATACCCCGGATCTTTTTGTAAAATCGTTCAAGATGTGAGGAGAAGAGAGGATTATTGTTCCGTTTTTCATTCTGATGGCGCGGGAACTAAATCTAGCCTCGCTTATATGTATTATAAAGAGTTAGAAGACATATCCGTTTTTAGAGGGATTGTACAAGACGCAATTGTTATGAATATTGACGATATGCTCTGCGTTGGGGCGACAGGAGATTATTTCATTTCAAATAATATCGGTCGAAATAGCAGGTACATTGATGGTGAGATTATTAATACCATAATCCAAGAATACTATTCTTATAGCAAAAAGTTGTCTGACTTGGGTTTAGATACTATGGTTTGTGGTGGGGAAACCGCTGATGTGGGAGATATCGTAAAGACGCTTATAATCGACGCATCATCGTTCACTAGTTTGAAGAAAAAAGATGTCATCGATTTAAGCAAAATTTCCAATAACGACGTAATCATCGGTTTAGCTAGTTCTGGAAAAGCAACATATGAAGACGAATTTAATAGCGGGATCGGTAGTAACGGTTTAACGCTTGCTCGACATGGAGTTCTATCGCACGAATATTACGCGAAATATCCTGAGTGTTACGACAAATCTCTTGAAGAACAATTAGTATTTTTCGGAAATCACTTACTTTCAGACAAGATTAAAGGGTCGAGTCTAACAATAGGAAAAGCGCTTTTGTCTCCAACTAGAACTTATGCACCAATAATTTTAGATATACTAAGAACCCATCGGAAAGAAATTCACGGAATAATCCACAACACAGGGGGAGCTCAAACAAAAATCTTGAACTATGGTAAAGGAATTAAATACACAAAAAACAATTTGTTTCAAATTCCTAAAATATTTGAAATTATTCAAAGTTCTTCGGAAACTCAATGGAAAGAGATGTTTCAAGTGTTTAATATGGGTCATCGGATGGAAATTTATTGTGATGAAACTACAGCTCAAGATATAATCAAAATCAGCAAAAAATACAATGTAGACTCGAAAATTATTGGTTACTGCCAAAATTCAGCTTCAAAACACCAGAACTTACTAGAAATAAAGTCGGAATTTGGATCCTTTGAATACGATCAAAAAACATAATTTAGGGGTGAAATGGTTAAAATTTTCGATGTAATTTGTATTGGGGCTGCACTTGTTGACATAATAGCTCAAGTAGTAAGACATCCTTTAGATGATGACGAAGTATTTGTATCAGATTTATCAATATTATCTGGTGGGGCTGCGGCGAATACCGCTTATGCTTGCGCAAAAATTGGCTTATCGACGGCGTTTATCGGTAAACTAGGGGAAAAAGATACATTCAGCGAGAAAATAATTAACGATTTTAAAGAAGTCTCAGTAGATACAAAATTAATTAAGTATTCTAGAGATCAAAAAACTGGATCTGCATATGTAGCTTTAAATCAAAAAGGGGAAAGAAGAATATACGCTTATAGTGGTGCTGCTAACTATCTCTCAAAAAAAGATATATCAGAAAAAGAACTTAAAAATACAAAAATAATCTTTTTAAGCAGTTTGAGAAACCTTGAACCGCTACAAATTGCAGCGGAGATAGGTAAAAGTATCAACATCCCAGTGATTTTAAATCCTGGCATGTTAATCGTCGATCAGGGGTTCACAAAGTTAAAGAAGTTATTGGAAAAGATTGATGTGCTGATTCTTTCACAGAGGGAATATCGCACCCTTTTAAATATAAAAGAAAACGAATTAAATGAAGAATCTATTATCAAATATTCAAGAATATTATTATCTTTGGGTATCCGGGTAATTGTAGTTACTCTTGGCGAAAAAGGATCATTTTTCCTTACTGAAAAAGGAAGCGGACTAATAACCTCGCTTGAATTGAGTAATGTTATCGATACTACCGGGGCAGGTGATGCATTTTCTGCTGGTTTTATGTATGGGTTGGCTCAAAGTATGATTTTTGATGTTGAACACCTTAGAACCTATTTAAAAACGGGTAACTACTTAGCTGGAAATTGCATTCAAAAAATTGGAGCGAGAAATGGTATTCCAAATAGAGATCACCTAAAAATTTTTTGGAATAGCAACAAATAAAAAAATTTATAATATTTCGATTGAACTATCCTTTATTAATTACACTTGTATTTGGATAAATCATGAGAAGACCAAGATCACCTTTAAAAACAATTATACGGCAGAGATTTTATTTTCTTTTTGAAGTGTTAATAATATTCTTAGGAATTTTTATATTTATGTTAATTCCAACCTTTTTACTGCCTTTCCTTTTTGATGTAAACGCTATAAACGATGCAACATATGAGCGATTATATAATATATTGAGAGCAGCTATTATGGTCGTTGTTATACCCTTATTCCTTTATCTATCAAATTATATAATGGAAAAACAGAGAAAATCATTGATTTTAGATGAAGACATTAGCCCTTCAAAAAATTTTCTTAATTTGTTTAAAATAACAAGAAAAAATTTTAAATTTCAGCTCTTATACGGTATTTTATTGCTTTTTTTAATTTTTATACCATTAGATTTTTTTATTTATCTTATACCTGAAATGCTTTCTTTTGCTTCCACGGCAATAGAACCCGCAGCACAATATTCTTTAAATTCCTATTTTAACGAGAATTACTCAATTTTTCTTCTATCAATCGTCATAATACCTCTATGCGTTGCGATTTATGAAGAATCATTAACTAGAGGCTTTTTAACTAACAGAGGAAGTGATTACTTTAATAAAATGTCTGCGGTGATTCTAACTTCCTTTTTCTTTGGTATGGGACACTTTGCTTATATACTTAGCCCGTCGTCAGCCGGATTGCCAATAATTTATCCGATTATTTGGTTTTTACAAACTTTCTTCGTAGGAATTGTTCTTTCTATGATCGTTTTAAGAAGACATTGGATATTTCCAGTAATTTTTGCCCATACTTTTAACAACATTATAACATCTCATTCGATTTGGAACTATATAAACGGTATTGATTTTTCGTATATGACCTTTTATGTTTACATTCCTTTATTGATAATAGGATTAGTACTTTTTATTTGGCAATTTTCTCGAATTAAAGAGAGTTTATCAATAGGTTGGAAAGAGTTTAAAAGTTATTTTACCCGTGATGAACATGTCGGAGAAAATTCGTTAGAAACTGTTGTTAGAATTATAATGGATTTTTTCTTTGGCTTAATAATTTTTTTGGTTGGAATGATAATATTATAGCGAGTGTTAAAAAAGAAATGGCTAAATTTGGAATCATTTCTGACACACATTTTGCCACCAATGATAAAAACAAATCATATTATAAATTATTGAATCAATTAAAAGAAACTTTCGAAGAAGTTGATGAAATAATTCATGCTGGAGATGTTTGTGAATCGTTTTTTCTTAACGATTTGGAAAACATCGCTCCAGTCCGATGCGTACGAGGAGAGTCAGATAAAATACCGGGATTAGAGCCTTTTATAAACTTTGAAGTTGGTGAATACACCCTCGGAATAGTACACAAAAAACCTGAGAATACAGAAGTTTTTATTAAGGAGCATAATATCCATATTCTTATTTTTGGGCATACCCATCAACCACTTATTAAAGGAACACCCTACAATACGTTATTAATCAATCCTGGGAGCCCAACTAAACCTATAGCACCACCTCCTAAAAAAGGGTTTGAAAAACCTATTGCGAGACCAAGTGTTATTACCCTGAAGATCGATAATGATAATATTCTATCGACTTTTCTTATAAATCTGAAATTACGATAAAGTAAAATTAAATACTAAATAGTTCATATTATATATACATCTTGTAATAAGTTTTTTTTTATAAGTAATATTATAAAAGAATTTTAGGGAGTATTAACTGTGGTTAGCCGACTTGAACTTGTGCTTAAAGAATTAAATGAAAATGGAAATTTTAGAGCATCATTGTTCTCTACTTCAACAGGATTAGTTTTAGCTTCCCAAAAAGAAGAAGATGTTGATGAACGGGTTGTTGCTGCCATGAGCTCCTTATTGAGCGATGCGGCATATAAAGCTTCTGAGGAAATGAACTTATCCCTTCTTTCGAGTATAAAGATCAAATATATAGGGGACTATATTGTATGTAGAAATATTATTATGCCTGATCAAAACACACAATTTATATTAGCAGTTTTATCCAATAGTCCCGAATCATACGAAATTGAATCCTATTACGATCAATTACTAGATTGGGCTGTTGATAACGCAACTCCTGATTTAGAAAAACTTTCTACAATCTAGATAAACTGAATCTTTTCGTCCCTTATTATTATTGAAATGGAACATTAAATCTATTCATTTCTTATAATCAGAGATGTTATGAAATTGGAAATTAAGTTATAGATTCATAAAAGTTCATTACTTCTCTGCTAATCGCTTCTTCGAATTTTTGATAAAAATGATCAGCACCTTCTATAATCTTGAATTTTTTTGGTTCTGAATAGTAATTATAGTGTTTCATAAAATTTTCATAAGGTGCTACTGTATCCATGTCCCCTTGAATGAATAATTTTGGTTTTTTCGATTGAGAAAACACTTTATATTGGACGCTCATAAAGTCCCAAGGAAAAGAAATGGCACAATATCCAATTACTTTTTCTGAATAATTGATTGAAGAGCATCCTATAGCTGCACCGTAGGAATACCCGCAAACAAATACTCTATCAAAATGTAAATTCTGCGTTAAATGGTCAATACAAGCCTTAACATCGCTTAATTCGCCTTTACCGCTTGTATGTTTCCCTGTTGAATTACCCGCCCCTCTAAAATTGAAGCGTATGCACGATATATCCTTTTTAACGAACGAATTAAAAACACCCGATACAACATTATTATACATGTCCCCGCCATACTTTCCCTTTCTTGGGATTTAAACCCAAAGAAATTGAGGATGTGGATGGCACATTAATGCAACGCACCTGGATGTTTCATTTTCTTTCTGAAAAAATTCTGCTTCAAGTTTAATTTCATTATTAAGAATAAACAATTTTTCAACGCTATGCATAATTTTAATTAGTCTTTCATCTATAAATAATAATAACACCGTCAAAATTCTTTAGTGAAAATGAGTTATAATCGTATTTTAATCAAAGAAAAACTAAAAAAGTTCTTAATTGAAGACAACTCTTTCATCGACGTTAGTTCAAACGCCATTCCCAAAAAATCCGTATCCTCAGCAACAATCATAGCTAAAAGTGATGGATATTTGTCTGGTTTAGAAGAGTTGGAAATTTTATTTCAACTCTTAAAGGTTAATGTTATCAGCAATAAAGAAGATGGAGATCCAATCCATAAAGGTGATATCGTCGCAAAAATAGACGGAGAATCCAGAAATATATTACTTGGTGAGCGGGTAGGTCTAAATCTTATGAGTCACATGAGCGCAATAACTACAACTACCCGAAAATTTGTAAAAATAATTGAGGATTCTGGAAAAAAAGTGAAAATAGCTTGTACAAGAAAAACTCTTCCAGGTTTAAGGTTATTCGAAAAGAAAGCCGTAGACCTGGGTGGAGGAGATACTCATCGTTTTAGTTTGGACGATATGGTGCTTTTAAAATCAACCCATTTAAAGTTTTTTAAAGGCAACATCGTAAAACTTCTCAAAGATGTAAGATCTCGAGTTAGTTTCACAAAAAAAATAGAAATTGAGATAGAAAATATTAACGATGTCCTAATTGCCGTTAAAAATAAAGCAGATATAATTATGCTGGATAACATGAATCCAGATAAAGTTCAGGACGCTATAAACTTATTGAAACAAGAGAAATTACGGAATCAAGTCATTATAGAAGTTTCTGGGAATATTACTAAGGAAAATATTTTTGACTATCTAATTTCAGAGCCCGATGTAATAAGTACGAGCGTTCTTACTCAAAAACCTACTGAGTTCGTAGATTATTCACTTCGATTTGATTAAAGGTATAACAGTTAATCTAATATTATTTCGTGGATTGAACTAATCACATCCTTAATTTTTGCGATAGATTGGTAAAGATCCTTAATAAATCCGAATTCTCCTACTACTAAAACCGTTTCGATTTTTTTTTCGGCAATTCTCCAATCGCTTACAGCCTTTATTATCGTGTGAAATTTAGAAAAAAGCTCAGAAATTTCATCAGCTATAGATTCCTTAACAGGATATACGAGGTTAATTGTCATGATTCTGTATCCTTCTAAATTCTCGAATTTCTCATGACTTTCTATAAATTTTAATATTGAATCTCTTAAAGCTTCGCTTTTTGAACTAAACCCGCTCTGGTTTCGAACTTTTTCAAACCTCTCTAGCAAGTCTTCGCTAACTTGGAGGGAAATAATTTTCATTATATGGATTATAAAAATGGTTCTTAAATAAGTATAGTAATAATAGCCAAACTATTTCATAATAACTTATGAATATAGTCAATACTATTGCCTAAATCCTGATTAGAGGATAACTCAATAATTAAAGCCCCTTTATAGCTGTAGCTGTTGATTACATCTAGAATTTCTTTAAAGTTAACTTTCCCAGAACCAAGGTTCGGGTGAGTATCTGATTCGGTTGTAAAGTTTTCGACAAGGTGTACATTTTTAATAATTTTGTGATACCTTTCCCAAAGTAAATTCACATCTCCATTATTAGTATAAAAGTGGCTTGTGTCATATGTGAGGAATAATTCTTTTCTATTAATTAATTTCAAATTTTCCTCAATATTATCTTGATCTAACATTATATGTGTATTTTTAGGCATATTTTCTAAGCAAATTGATATATCAAGATTTTTTGTCATGTCTAATATACTATTAATCGCTTTAGCTAATTGGATTCTATTATAATCCCTAAGAGATTCTAACAAAAAATTAGCCAAACCTGGATGTATAGTTAATATTTTGGCTTTTAATTCTTGGCAAAATTGAGCAGTTTCAAGATACGCGTCTACTGAGGCTTGAGAGATTCCTTTATTGATAGAGCATAGGTTAATATCTATAAAAGGACCATGTACCTGTTTTAGCATTGAATACGATTTAAAAAGATCAAGATACGCTTGTTTCATCTCACCTATAAACATATCCTGAGGATCAACAACTATTTCTACAACATCAATCCCATATTTTTCCGCAGATTTAAAACTTTCTTCTGTAGAATGGTAAAGCATACTAGAAATATTAGGAAATTTGTTATTAAACGCATTTTCCATGATATTCCCCAACGAACTAATACCTAGCTTCATTCAATCTCGCCTCATTTTTTGTTTAACTCTTAGTCTTTTTGGATAGCAGGCAAATAGGCTATTGAACATTTTTTCATGTTCTTCAAGATTTTCTTGAGGGATGATTTGAGGTTCTCCAATTTGTAATGCTCCCCAATACACTTTAGCTAATTTTTCAAGGATCACAGAAAATCGAACTGCATGATCTAGCGACTTACCACATATTATAGCTCCATGATTAGCTAATATAGCAGCGTTATTTCTCCCTAATGCGTTTAAAGCGTTAACTCCCATTTCCTCTGTATGAGCTTCTGTAATCTCAGTGCATTGAATTAATCCACCAAGAAAAATTAATTGTTGTTCCATAATAATTGGAATGTTTTTTCTAAGAATAGAAAGCATGGAAATGTAAGAAGAGTGATTGTGAATGACACATCTTACTTTTGGTCTATCTTTATAAACTGCTAAATGCATTTTTACTTCTGTAGAGGGAATTCTTCCTGATCCGATTACATTCCCATCTAAATCCATATGAACGATTAAATCTGGATTTAATAGAAGATATTTCGTCGAAGTTGGAGTAACTAATATTTCATTTTTATTAACCCTAACACTAACATTGCCTTCACCGTCCTCAACTAAACCTTTACTATAAATCTCTTGAGCTCCTTGAACAACTTTTTTTCGTAGTTGTTTTAATTGATCAGACTCCATACAAATTAAAAGGAAATATTGATTAAAAACATAATTTCCTACAATTTTATATTCAACACTGAATCAATCGAATGTTAAATTTAAATCTTAAATTATTAATCTAATATGGTCCAACTTTTTTTATTATCTCTTGTAATATTCAATATGTCAACCTGTAATCACCTTTACACTAACGATTAAAAATGCACCGTCTAATTTTTCATTGTGATCTCGATTGCTTTTTTGCTGCTGTTGAGGAACGGGACTCCCCTGATTATAAAGGAAAACCTGTAATAGTTGGAGCAGATCCAAAAGATGGAAAAGGAAGAGGAGTTGTAAGTACATGCAACTACGAGGCACGAAAATTTGGTCTCCATTCAGCAATGCCTATTTCTCAGGCTTTTAAAAGATGTCCACATGGGATATATCTATTCCCAGATTTTAAGAAATATCACGTAGCTTCGAAAGAAGTTATGGATATAATTAACTCTTATTCAATAAAGTTCCAACAGGTAAGTATAGACGAAGCTTATCTCGATGTATCCGATATCTGTGGAAATTTTGAAGATGCCAGGATCTTGGCTGAAACTATAAAGAATCAAATCCAAAGTATTGTTGGTATCACAATTTCGATTGGATGCGCTTCTACTAAATCTATAGCAAAAATAGCTTCCGATTATAATAAGCCTAATGGTATTACTGTAGTTGAGCCAAAAAAAGAAAGAGAATTTTTAGAAGATATGGATATTACTCGGATTCCAGGGATTGGAAAAAAATCTAAAATTTATTATAATAAGAAAGGGATTTCTACTATAGGCGATATTATTAACACTCCATTACCTAAAATGATACATTTATTTGGAAAAAACGGAGAATGGGTATGGAATATTGCTAATGGATTAGATAAAAGAGAAGTAAAAGAATTTAGTGTTGAACGGAAGTCAATAAGTAAAGAAAGAACTTTCTATGAGGACACTAGTGATTTTGATGTAGTCTTATCTAAGCTTGAAGAAATTAATAGTAAAATTCATGAATTCGTATACAAAAATAAGATTTATTACAAGACAGTAAGTTTAAAAATAAGACTTGAGGGCTATTTAACCTTCACTCGCGCGCATTCTTTTATTCATCACATTCAAGATAAGAAAAAGGTTTTACGAGTTATCACCGATTTAACTAACCAATTTTCTACAATGAATAAGAAAGTTAGATTAGTCGGAATTAAGCTATCGAACTTGAAAAAATCTCCAAGTACATTTCAAAAAACCATTATAAATTATATAGAAAATTAGATTTTCTTTGAATCTTTAAAAAGCTCAAAAATATCCATCTCATAATCAATAGTATCTTCAGGTAAAAGATTTGGCTCCTTAATTAATTTAGCAAGATAATATGTTTTTGATCCTCTCTCTAAATATTGTAATACGGTATATGCTCCTTCTAAATGACTCCCACAACATAAACTCCCATGGTTGGCAAGGATTACTGCGCTTCTATCTTCTAAACTTGCTTTTACATTATCTGCTAATTCTTCACTTCCAGCCTCACCGTAATCCGAACATAAAACCTCTCCTCCTAAGTAGGGCACAAGTTCTTCCATTATTGGAGGTAAAGACAAATTGAGAGTACTGAGTATTGTTGAGTACATTCCGTGAGAGTGAATAATTGCATTCACATCTTCTCGATCTTTGTAGATTCCTAAGTGTAGGTGTTTTTCTACTGAGGGATTTCTTTCTCCCTCGATTACTTTGCCCTCAAGATCAATAATTAAGATATCCTTTGGTTCCATATCTTTGTAGATAACATTACTAGGGGTGATTAGAACGAATTCTTCATCACCCTTTTTAATTCTCATGCTTACATTTCCGGCTGATCCAATAACGTGGCCTTCGCTTAATAACTTTTTACAAATTTTTACTATTTCTTCTTTAAATTTGTTACTTGGTTTATCTAGTATCTCCTTTTTTTCCTTATATTCTTCAAATACTTCGGGATTTAATACGTGAGAAGGAATCCCATTGTTTAACCACATGTTAATATCTTTAAGGAGCATTTTAGATTGTCTATTAACTACTTCAGTTGTATTTCCACCAATATGGGGCATTACTATAACATTATCTAATTCTAAAAACTCATTATCTTCATCGATGGGCTCTAAAGGAAATACATCTAAAGCAGCTCCAGCGATCTCGTTTTTCTTTAAAGCTCCGTATAAATAATCGTAATCAACAAGGCTTCCTTTAGCCAAATTTATTAAAAATCCAGAGCTTTTCATCATTTTAATCCGGTTTTCATTAATAAGATTATCATTTTCATCAGTTGCTACTGCATGTAAGGTAATAAAATCTGATTCTTTCATTAAAAAGTCAATATCTGTTTTGTCGCCGTAATCTTTAACAATTTCCTCGGAAACATATGGATCATATATTAGAAATTTAACACCAAATGGTTTTAATCGTTCGGCTACTCTTTGTCCAATTTGACCAAAACCAACTATACCTATTGTTTTATTTTCTAATTCGCTTCCCATGAATTTATTATAACAATTAATCCAATCTTCAAACTCAATAATTTCAAAATTCTCTGAATGTAGGAATCGGTCTAATTTAGTAAGATTTCTTGCCATAGATATTATTAAGCCAACAGTTAATTCAGCAACTGCTACGACATTTCTGTTTGGCGTGTAAATAATAGGTATATTTTTTTTGGTAGCAGCGTCTAAATTGATGTTGAAAGGATCCCCACGACAAGATGCAATCAGCTTTAAGTTTGTCTGTTCAAAAAGTTCTGCTTTTTTTAAATCGTCTGCTACAGTTATGAAGACATCGTAACCCCTTAATTTTTCAACCATTTCTTTAATATCAAAATATATATTTCCAGTATCTCTCCAACTCTCATAGGTTACTTCCATTTTCTTTTGCAATTCTTCTAAAACTTCATCACTTATACTTGCTGTTATAAATGCTTTCATAATTTCTCTACCCAATTAAAAGATTATCCATTCTTTAAGTATTAGATTATATAATCACACAATTATATATAGATTATATGATAAAAACAACTGAATTTAGCTAAAACATCAAGCTCTTCAGTTTCATTAAATTTCGAATGTTTCCTTCAATGACCTTTATTTTTCCTGAAGAATACGCTTTCACCGCTCCGAGCTCTTTGTTAAAAAGTTCCAATAATATCTTTTCTGAAGTAAACTCGATTTTAACTGTAGCAGTTTCATCGCTAGCGTTATCTTTAACCTCTATTCCTTGATCCTTATTAACATAGATCATAACGCTACGGTTAGTGTCTAAAAATGAAATTTGTATAGGGTCGTTATAGTTTGTTAATTTTTTTCTTACTTTTTCTGTATTAATATAACGATTTTCAATTTCTTTTAAACAAGATTCAAAACTTTCAAAATTTGACAATTCTATTCACCCTTAAAATACGAAAACAAGTTTTACTATTAATTTTAATGTTAATAATTTACTATCATTTATAAAAATATTAAAATTAAAAACCAGAAAAAATCATAAACTATCAATTTTAGATTTTAGGTTTTTCCACTCGAGGTAAATTGTTTTGAATTTATCAGAGACAGCAGGATCGTTTTTTACATCTTCAAATGCTAATAAATTACTAATAATCGATTTGTAATTGGAATAGTACTTTAATCCTATTAGAGTATTTATTGCAGTACCAATAAATGCTGAATCTCTAATGCAGGCAACAGAAATTTGATTATCTAATATATTAGCTAACAATTTGCAAAACTCATTAGATTTAGCCATCCCACCTGCAACATATGTTTTTGTGCTAAGGTCAGTTTGATTGCGCAACACTTGATGATTTTCAAATATCCCGAATGCTATGTTTTCAAGAACGCTCCGGGCAAAATTTTCAATTTTAGGGACTTCCTCAGACACCATAATAGGTGGTTGAAAAACAAAAGCACCCCTCTTAATAGAAGTAGTATTTTTTATATTCATCTTTTCAGGACCCAAGTAGGTGTAAGTCGAAAAAGCTCCTGGCGTTGTTCTTTTTAGATATTCCTCTACTAAAGAATCTGGATTGTCAGTAAAGCTTGATAAAAATGCTTCTTTAAACCAATTGTAGGACGCGCCCGTGTTGCCCGCATTGCTTTCAATTAACCATTTTCCTTTTATCGAATGGCATGAGGTCCAGAAATTACAATTAGGATCAAAAATGGGTTTATTTACAACGAGTTCAAGAGGTGATGTAGTACCTAAACTAATGCCTATGTCTCCTTCTTCGATTACACCCATACCTAATAAAGTTGCTTGTGTATCTCCGCCCGATTTTACAAAAGGAATTCTTTTAAGGTCAGTATCGAATCTTTTGTTTAAATTTTCTTTTAATTCGCCCACAATAGCTCCTGAATCAACAATATCTGGAAAAAAATCGGGATCAAAATTGAAAGTGTCTATTATTTCAGAACTCCATTCTCCTTTTTTAATATCCAGTATTTGGGACTCAGCTGCAGAGGATAGATCAGAACAAAAATTTCCCGTAAGTTTGTAGACTAACCAATCATCTAATGTCAATACTTTTTTAATTTTTGCATAAACTTCTTCAGCTTCTTCTTTAAACCACAATAATCTTGCTAAACAAAATAGCAGAGACGGACTGTGTCCCGTTATTTCAAACAGATCCCTTTCTGAAAATGCATCGTCTATAAGATAGGCTGAATCAATACCCCGAATATCGATATTGGGTCCTCCATAGACAGCGCTTCCTTTTTCGTCTAGAAAAACGGAGGCAATTCGTTGAGTACAGGTTGACAAACCTATAATCCTTTTGTTATTAGATTTGGAAAGAACAAAATCCATTCCCATAATAACCTTTTTCCAAAGGTCCTCCATATCAAAGCGTTTAGCAAAACCATCTAAATCTTCGTTATATATTTTTAATTCTTGAGTGTTATAGATTTTAATTTTTAATTGTTCGGATACTAACCCTACCTTTATTAAATTGGAAGAAATATCTATCGTTAAAATTAAATTTTCATCTTTTTCCATAATTCTCAAGAAAATGGTAAGTTATTTTGATCTAAGAAAAATATTTACGAACAACCTCTCCCCGTGGAGTTTTTTCTTCAAATATAATTGCTTGAAATGAAGATATTTTAGTTCCTTTTATATCTTTCCAAGCGTCAGAAGAAATCCACGCTTTACTACATGTATGATTAAGAAAAGTCTCAACATCCCAATTCCTATCGTGATCGATTGGAACTTGTGGAAGAAGCAATCCTCTTCTCATTCCTCTCTCCGCTATAAGTCCATCCCTCCCTATCACAATTTTCTCAAGATATTCATTCGGAGAGCTAACTTCTAATATCTTTGGAGGAGTTAATATTGAAATTTCAATAGTAATATTATCCATTTCATCAATAGATACAGATGAGAAACGAGTATCTTCAGTTGCTGAACTGATTGAAACTTTATGAATAACATCGTATAATGCAAATTTTGGTTCTATATATCCTATACAACCTCTTAAAGGATTACCTTTCACATTATGAGTATTTAAAGTGACAAATGCTCCATAATTTTCCTTAAATTTTTCTTTTAAAACCTCAGGTATAATGATATGTTTACTATTCTTAAGGTAATACTCGATATTCTCTCTTGCAAATTGTAGTAACTCTTTTCCGTCAGCTGTGGTGAAGATTTCTTTATCTGCCATTTTTTCACATTAAGATTTTGCTTTCTATAAGGATGACAAATTATAATAATTACTTAAATTGTTCCTTTAATTACATTTCCAATAGGATTAGATTCATCAATATTTACTTCTATGCCTCTTAAAAATACTTTCCATATGTGAACATTTGTTTGATAGTTTTGGAAAGGTGAAAACTTTGCTTTTGATTTGAATTGTTTTGATTCAATAGGATAATCCACCCCCCGATCTACGACAATTAAATCAGCATCGTATCCCGCTTTAATAAAACCTTTATTATTTAATTTAAAAATTATTGCTGGATTTTCTGAAGTAATTTTAACAAATAATTCTAAAGAAAATTCATTTTTAAAAACTTGATTTAGTACTATTAAAGGATATGACTCAAATCCAGGAAATCCTGAGGGCGCGTCGAGAAACACTTTGTTTTTCTCTTCGGAGGTATGTGGTGCGTGATCCGTGCCCAATAATTTTATATTACCTCGTTTAAGCTCCTGAAATAGATAAGATATGTGCTTTTCATTTCTTAAAGGTGGGAGGACTTTAGCATAATTAGGATTTTCAATACGAATAGAATCAGCTAATAATAGATGATGTGGTGTTATCTCAAATGTAATTCTTAAGGATTTATTCGTGCTTAACGCTTTTTTAATCAAGGAGTAGCTATCCCGGCAACTAATATGACAGAAATGGATAATAGGATAATCTTCAGGGATTAAATCTAAATCCACAAGAACTTTATAATAGTTTTCAAGAATAAAATTCACAAATTTAGCTTCCATGTAGGTTGGGTATAATTTATTATGCAGTTTTAAAAGCGGTAATTTTTCTTCAATATCTTTTTGAAATATCTTTTCTTTTTCTTCGGCGTTCAAAGGCCAATCGGGATGAATAAAAATCGGAAGTTGGAATTTTGAGGATATGTTAAGAAGTTTTTGAACATTTAAGTAATCTGTCCAATCGATACCATTTAAAGAATTTAAAGGGTAGATTTTAAAGCCTATAACACCTAAGTCAATAATAGAAATTATTTCTTCGAAATTAAAATCCCTTGGAATCCCCGCTATAAACCCTACATCTACATGTATATTATTGCGTGCTTTTTTCATCCATTTTTTAACCTGTTTTGCACTTATAGCTGGTGGTTTTGTGTTAGGCATAGTGAAAACAGTTGTTATTCCAGAGAAAGCTGCTGCTAAAGTTCCTGTTAAAAATGTTTCTTTTTCGCTCTGTTCCATATCCCTTAAATGGGAATGAATATCAATTATCCCGGGTATAATCGTTCTCTTCTCACAATCAATTTCTATTCCGTCTGTATTTTGATTCCTTATTGATTGTAGAGTTTCCTTGGTTATATTGTATATAACTGATCCAATTACACCTTCAAGAATTAAAATAACGCCATTGCGAAGCAATCCATCACTATATATGAGCCCATTTTTTAAGATCATCGTTCCCTATCAGTTTTTCAGTAATTTCTGTGATCGTATAAGAAGTTTATATATAAGATTTTATTTTCAATTCCTCTTATTTTTGAAAGATCAATATTTTTTAAAGTACACTCTTCATTAACTTTTTGTAAAAATTTAAGAAAAGTGATTGATTCTTGAGAGAATGAAAAAAGATAGCAACATGAGCTATTTTCGTCAATGTTCTCTCCATATTTAACATTTAGTTTAAAATTTTCTTTAGAAATATCAGTAATAAATATCCTATTATCATTAAAGTTACCATTAATGTTTTCTAAAATAAGTTCTGAGCTAGGTAGCTTTTTGACAAAAATCCCTGGAGTTGACTTAATCCATTCTCGATCGTTATTATTTTCATTGTTTTCTATTTTCGCAAAAGCTCTCAATAAAAGCAAAGCTTGGGATCTCTCATCAGAACCTAAATATCTCAGTGACTTACCTTCAATCTTTATTAAAAGGTGATCTGTTTCATTATATAAGTAAAAATTATTATCTTTTCTTATTGTATAAGAGATACAAAAAGATTCTCTTACAATAGCGCATAGCGTATATACATCGAGGGGAGTTTTTCCTTCATCAATATCGCCTTTAGTATATTTAGAAACGCTTTCCACAAATATTAAGAAATCCAAATTTATCAAATCTAAATACTATACTTAGAATTTATTGTCTTTTCCTAACTTATTCATGAATTGGGCTCCTGCTTTTCCCATCCCCGGGATACCAGGCATTCCTTTTCCTTTTTTCTGCATTTGAAGAGCTTTTTTCATGAATTTTTTCATTTGATTATATTGATCGAGCATTCTATTTATTGTAGTGTAATCAGTGCCACTCCCAATAGCAATTCTTCTTTTTCGTGTTTTTTTGATAATTTTCGGATCTTCCTTTTCTGCTTGGGTCAGAGAATTTAAAACAACCTCCCACTTTTCTAAATTTTTTTCAGCGTCATCAGTTAATGCCTCAGGAATATTACCCCCTCCCATCATTGCTAAAATATTTTTCATTTTACCGACTTTTTTAATAGATTTCAATTGAGAATAAAGATCGTCGAGAGTAAATTTTCCTTTCATCATTCTTTTAACCAAATTGGGATCGACATCGATTTCAGCTTCTTGTACCTTTTTGACCAAACCTTCTATATCAGGAACGCCTAGTAGAGAACCTACAAATGTTGTTGGATTAAATTCTTCGAAATCTTCTAATTTTTCTCCGACTCCAATGAACCTTATGGATTGATTAGTGGCAGCACAAGCAGAAAGCGCTCCACCCCCTTTAGCTGTCCCATCTAGTTTGGTAACGATTATACTCCCAATATTTGTAGATTTAGCAAATTCTTCTGCTTGTGAATAAGCTTGTTGCCCTAAAGTTCCATCTATCACTAAGATAACTTCGTTAGGTTTTAAACTTGATTCGATTTTTTCCATCTCTCTCATTAATTCTTTTTCTTCTTTATGTCTGCCAGCGGTATCTACAATTATTATGTCATGCTCGTCATTTATTGCTTTTTTAGTTTCTCTAACTGCAAGTTTGATCGCATTTTTTTCATTAGGATTACCATAACATTTAACTCCAATTTGGTCTGTTAACTGTACTAATTGTTCGTAAGCCCCAGGACGCCATGTATCAGTAGTAACTGCGGCTACTTTATATCCCTTATTCTTATAAAATCGCGCTAACTTGCCGATAGAAGTAGTTTTACCTGAACCTTGAATTCCAACAAGTAGAATAACATTACTTTTCCCTGGTTTTATTCTTATAGGGGCAGATGTCCCTCCGATTGTTTTCACTAACTCATCATGAACGAGCTTAATTATGAAGTCTTTCCTTCTCGCTCGTTTTAAATCAGTATTCATTGCTTCTTTTTTGATATTTTCAGTCATCTGGAAGACTAATTCTACTTTCACATCTGATTCCAAAAGACTTCTTTGTAGCGACTGTATTACTATGTTAATCGCATCTTTATCGATTTTTGGCAAACCTCGTAATTTTCGCATTATCGATTCTAAATCTTTGCCCAACTTATTAAACGCCATAGTATAAATGAAATTGCTTTATGTTTTAGTAATTAAAATAAACAAAAACTAATATTTTTAATGCTTTAAAAATCCATTGTAGTAACTAAGAAAAGGTAATATTCTATCTATAAGAAATAGAATATATTTTAGAAAATTCTCATAAAAAGCGAAATTTTTTTTTCATTCAATCTTAGATAATATTATATCAAATAAAGAAAGAAAAAAAGAAAAAAAATGTCAATTCGTAGAACTGAAATTCAAAAGTTAAAAACCGGACAATATATCATGGTCGAAGAAGAGCCGTGCCAAATTAAAGCAACTGAAAGGAGTAAGTCAGGAAAGCACGGACATGCAAAAGTCAGAGTGGTATGCGTCGGAGTATTTGACAATAATAAGAGATCTCTCACGATACCTTCGGGTCATATGGTGGAAATTCCAGAGATCCTCAAAGGCACCGCTCAAATTAATTTTATTGAAGATACCCTAGTCAACATAATGGATCTTGAATCATATGAATCTGTGGATGTTGCCTGGCCTGCAGATGAAGAATTAAAACAAAAGATAAAAGAGTTACAACTGGATTCAGGTAAAATGTCTTTAGCACAAGTGGAATATTGGCAACTTGCAGGAAAAACTTTGATAAATAGAGTTATTATTAATTAATAAGCTGTTAGAACAGATTAAAGCAAAATTTAAGATTTAATTTCCCAATTTTTATTGTGTATTACTATTCAAGAAAAACTCTTAAAGGAGTCGGAGTGATATGGAAAAAAAACCAATTTCGTTAGCTTGCAGAATGGACTCAGAGAGAGCGATCAACTTAACAAAAAAAATTTTCGAATATTTAGTAAAAAAGGGCGAAATTGTTCAAATGGAGACTCGAATCGCACCTAAAATCTTTCCGCATAGTGGAAAAGATTTAAAGGAAATGACGAAAGATAACACAAAATTTTTAATCTCTGTAGGGGGAGATGGAACTATATTAAGAGTAGCAGGTAGTTTGCCACCGCGGAACGCACCTCCCCTACTAGGCGTTAATATTGGATCCCTAGGATTCCTAGATGAAACAAATGAAAGGAATGTTTTTAACGATATAAATCGTGTTTTAAAAGGTGATTATTTAATTGAAAAATGCTCCAAATTAACTGCTTTTATATTAAAGGATTCTGAAGAAATTCGATTGAGCAACGCTCTAAACGAAATTTTAATAATCTCATCAAAGAGTTCAAAAGTTCTTTTGGCATCTATAAAAATAGACGGATGTTATCTCAATCGTAGTTATTTAGATGGAATTATTGTATCTACTTCTGTTGGTTCTACAGCATATAACCTTAGCGCAGGTGGTGCGATTGTTAAATCAACGATGGATATAATGCAAATTACACCCTTAAACAGTTTTGCTCGCTCGGGCTTGAAGCCAATTGTATTACCAATAGAAAGTGAAGTTGAAATCCAACTTTTAAGGCCTAGATTAAGCGCTAAGATTATTATTGACGGTCAAAAATCTTTAAAAGATGTCCAACCAAAATCAATAATTAGAGTTCGCAAAGCCAATTCTCATTCAAGTTTTATTCGCCTTTCTAAAAGTATTAGTGATAATTATATTCGAAGATTAAGGAAAAAGATAATTGGAACTATAAAGGTGCCGTTAGACGACAGCCCAGAAGAAGAAATCAATTCTAGTTTTTGATACAAATATATTTTTAACTGGTTTAGATTTTAATTACTTTCCAGAAAAAATTTTCACAACACCTGAGATTGTGGATGAGTTAAAAGTACCAAAATACATCGATCGAAACAGAAATATTTTACGAAGAATAGAATTTGCAATTGAGACTGGAAAACTAGTCGTTAAGAAAAGTCAGGATAAATATTCAAATATAGTTGAGGAAAAATCCAAATCAACTGGCACTACGAAGGTTTTATCTAAGAACGACGTCAGCTTAATGGGTTTAGTATTAGAATTAATGGACACACACCCGGAAGATATTATACTTTACACTAATGATTATTCCATGGAAAATTTATGTACTATGTTAAAAATTAGATTCAAACCTTTATATAAAAAAGGAATAGAGGAGAAAATGTACTTCGAAGTTTATTGCCCTTATTGCAAAACCCTGCAAAAACCAGAAGATTTAAACAAAAAATGTGAAAGGTGTGGATTGCATCTTAAGAAGCGTTTACTGAAAAAGGAAAAATTATAGTGTAAAATATATACAATAAAACTTAGATAATTATTGGATATAAAATTAAAGATAAATCATGGGCACTAAAATAAACGAACTAGTAAAAGAAGTAAGGAGAACTATAACTTTTGATAATTTATTAAATAAACAAATTGCTATCGATGCCTTTAACACGATATACCAGTTTTTAGCTATTATTAGACAAAGAGATGGAACTCCATTAAAAGATTACAATGGAAATATAACTTCCCATCTATCTGGATTATTCTATAGAACTATTAATTTTTTAGAGCATGGCATAAAGCCTATTTATGTGTTTGATGGAATTCCTTCTGAACTTAAGATGGAGACTATATTAGAAAGAAGAAAAATCAAAGTAGCAGCAGAAAACAAAATGATCAAAGCACAAGAGGATGAGGATTTTGGAGAAGCTAAAAAATATGCCCAGATGACTTCTAAATTGGATACTAACATGATAGAGGAGAGTAAGAAATTATTAAAATATCTTGGAATACCCATCGTTGATGCTACTTCTGAAGGTGAAGCTCAATCTGCTTTTTTAGTCGAAAAAGGTGATGCTTGGGCATGTGCTTCTCAAGACTACGATACATTACTTTTTGGTGGAGAGAGGTTAATACGAAATTTTGCTGTGAGCAGGAGTAAAAAACTTAGAAACACAACCGTTACACTTGATATTGAGTACATTTCCCTATCAAAATTTCTTGAAAATTTAAATATAACTCGTGAACAGTTAATAGAAATGGGAATATTAATAGGAACGGATTTCTTCCCAGGTATTAAAGGGATTGGACAGCATAAAGCTCTCGAACTTATTAGAAAGTTCGGTTCATTAGATAATATCATAAATAATAATGTTAAAGTTGGAAATATAGAAATTCAGGTTGAAAGAAGTACTATTGAACAAATAAAAGAGATATTTTTATACCCAGATATAAAAAAAGACTATCCAAAAATAATCTTCGAAAAAAGTAAATACGAAAAAGTCGAAGAACTTCTGATAGAACAACACAATTTTTCAAAACAAAGGGTAGAAAACGCAATTGAACGCTTAAAAAAACAAACTTCTTCCAAAACACAAGTTTCATTAGATAGTTTCTTCAAAAAAAAATAAAATTTACCTTAAAAAAAAGCAAAAATTTTTACAAAATTATTCTTTCATATTTTTAGTATACTCAAAATAGTATTAAAGGATCTAATATGTCATCAGAAGAAAACAACATAAATGGCAAGGATAATCTTAAAGTATCTTTACGAGTACAAGAAGCAAAAAAAAGGGATATTGGTCGAAATATCGCTAGAATTGATCAGGAAACCATGGAAAAGTTAGATATAAAAACTGGAGATGTGATCGCCCTAGTTGGAAAGAAAGAGAGTGCTGGAATAGCTTGGCCCAGTTATCCTCAAGATAGTGGTTTAGGGATCATACGCATTGATTCTAGATTGAAAAAGAATATCGGAACGAGCATAGATGATACGATTCATATCAGAAAAGTAACAACTCATTCCGCTCAAAATATCGTTTTAGCACCAATTAGTGTTAAAATAAAATCAAACCCAAGGTTTGAAACCTTCGTTAAACGAAAATTAAGTAATTACCCCGTTGCTATTGATGATTTTATATTTATATCAATAGGCATCAGCCGAGAAATTACTTTTAAGGTCATAAGTATGAGACCTAGTGGAATTTGTACTATTAAACCAGAGACAATTCTTCATATAAGTGAAAATATTACTGAAGATGAAGAACGGGGGGCAGACATTGTTACATATGAAGAGGTTGGAGGTTTAGATCGTGAAATACAAAGAGTTAGAGAGATGGTTGAACTCCCATTAAGGCATCCTTCAATATTTAAGCATTTAGGTATTGACCCTCCAAAAGGTGTTTTATTAAGAGGTCCTCCAGGGTGCGGCAAAACGCTATTAGCTAAAGCCGTAGCAAACGAAAGCGAAGCCTATTTTATTTCAATAAATGGACCAGAAATAATGAGTAAGTTTTATGGTGAGTCAGAAAAAAAATTACGCAAATTATTCATTGAGGCTGAAGAAAAAAGTCCTTCAATAATATTTATAGATGAAATTGATGCTATCGCACCTAAAAGAGAAACTGTTACAGGGGAAGTTGAAAGAAGGGTTGTAGCTCAATTACTAGCGTTAATGGATGGATTGCATAGTAGAGGCAGAGTAATAGTAATCGGTGCAACTAATCGCCCCAATAGTTTGGATCCCGCCCTAAGGCGTCCAGGTAGATTCGATCGCGAAATAGAAATAAAAGTTCCAAATGAGAAAGGGAGAAGAGAGGT
>JAGXNS010000040.1 GCA_019894855.1 Promethearchaeota archaeon
GATTATAGTAGTGATCAAATTGATTTATCGGGTCATACATCAACTGAAAAAGGAAATATTTCTATATCTAATATGGAAATTAAAACTCAAATAGATTCTGACCTGTTTAATAGTCCACTTATTACATATTATGAATTTACGGATGCAACTGGTAAATCATATAAAATTAAAGCAGAGCGATTTGCGAGAAATTCTTTTATTCGATTTGTTAGAAGTTTTGATGGGGGAAATACAGAATTATTTGAACAAATGGCAATTTTAAAAGATTTGAAAAGTGGAGAAACTGGAGTTGGTATGATGGAACATTTAAGGACCCATAAGTTAGAATAGAGAAATAACACGCAAAAAACTTAAAAAAACGCAAGGAATAAATCCATTTGGTTTATATTTTTATTTTCGACTTCCTTTTGTGTTAAAAAATAGTAAAGAATAGTTTTATTAAGGAAAAAGTCTAATTTGTATTATTAAAATTAGGAATGAAATTTTGAACTAAGGGATTAGTTTATGTGTCAGTGGTGTATGTCTCACGGGGCGGGTAAAAAATGGTATATGAATGCCAAAAATTACTCTGATGAGCTTGCTGAAGAAAGTAATATGAAAGATTACTTGACGGAGCAATGGATGAATTTTGAACAAGTTTATATCAGAAAAATAATGGGTTTTTCTTCTAAAGATCTAGGATATAAGTTGAAAATGCCGGTTATTGGAAAAATTCTTCGCTGGAGGGCTGAAAACATGATCCACAGCCAAAAGAAAAGGAGAAATCCCGTAAGAGCTGATGGGCATTTCGGTCAAGTTATACCTTTAGAGGATGCTCAAATTATCATGTCAGAACTTGCGGCTGAGCCTATAATATGTAATTATTGTATGTGTCGTTGGATGCAAAGAAAGAAAAAAGAAGCTGTTTGCATAAATTTTGGTGTTCTGTCAGAGGTCCTCGAAAAATTGCCTCGTTTTATACCAAAAGACCGAGTAGTAAGGATTGACCGAGAGACTGCAGTTGAAAAATTGGAAGAATTCAATAAAAAAGGTTATATTTCAAGCGTTTGGTTTCAACCAATACCGTACATAAATGCAGTCTGTTCGTGTGAGAGTCCTGAGTGCGGAGCGTTTACATTACGTAATAATTTTGATATTAATGTGATGTATAAAGCGGAATACATTATCCAATTAGATCAAGATAAATGCCAAGGATGTAAATCATGTGTTGCTACATGTCAATTAAGCGCTATTCGGTTTATTCCTTCAATGGATAGAGTTATAATCGACTATAATAAATGTTATGGATGTGGTGTTTGTCGTCACGCCTGTAAACACGACGCCTTAAAATTAATTCCCCGAGAAGAATATCCTGGATTTGATGGAACATACTAGGTGATTATATGAGTAAAGCAAAGAAAAAGAAAAGGACAAAGATTAGAATAGATTATTCTGTTTGTGGGGAAAAAGGGAAAATTGATCCCAGAAACTGCGGTTTGTGTATGAAAGCGTGTGATCCAGCGGTATTTATTATGCACGAAACGTTAGGCACTGAGAAGAAGCAAAAAGACGTGTATGATCCTCAAGATTGGAGAATCACGCCTATATGGGGCTCACTCTGTAGTCGTTGTTTTAAATGTGTCGAAGTTTGCCCCGAAAATGCAATTACAATTACATGGTAAATAGTTAAATTCAAAAATCTTTCACTTTATATTCTTTTTAGAGTATGAAAAGAAAGTTTAATCCTAAAGATATAAAGATCGGTTTAAAATTACCAACTATTCTAGCCCCTTTAAGTTCTATATTTATTCGCATGGCATTTCTTGTAGATTATATTTATACTCCCCTTTTTAAAATTTTTGAAGTAATTGGGCGATCAAAAAGACTCCAAAAAGTCAATTTTTTACCAGAAACAAATTCTATTAGATTGAAAGAAGTCTTGATAGAGCTTGAAGACGGGGGCAAATTAGCGACAGACATCTACTTACCTAAAGAACTTTACAAAAAAAAGGGAACGGGACCGACTATTCTAGTAAGACTACCTTATTGGAAAGATCGTTTTAGTATCCTAGGATATTTTATTGCCTCTAAAGGGTATGTCGCTGTGATTCAAGATATTCGGGGTTGCGGGCGATCAAGTGAGCATGGTACTAATTCGCTATATATATACGAACGACAAGATGGAATCGAAACTTTACGTTGGATCACTCGTCGATTTTGGTATAACAAGAAAATAGGAATGTGGGGGTTATCGTATTTAGGTATAACTCAACTAGCTGTATCTTGGAACAATGACAATTTACTGGCTTGTTTAAATCCTATCCATAGCTCTTATTCCAACGTGTTCTGGCATCCTGGTGGGTTGTATCCTGTTGGTTTATCAGGAGCTATATACTTAATAATGATTTCTACAATGAAGAAATTAACAACTATGGATTTTGACCAATGGGATAAGAATGGATACTACAAACAACTCTTTTTCAATCCTTCGAATAGTTTTTATAACGAACCATTAGACTCCAAAAAGCCAAAGTTGTCAGATATGGCAAACATCGATAATCCCAAATACTCGATGAAAATGATGAATAGAGTGTATAAAACAGATGTCGATGTTTCAAGAATGGATAAGGGATCGTTTACTAAACTAATAAAGGAGTTATTTTATAAAAGGAATATATTTCACAACTACGACCTATCTCCATACGCATTTGGACTCAACTATGAATTTAACACGCCCATGTTTTTTATAGGGGGGTGGTATGATATGTTCATAGAACATATGATACGAGATGTTATGTTAATACAAAAAAACGCACCAGATTTTTTCAAAGAGAAATTTAAAATGATCATTGGGCCGTGGAGTCATATAAATATGGATAAGCTTTTAATAAAGCCATTGAAATATTCACATCTGAAAGATGATTTTAGATTCTTCCAAAATATCCTCCCCTTCTGGTGGTACGATTGTTATTTAAAAGGGGAACAATCGCTTTTGAATGAAATTCCTCCATTACAGATATATATATTAAACAGGGATATTTGGAGGGCTTTTAATAAATGGCCTCCAACTTCAACAGAATTAAAGTTATATCTTCATTCAAATGGGAAGAGTAACAGCCTAAACGGAGATGGTTTTCTTTCTAAAAACAAAGCTAAAGATGAACCGCCAGATCAATACTTATTTGACCCTTCGACTCCCGTAATTACTAAAGGTGGGAGAAATTTGTTCTTATTGAGTGGTCCTCAAGACCAAACTGATATTGAAAGATGCGACGACATTCTAATTTTCACCACCAATGCCCTTGAAAAAGGTTTGGAAATAATTGGCGAGGTAAAAATAATATTTTACGCGTCAACTACTGTGGAAGATACGGATTTCATGGTTAAACTAGTTGATGTTTACCCAAACAATAAAAAATCTATAAATATAGTTGATTCAGGGATTAGAACACGTTACCGTAACGGTAATTTGGACAATCCTAAACTCATAAACCCTAACAAAATTTATAAGTTTGAAGTTGTAATCGGATCCATTGCAATATATTTTCCAAAGAATCATAAAATACGGTTAGAGATTACTTCAAGTAATTTCCCAAGATTTGATGTTAATTCTAACCTTGCTGGGAAAAAAAATAAAAAGAAATACCAAATCGCTACTCAAACAATATATCACGATAGAGATCACCCATCACATATAATTATCCCTGTTTTTAATGGAAAAGAGAATATGTGAGTTATTTTTTAGGAAATCGAGGAGTAAGAATTTTTTATTATTCTCTCTAAAATTGTTATTTCGTCTTACTTTTCAATGGTTTTGCTGATTTATATAAATAATCAAAATAAAAGTTGCTTGCGGGTCCAAAGGCTATATGATCGGTAGCTACGCCGAAATAGCTTAATGCCTTGAAAAAACCTTGGGTCAGTATAATAAATGCATCTTCTCCCTCATCCATTACTACGCTTGCTCCGAATACTTGATTGCGAGAGCGAATTTCAGAGATTTCACTATATTTTTCGATGATTTCTCTAAATTTTTTGTCTTCCAATGCTTCTTCTTCAATTAGCATTTTTATATCAATAACACCTCTCGCTCTAGCTTTCTTAACATCGTCATAAAATATTTCTAAAAACTCATAATAGGGAGCAACGAAGTAAAGAGAGTTTTTAGCCCGACTGATGAGATCAATACTTCGACCGATACATACATCTCGTCCGCGGTGAACATATAAAGCAATTTTTATGGGAGTGTCATGAGATTCGTAAATAGGTTTGAGCATGTGGATGATTTTGTTTGAGTGTTCATTAAAATTATCGTTAAGTTGTTTCTTTGCGATAATTAGCACTTCGTCTGGACTTTTTGCAAAATATGTCGACGGACGAGTGTTTTCTTCTCTTAGAATGAACATTTTTTCCTTTTCTAATTGAGTCAAAATATTGTAAATTCTAGAATATGGCACACCTGATGCATCAGAAAGCTCTCTTGCATCCATAGGTCCTTTTGAAATTAAAGTTAGATATATCGAAATCTCATAATCCGTTAATCCAATCGCACGTAAAGATCTTTTAACATTATCGGGAGTTTCGTTCGACATTATACTATACAGTCATTCAAATTTGTGTAATTGAGAGGTTTTAAACACTTATAAGAGTTTTGTTAATTACTAGTAGAATAAATACTACATATTATATAAGATATTATTAGTATTATATTTTTATGAACCCGTGCTGGGAAAGTCATCTTGCGACTAAAATTTTCTCGCAAAACTCATCCTTATTTATTAATTAAAGTTAAAATTACATTTGTAAAGATACTGCATGTGCTCGGTCATCCCCCTCCGGTTTCTTCAAGAGATACGAAATATATAACTACAACAGATACCAATATAGCCGAAGCAGTTATTAGTGCTATTAGAATAATAAAGAGGATGATTTTATTGGTTCTATCATTTTCAAATATTTTTAATGGCATAAAAAAATCCTAGTCTAATTTTTTATGTATATTAATTTTAAGCATATTATAGATTTATCTTAAAAAAAAAAAATAGTTAGATAAGATATTCAATTAAATTTACATACTTAGAAAATATAAAAAGATGAAGTTCTAGCATTATCAAAATAATGAAAAATCTCTCATAATCATTATAAAAACTAAGGTTAACACCCTGCGGATTTGCTCTATAAATTATAGAGAATTATTTTCCTGGAATGTGTTCCAAATCCAAAAATCTCATACAAGAAAAATGAGAAAATTCAAGGATTTACAAAGTAGAAAAATTTCAAATTCATTTTTAAATAGATATAGCCAATATAGTCAGTAGAAGGTAATGAATTTCTAAATTATAAACAGTTAAGTAATAATGGATAATTCTATTATTCTATTAATTATGTAAAAGTTGGATTTACTATGGCGATTAAGAAAGGCGATATTATTAAAGTTGAATACGAAGGAAGATTAGAAGACAGAACCATATTCGATAGCACGGAGCTTCAAGGCGGAGAACCATTAAAGTTTGAAGTCGGCTCAATTATGATGATTAAAGGATTTGACGATTCAGTATTAGGTAAAGATGTTGGAAACGAATTTGAAATTATATTAAGCGCCTCTGAAGCTTATGGCGAAATTGATCCTCTATTAGTTCAAACTATTAGCACCGACCAACTGCCAGAGGATTTAGATCCAGAGCCAGGTATGATGCTCGGAGTTGGTGACGCAAATGGAACTCATTCAATGGCCTGGGTTAAAGAAGTTGATGAGGAATTTATTAAAATAGATATGAATCATCCATTAGCAGGAAAAACACTTCATTTCAAAATAAAAATTTTAGAAACAGGTTGTGAACCAGATCCGCAAGATTCTCACGAATGCGGATGTGGCTGTGAACATAACTAAACATGTTCTGCTTAGTTTAACATAAACAATTTTTTTTACTATTCTTAAATTAATATCAAATAATTGAATTTATTTATTTTAGATTATTCTTAGAAATAGAAATGAGCTATAAATTTACAAAGGAAGAACTAGAAAACTTACTAGTTGATTATAATAAAATTGCGTTAAAAGAACAGAATCTCGATATACCATCTCAAGTTTGTGTTTGGGATGAAACATTGAGGGATGGCGAACAAAGTCCTACTGTTTATCTTACACTTGATGAAAAAATCCATTTAGCAAAGTTAATGGATGAAATTGGAGTGAAATTAATTGCTGTTGGTTTTCCTGCAGTATCCAAAACAGAAAAAAAAATCGTTAAAACTCTCGTTAATGAAAACTTGGAAAGATCAACAATTCTCGGAATAGCTCGTCCAAAGAAGGAAGATATCAATGCATGTATTGAAGCAGACCTTAAAGAAATTGTAATTTTTATGCCTATATCTCCAATATTTAGAAAAACAATGAAACAAAAACCTGAGGAACAGTTAGAAATCATAACTGAAGCTATTCATTACGCAATTGATAACGGTTTCAAAGTAAATTGGGTGTCTGAAGATGGAACGCGATGTGATTTTACTCATTTGAAAAATGTGTTTCAGACGGCGATTGAAGCGGGCTCTAAAAGAATTGTGTTAGGCGATACTGTTGGCGTCTTAACACCTTACTCTACTTCTCACTTGTATAAACGCATTAAAAAGGAGGTGATTGACCCTCTTAAAAAAAAAATCCCTATGGGGATTCATGCGCACAATGATTTTGGTTTAGCTGTTGCGAATACGATTACTGGAGTAATTGAAGGATGTACGTACCCACACACATGTATTAATGGATATGGAGAGAGAGCGGGAAACGCTGCTTTAGAAGAAGTCGTTACTATTTTAGAGCGAATTGGGATAAATACGGGTATTGATTTGAAAAGATTACCAGAATTAAGTGAAGTCTGTGAGAAATACTTCAACCAACCCTTAGCTTTAAATAAACCAATAGTTGGAGAATATGCCTTTTCTCACGAAAGTGGTCTCCATATAGCGGCAATTTTAGCACATCCGTTAACATATGAGCCAATTAATCCAAATTTAGTCGGAAGAAGAAGAAAATTCTATCTAGGAAAATTTTCAGGCTCCAAATCGATTTTATACGCTCTTCAAAAAAAAATAAAAGTTTTGGATTTAGATATTCCAGATGCAATTATAAAGCAGATCGTTACTGAAGTGAAAAAAAAACATGAGGAAACTTCTAAAAAGGACCTTAGAAAATCCTTTAATTTGATAAAACAAGAATTAAAGAAAATATCAAAGGGTGTTGGAGATAAAGAATTCTTTGAAATTGTAAATAAATATGCCCAACCGTATGTTCCTGATGACTTTAAACCTATAAATTAAGAAATTTGAGTGGTACTCTTTAATCTAATTTTTTATTAATTTCTTCGATCTTGTTTTGCGTAGTAATTAAATCACTCTTAAGTTGACTAGCGCGTTTTTCATAAGATTTTTCATCCATCTGTCCAGAATCGTGCTTTTTTTCTATAAATTCAAGTAAATTTCGAACCGAATTGAGTTTACCTTCTAATGCTTTCTTTTCAGCTACTAGGTCTCTCTTCTTAACTTTTCTTTTATCTTTTGCTTTTGGAACTGGTTTTAATCTATTTGTATCATCGATTTTAGGTAATCCGATAAAGTCGCCTTCATCTTTAATTTTTAAACTTTCTGGCTTTGGTGGTAAATCTGTTAGAACATTATTACTTTCTAGTAATTTATCTAAACCATTAGATTTTGAGTTATCTATTACTTGTTTTTCTTTGTTTTGAGCAGTTTCTGCGGGAATACGGAGCTCTAAAATTTCTTTTTCTGATGCTATAGTTGTTTTGATCAGTTTATCAATTGTAGTTTTAACCATGTCGATTTGGTTTTGAAATATTTTTAATAATTCTACTAGCTCGCTTTTTTTCGATATTTTCATCGAAAAATCAATATCGATGTTCTTCTGCCCAAATAATAACGATTGAGGTATTTCTGAATTGTAATCAGAAGAAACGATATCTGTATCAAGTTTATTAGTAACAATATCAGGGACCGCTCCACTCGAATGTAGGTCCATTCTATAATCAGAGATCAACCACGAAAAGAGATTATATGCCAAATTTGGATGCTCGTCGTTATTAAAGCCTCCCCCTACGCGATCTCTAAATATTTCATAACTCCCGATGGCGCATATTCTACCTTTGTTGGGTTCAGAAACACAGACTAAAGCCGAAGAGAAAGGTTCCGAAGTTTCATTTGAAGAAATTATTGATATAGCATTCCCTAAAACGCTTAGCGAACAACCTGATCTATAACAAATCGAACTAATACTATTTGTAATAGGGTGTGGAGGTATTAAGGAAGTAATTATTGGCATGTTTTCCATACCTATATTGTAAGTTTCATCTAAAACTTGGTCGTTTTCAAAAACTATACCATACATTTGACTTAATTCACTTAAATTACTGTTTCTACCCCTATCCCCACCAGCGTGTGAAAGAAGTAATAACCCCCCACCATCATTTCTTACCCAATTATTAATTTCAGTTATTTCCATCGAAGTAATTTTGGCAAAATCAGGACACGCAAACACTAAAATGTCAAAAGGCTCAAGGGAATTATGAGTAATTGGAGTTTCCAGAAAATTATAGCACATAAAATCGTTTGCGTTTAAAAAATCTCTTAACTCTGTGAGATTCTCGTCGAGTTTACCTCTGGGTTTATGTCCTACATCAAAAGCGATTTTATAAGGCACGATACATCATTTTACAATTTAATTTATTCATTCAGATTTCAAATTCTTCTTATATTTAATATTAATTTTACTAAAAATATATTTTATGGGATTAAAAAATTTCTTTAAACAATTTTAATCGATTTTAATCAGATAAAAAATGAGAACTTAATAAATGCTTTTATCTCCTATTATTAGGTTATTTTTGCTAATATTTTCAACTTTAACATTACTACCTATTATTGAATTTTCTGATATCACATTTTTCAGCGTTGCGTCACTTTCAACAACACAATTCTCAAGGATACATTTTTCGATTCTAGAGTTAGCTCCTATTGAAACATAGGGACCAATAACCGAATTAATTATTGAAGTGTTCTTACCAATGTGAACAGGATTTTTTATGAATGATTTCTCAGTTGTTATGTTTAATTCAGGAAATGATTCCTTTTTAATAGATTGTTGCTCTAATAAGTACCTATTGCCCCTTAATACTTCAGAAGGTCTTCCAAAATCTAAAATACCTTTCTTTAAATTAACAGCAGCAATTTTAAATCCACGATCTATTAAGTCTTGGAGACTTTCAGTTAAGTAAACCTCTTTTGAATCATGTGACCTTTTATCTAAATAACCCTTTAGTAAGTCAAAAAGAGCTTTAGTGGCTGAATTAGAAAAAGCGTAAATACCAGCAATCGCTAAATTAGAAACAAAATCTTTTGGTTTTTCGACTAACTTCTGAATAAGTGAATTGCTATCGACGACGACAACACCGTAGGAGCTGGCATCTTCTTTTGGTACCTCCATAACCGTTATTATTCCATCCACCTCAGATTCATAATATCTATACATTAAATAGGAGTAATCATCAATTGGTATCATATCAGCTAAAAAAAGTAAGGATCCGTTACGCTTATCGGCTTCTTTAATCGAACTGTTGAGTTCTTCGAATCTTGAACTAGCTAAATATACCGCTTCACCCAATCCCCAGTAAAATGGTATATCATCGTTGTATCCTCGTGGTATTTGCTCTATAAAGGTTAGTTTAAACTTATCATGATATTTTTGTTTAACAAATTCTGTGATTTGTCTTTTTTTATAACCAACAATTAAAATTAACTCTGTTTCTGAATCGAATGTTTCGCTAAATTTATTAAGGATATGCTCGAGAACTGTTTTACCCGCAACCTTTATGAAAGTCTTTGGTTTACTTAAGGTAAATGGTCGTAATCGCGAGCCAATTCCCGCACAAGGACCAATTATTTTCACGTTTTAGCTCCCTTCAATATTTTATAATTTTTTTTGATAATTAAATAAAGCAAATCAATAAAAACTTGATTTATCCGAATCAAAGATGCGTTGATAATAGGCAAAAAGTAGATCTAAACCTTGCTCTTCTTTAATGGAGCATGGAATTAACTCAGATGTGGATCCTAATTGAATAAACACTTCTGATAGTAGCATGGATAACTCTCTTATTAAACCACTCTCCCTTTCATTTGTTGAATCCTCCAAGGCTTGAAAGTCTTGACTCCAATTAACTATCATTTCAATTTGGTCTTCGCTTAACAGGTCTACTTTTGATAACACATTAATCTGTGATATATTCCTAAACCTAAACTGAACAGAAGCGGCTAAAAGTAATGTGGAAATGAAGCCATTAGGTCTCCGCGCAAGATTCGAATCAAATAGGAAAGAAACAGCTTTTTGAATTGATCCAAAACCTAGCGAACTTGCTATTAAAGGTCCCGTCTCTCTAAATGCAAATAGTTCAAGTTGTCCTGCTGTGTCCACAAATACCCAATCGGGATTGTATTCATCGATTTCATATTTTAAATCGTCTAAAAAGTTAACCATCAAATCGGATGCTAAGATCATAGCACCATTCGGCCCTAATTCGTACTCTGTCATCACTTCTTCGAGAACTATAAAATCTCTGATGTCAATATCTGGTGTATAAGGCATGTTTTTCACACCAGGATCAAGATTAAGCGTAATTGCTGAAATCTCTGTATCTCTTTTAGTTACATAATCCTTAAACAAACCCGTAAGAGAACTTTTCCCGCTACCAGCTGTACCGATAAAATAATTTAATAAAATTTTTTTATTACACCATTGAGTTTTATATCTCCATTTTAACTTAATTATTGAAATTAATTAAAGATTTATAATGAAACTAGTAAAAACTCAGATATTGGAGGAATAGGGATATTTATTTATTTAGGTGCTTTAAGTTCTAATAGTTTAATTTCTTGCTCTTGCAGTCGTTCAAACCTTTTAATTTGGTTTTGAATCGCTTTCTCTTCAAGGTTCATCAGCTTCTCGTCATCCAATGTGATAGCTTTGAGCTCAGCCTCTCCCATTGGTTTTAAAAAATCTTGAATACTAAAACCTTGGTTTTTTTCAGTTGTTTCTTTAAATTTAGCCTTCATTTCTTTGATTACTAATACTTTTGCAGAAGAATCTTTCCCCCGAATAAGAGAAGGGAGCTCTGTTCGTCTTATCCGTTCAATACCCGGCCCGGGGATTCTTTGAGGCGTTCTTACAGGTGGGTCAGAAAATATCGAATTTACTGGTAAATTTTGTAGTGTTAATGAGAGATTTTTTAAATGTTGTTCTATACTTTTTAACGTTTTATTATTCTCACCAATCATCGAAAGTAAGGAATTGTCAACAGAGATGTTTTCAATACTTTTTTTCTCGTAGATTGTCGTTCTCTCTTCAGTATTTTGATTAAAATCTGTTTTTACGGCGTGTATTACTCTTTCTTGAGTTACCTTTGTTCTTTGACTTCTGGTTCCACGTAAATCTATGTACTCAAAACCGTCATAACAGTCGTCGTTAACCCAAATATCGGAGATGTTAAATTTTTCCGTAAAAGTATACTCAACTTTATGACCGGAGTTTAAGAAAAAAGTCAATCTTAAAATCTTGATCTGGATGTCCAAAAAACCTTGAATCTCATCTAATTCTATTGAAAACCCTAACCGATTCGTTGCATGATAAAACTTTTTTATCGAAATTAATGTTGGGGATTGCTTATAATAAATTTCGTGTTTAACAATCTTAGACATTTCAAATTGAAAATTCACTCGAATAATTTTCTCAGGAAGAAAAAGAACTTGTTCTTCATCGTTCTTTTCAAATTCTAAGAATAAATTCTTTTGATCGTCCCAAAATACTTGGAACAATTCCATTTTGGCTATACCCCGTTTAATTTATCGTTATATTTTCAAATCGAATTGATTATGTTTAGATTCTATTCCAAACATTAATAAAACACGAGTTTACAAAATTATTGATTTATAAGGGTATTTATGTTGGTTTGTGTATATCTTCCAAAGAAGAAAAGTTCCATTCAAGGTTCTTTAAGATCAGTTAAGTAATACACAGGCTTTTTAAGAGTTTTACTAAAATAATCGATTTCTTCTCTTGATTGTTCACCTATATAGTTTTCAACATCCAAAACTAATATTGCTTCTTGATCGATTAACTTTCTTAGAGCAATTTCTTGTAATTTATCCCATTCACTAGTGTTAAATTTATCTTTGTTTAATAACCCATCAACAGAGCAAACAGCTACAAGTTTTTGATATTTAATTTGTAAAATCGATTCGATTTTAATGAAATAATCTTTAAATCGAATTGAACCAACTAAAAAGATTTTAGTTTCGTTGATTCTGGAAAAATTATAATCACGGAATTCGTCCAAGAAATTCTTATTTAACCTTTCTTTCTCCATAGTAATTGTAATAATACTATTTCATATTTAATTTTCACATGAAGTTAGATACAGTCTATTTCGCCGAAAACCTAAACTTTATGCAAAAAATCAATACAGATTTTATCGATCTTATTTATATAGATCCACCGTTTTATAGTGGGGTCGATTATAAAGAATTTTCGGATATTTGGAGTTCAATTGATGAGTATCTAGGCTTTATGTACCCTCGGATTAAGGAAATGCATCGAATTCTTAAGGAAAGTGGTAGTTTTTATTTACATTGCGATGCAAATGCAGTTTTTGACTTGAAACCTATATGCGATAAGGTATTTGGAGGGAAAAATTTTAGAAGAGAAATTATTTGGAACGTAGGTAGCGTTTCAGGATTCAAAAGCCAAATAAAAGGATGGGTACGTCAGCACGACACGATACTATATTACACGAAATCTGACTCATTCACATTTAATAAACAATATTTGCCTTATAGAGAAGACTATATTAAAAAAATGTTTAGACATAAAGATGAAAAAGGACGCATCTATCGGAAACGAAGAGGTGGCAAGCAGTACTTAGACGAAAGCCCAGGAACTTTGGTAGGTGATGTTTGGAACGATGTATATTCCTTTCAGACGACTACAAGATCTAAAGAATATCTCGGTTATCCTACACAAAAACCGGAAAAACTCATGAGAAGAATAATTTTATCCTCCTCCAACGAAGGAGATCTTATTGCTGATTTCTTTTGTGGTTCTGGAACGACTATTTCTGCTGCTAAAAAGTTAGGTAGGAAATGGATTGGTGTGGATAATAATCCAAAGGCTGTTGAACTATGTAAAAATAGGTTAAGTTTGTAATAGAAAATCAAAATCAAAAAAACATATCAAATCTACTTTTTAACTACGACTTTGTCAAGACCAATCCATTCTTTAGCTTCCTCGAGGCTGGATACAATTTTTCTTTTAGGGGATTGAGCATGATCTAAGAGATATCTAAATTCTTCGTCTAAAGCAGGATTTTTTTCAATTATGAAAGCAGATCTAAAAAGTCTTTCATTATCGCTCTTTAAGAGGTCTAAGATAATATCAATTGAATCTATGCTTAAAAGAATCGCATCGGTAATGTCGACGATTATGCTCAAATTTTCATGGACATCTTTAGTTAATTCCTTAAATTCTTTTACAAATCTTTCTGCTACTGGTGGAGGAAACGTACCAGTTGCCTTTATTAAGAAGCAGGTGTCGCTAATCTTTTCAACTTGATACATAATAATTCGAACCATTTAGTTTTAAATTAATTTTAAACACTTTACTCATATTAACTTTTTTATTTCAAAGTGAAATAGTCATATTTCTTAGAAAAAAAACGATTTAAACCTTAATCTATTTGAAAATTTAATGAATATGAAGAAAAAACATCGGAAAAATTAAATCTAAGTCCTAGGTATCTTTACAAGAGTGCTATTTTCCATTTGCTTGTTTCCACTTCTTGTAAGATGCTAAAAATTCTTTTACCTTAACTCCTTCAAAGTCCTGGACATCTGTCGCAAATTGTTTTTCTTCTCCTTCTATCGGATTGAAATTAAGATATAGAAGTTTAAGTTTTTCAAGTTTTTCTAACGATTCCAAATTATGCAAATCTGTTATCTGATTCGTGTCGAGATATAAGGTTTCTAGATTTACTAACGATTCCAAATTTTTAATCTCTGTTAAGTTATTATTGTTAAGGTATAAAACAGTAAGTTTAGTCAGTGTCTCCAGCCCTTTGATTTCCTTAATTTCGTTGTAAGCAAGAAACAAACGCTCGAGATTTGTCAAACGGTCCAAATTCTTGATTTCTATTAGTTGGTTACGATTAAGCTGCAGAACTACAAGATTAGACAATTCTTCTAAACTCTTTATTTCTTTTATTTGATTTCCAACAAGTTCCAACCGTATAAGATTAGTTAATGAGTCTAGTCCCTTAATCTCAGCAATTTCATTATTGTTGATTTCTAACCATTGAAGATTGGTTAGAGAATCGAGTCCTTTAATTTCATTTATTTGATTTCCAGTTAGAAATATGCGATCGAGCTTAACTAAGGATTCAAGACCATCAATATCTTTGAGTTGATTATTACTAAGAAATAGTTGGATAAGATTTGGCATTTCTTCTATTCCACTTAAATCTGTTATTTTATTGTTTGAAAGGTCTAGGGAAGTAACATGTTTTAACTTATTCAACCCTTTTAGTTCCGATAATTCTACTATGTCCATATAATTTATACTCAATCTAATGAGGCCAAGTTCATCTTTAACATTAAATTTCTTACCATTTACCTTTATTGATCCAAGTCCCATTTATCTCACTTAAAAATTATTTTTTTACTTATCTTTAAATTGTGTTTTGAAATTATAAAAAAACTTCCTTTTTTCTAATTCTATATTAAATAAAATTTTATACAAAGATTTAAATATGCAAAAGTCCATTTTATATATGGACGTCCATCTCATTACATGACGAAAATTTTAAAAAAAGAAGAGTGTAAATATGAATTCTAAAAATATTTTTCTTAGAGATAAACAAATAAATGATTTAAAGAAGTTTTTGAAGAAAATTGAATTTCCTACAGAAAACGTACCTAAAGAGTTTAATATCAAGGAAGTTTCGATTCAAATAAGTGAGAAATATGAAAAAACGATTAGCCCAGGGCAAGCAGAGGCAGTTATGCGCCGAGTTATTGGGGGCACTCCACTTACAACCAAAGAACGCAGCCAATTATACGATTTACGGAAAAAAATCTATAGATATGAAAAGTTTTTAACTAGTTTTAGAGAATGGGGAAAAAAATATGATCATCAATTAAAGATAATAATTCTTGGTTTAACAGAAGAACAATCTGGCTATCTCCCAAGTATTCTTAATAAGCATGGAACAGGCCCAGAAAGGGATATAATTGGTGTTTCATTTTACACAAAATTAACCGAAAATTATAATAAATCCTTGACTAGCCTTAATATCTGGGATATTTCTAAAAAAGAACGATTCGCATCTATAAGACCCCAATTTTATAAAGGGGTGGCAGGAGTTCTTTTAGTGTTTAACACTGAGGATAGGGATTCTTTTGAAATGATTAAGAAATACCTTATCGAACTTAGGGAGAGTACAGATTTAAAATTTAAAGTTAGAAGAAAGTTTAAAAAAGAAATATCTTTGCCTTTATCACTTATAGGCATAGGAAACAAACTCTTAATCCCTTATGATGAAATTCTATCCCTGGCAAGCGAAATGGGAGCGAGTTATGGCCAATTAGAAAAAATTGAGGATGAAAGATTTCAAGATATACTTAGAGCTTTGGCTACTATTATTTTATTCAAACTTAAAGAATAATTACTTTTTTTTATTTAAATTTGTTTTAGTGGAGTTAATCGTAAAGAATCATCGCCCATGATCATAATTTCTAATTTTACTCTTTTTTAAAATTTTCAGGCACATTTAGATTTATTTCAAAGAGTTTATCTTGAATTTTATTCTTTAATTCCTTAGAAAAATTGTTAATTATCTCGTCTGGAACATAGTTTAGGTATTCTTCTATTTCACTCTGAATTATCAACCCTAATTGGTTCATTAATTCCTCAGTAGTCTCATGTTTTCTTAAATATATGTTTTTGTAAGTCTGGATATAACGGATATTGAGCTTTTTTAACCATCGTTTACCTTTTTGTTCCAGCATCGATAATGTTTCTCTAGAACTTGTGTTATTAAAATTGCTAAATTCAGATTCGTATTTAATTAGCTTATCTTCGCAATATTTGATAACTTGCGCCCTCTGTTTTGAATTTAAATCAGTATTGGAATTAAGAAACATGATAACCATAAATTTCTCAAGTATAAAGTATATTTGAGCTTTAATATTGGAACCATAAATTTCGAGGTGAGAGAGGTTTTTTATGTTAGCTTGCCCGGCAAATATTTTAAATGAGCTCAAATACATTGAAACCAAGTCAATTTCTAATAAATTATTATGATCCTTTGATAGATAAGACCTAATGGGACCATAATCATTATCGTCATTCGAATCGTATTCAAAGACCGTAATAGTGTTCCCATACTGATCTGAGATAATAATGCCGATAACCGGAGGTATGATATTGAAGTTATGGGAACGATACGCTGTTTCAGTTAATTTTTTTTCAATAGAAGAATTGTCTACTCGAGCTTCGAGCATAAATCTAAATAATCTTTTATACTATAAATTAAAGAGGGAGTGTTGATTTTTAGAAAAAAATAGAGAAATTCCGACATTTATGATCGTGAAACAAGTCTTTCACGCACAAACATATCACCCATATATGTGAATTTACAGCCTAATTTCTTCAGAAATTTGCATAATAATTTTAAATAAGATACAAAACTAAGTCGATATTATGAATGAAATAAATGATAGGTTAAATGAAATTTTAGAGTCCACTATCATTATTGATACGCTTAGTCATGGACCTCTATTATGGTCAGATGACATTATTAAGGCTAATGATGAGATGTTGGCTCAAGAGATGAATCCCTGGGATATAATCCCTATTTTAATATTGAAATTTGCGAGAAATGTGGTTAATGACGATGAATACAATTCTAAATACGTCGAGGCATGGAAAGAAAGTGGAGTGACTTGCGTAAGTTGGACGCTTGGACCTATGTATTCAAAACCGTATTCCTTTGATGCTGTTTTTCATAACCTCTCTTATATGACATATATTCTAGACAATCGACCAGATATGTTTATTAAAGTTTTAAAAAGAGCAGATATCGAAAGAGCGCATAAAGAGGGTAAAAAAGGCATAATTTTAAATGTTCAAAGTATGGAACACATCGGTAAGGATATTAACATGGTTGAGCTCAATTATATGCAAGGATTCAGAATAATGCAACTAACCTATAACAAAAAAATTGCCGTTGGAACTGGATGTACAGCAGTAAGAGATAGAGGATTAACAGAATTTGGCATCGATGTCGTTCACAAAATTAATGAGCTTGGAGCAATTGTTGATATCTCTCATTGCGGTCCTCAAACATCAATAGATGCCTTAGAGAACTCTAAAGACCCAATTATTGCTTCTCACACTTCTGCAAAAAATCTATACGACCATGCAAGAGGAAAAGACGACGAATTTCTCAAAGGTCTTGCGGAAAAGGGTGGATATATAGGCGTGTATGCCGTCCCGGGATTTTTAACGAACAATGCAACAACAACTATAGATGATTGGCTTGATCACGTAGATTATATAGTGAACCTTTTAGGGGTTGATTATGTTGGGATCGGCTCTGATTTTTACGGCTTCTCAGTTCCTAATAATTTAGCAATTAAGATTGGAGAGTTTATGGACGCGTTAGGTTTTCGACCTGAAGATAAAGCAAGTTTTTTAACAAAAATAGAAGGGTTCGATCAATATAAGAAATTTCCGAATCTAATTAAGGGATTAATTTCGAGAGGGTATAGTAATCAAGAAATAAAGAAAATTGCTGGTGAAAACTTCTTAAGAGTTTTTAAGCAAGTTGTAGGTTAAATAATTCTTAGATAACATTAGTATATATGAATGGCGTTCAAAATCAAGAAAATAAGTGGGAGCGACCGGATTTGAACCGGTGACCAACAAGTCTGGAGCCTGCCGCGTTCAGCACTATGGACCGAAAGGGCATAGTTATACCGGGCTTCGCCACGCCCCCATGTTTTAGGTAAATAAGTCGTGGCGCAAAATTATTTGTTTTAAATAACTACTAATTTATAAATTTACTAATTTCTTATTTTATTTCAGTTTTATGAATAGTCTAAATAATTTAGGATTAAAAAAATTTTTGAACTCTCAATATTAGCCTATCAGACAATTTTTGAACCACAGAATTCACAAAATCTAAGGTTTTCAGCATTTTTTAAGGATGCCCCGCAAGTTTGGCAAAAATTAGATTTTTCTGGCACATGTTCTCCCTGTTCATAAACTTTATACTCAAAGGGTAATAATTCTCCTTCGTATTTGGGGAATTCAAATCCACAACTATCGCAATAATTAATATTTCCATCCATGTAAATGTTACAATTCGGACAGTTGTTTATTAATTTTAAACCACAATTACGGCAAAATTCTGTGTATACGCTAATAGGAATATTGCAGCGAGGACAAGTTTTTTTAGATTCCCCAGAATATCGGTAAACGATGAGACCAATAAATGTAATAACTATTATTGGAATTATAATCACTAGTAGAATAACAACTTCAACAAAAAATAGTCCTATTGTGAGGAAACAAAAAACTAAGAAAACAACTAACCCGATTACTGCTGATAAACTTTTTTTGTTGTAATCTCGAGCGCTCATTTGGGAAAATTTGTTCTACATGTAAATAGATTCTATAACTAGTAAAGGCTTTATCATTTTAATATAATTCTTTTTTATCTTGTGCTGTTTTACAATAAGGGCAGATCAATGTATCACTAGCAATCTTTTCTCCACAAGCGAAGCATAAATATTCATTATCCCCAAATTGGATCTCTTTTTCAACTACTTCTATCTCTTTTTCTATATTTTCTGATGGTTTTTTGTCTGGCATAGTTAATTCAAGGTTAAATTATTTATATCAAAATTCTTCTGTAATATTAAAGCTGAACAAAGGCTATAAAAAATTGGGAGACCAATAT
>JAGXNS010000041.1 GCA_019894855.1 Promethearchaeota archaeon
GTCAAACACAGGGTTGGGATTTTTAAACACAGTTAAAAATAAAAATTTACCCATTATAAACAGATTAGCAATCGTATGATCTTGTTTATAAAAAGTGGTTTAAAATATGATTTTGGAGCCTATACTTCTTGTTTTGATTGAATAGTTAAACGTTGTTTCTTTCCCAAATCTAATCTTCTTTTTTTTCTCCTAATCATTTCTACGAAGCTCTCTACTCTTGTGAGAAGACCTGCTTCACCCGAATGCTCGTCCATAATAATTTCTAAAAAGGGAAGTCCTACAACTTTCATGTCTCTCATTATTAACTCTGAAATGAGACTATCTGGGCCACATGCAAAACTAATTAAGAAAATAACTCCGTCGATTTCATCCCGTCCTTCCGTAAGAAAATAACGGATGCCTTGCATGATTTCTTCTTCGTGGCGCCAATAATTTCGGAGTTTACCGCCTCTTGGGTTGACGATAACTGGTGTCTTAAATACAAATTCGGGTAAGTTTTCTATCGTAATAACTTCTACTCCTTGATCGTGTAATTTCTTCTGAAAATCGAGGTTGATAAAAGTATCAAATATATTATACCCGTGTCCTAGCAATAAAAACTTTATATCCCCAGTGTGCTTTTTCTTAGGTAAAGTAAACGGGCGATTCCTTTCAGCTAATCGTAAGGCGTGATTGACTGAGGAACCATTTCTTAAAAATTCGTGATATTCTTCGAAATACTTCTGAGCTTCTTTATACGCGTTTAAAGCTTGAGTTTGATTTTTGCCAAGTTGTTTACCGAGTTCAATAGCCGCCGTAGATATCGGAAATTCCTTAACATTTACTTCGAAGTTCAAAATTTTTGGAACATCAGGTAAAATTTTAATTACATCCGGTAACGATAGAAATTTAGGGCAGAAATAAGAGTCTTTTACTTCAGATACATACCTGGGCACAAATACAAAGTCTAGATCGGGATGGTCCGCTACCAGTTTTAAAAGTTGTCCATAATAAATCTTGACTGGAATACATAACTCCCCAAATCCGTGAGAAACTCCTTCTTCAACAATTTTTTTGTTGGTTAGGGGGCTCACAACGATTTCAGCGTCAAGATCTTCGAGAATTTTTTTCCAAAATGGAAAATACCTATAAAAGTGAAGCGCTCTCGGTATCCCTACCTTGAGTTTCTTCTTTACTGATTGTTGTGGTACTTCCATCTTGATACATCCCCTAATAATCTATGCATCTGGGCTATCATAAAGAAGTAAATCTTTAATTTGGGCCATCATATTGGCTGTTAAACGCTTTAATTCTTCATAATCAGGCATTGGTTTACCCCAGTATTTTTTGTGCTCCATGAATGCTGGTCCCGCCTTCATTATCTGACCTCTATAAAAACTTAACATCTTAGCGTGTTTTGGATAGGTTTTTTCTGTGCCTGTTATTCCAACCAATAAAATCGGTACTTGTTTTTCGATTGCCAGTCGCATAGCTCCAGTGTGTCCCTCTAAAAGTTCGCCACCACCCGCATTAGTAGTTCCTTCGGGGTACATGCATACTAAATCTCCTTTATCAAGCACATCCTTTGCGAAATTATAAGAGTCTACATCGTGTAGTCCTCGCTTTAATGGAAAAGCGTGATGACTTCTAACCCACGCGTTAACTAGTGGTGGTTTGAATAAGGACTGTTTAGCCATTTGGTAAAGAACTCGTTTTCTATGGTAGATTAAGGACGCTGCAAAGATAAGTACGTCCCATTCTGAGTTGTGGTTAGTGCAGACAACAGCTGCGCCTTCGTCAGGGATATACTTTTCAAAATCGATTACCTTGTAAGGCATCATTAAATTGCTCCAATTGCACACTAGCCATCCTGAGAAATTATGAACTGTTTCTTGAAATTTAGCTCGTAATCCAAATGCTTCTAAACTTTTTAATAAGGAATACCACAAATCATCTATGAATCCTAAAGCACCCTTTCCAAAATCTTTCAAGTATCTCATAGGGGATGACGATTCTTTAGGTTTTTGAGCATCTTCAGGAGAACCGATTGATAATTCTGCTTTTTTTTGTTTCCTTGTATCTACAATAACATATTCTCGTAAATCGTATACAACTTGTCGTAATTCTGCAGTCAACCTTTTTATTTCATCGTACGATATTGTATTAATGTCGTAATCGTTATAATAAATAGGATCGCCTACTCGTACTTTAACTTGAGTTGGTTTCATGACCAATTTACCTTTTGGCAAAGCATTTCTTGACCCAATTACTGCCATTGGAACAATAGGGACCTTCATTTCAATTGCAAGTCGAACTGCGCCGGTTTTAAATTCTCCAATCTCCCAACCAGTTTCTTCCCTAGATCTCGTGCCTTCGGGGAAAATTCCAACCCATTCACCTTCTTCAATTATTTCTTTGGCCATTTTCCAGGCTGGTTCAGGATTTTCTCGATCTAGTTTGAATGCTCCTAAGTTGGTAAAGAGAGATTTTACTAAGGGGGTTTTAAAATTATCCATCTTACTCATGTATCTAATTCTTCTGTGACAAGCGGCTCCATAAAAAAATGGGTCCAAATGTGATTCGTGGCTTCCTACGAGGATACCTCCTCCATATTCTGGAAACATATTCCCTTGCGGGTATTCTGCTTTAAAATTCCACAATATACGAGCAAAAAATTTAATATATACATATGCTGCCCACCACTGAAGCTTCCCTTCGACATCTTCAAGGCTCAATCGCTCAATCGCTTGGCGCCAGAGGTCGTTTAAGGGATCAATCGGATTGTATTTTAAAAACTTGTAAGTCGCATTTTGATGACGTTTTCCAAAATCTAACTCTGCTTGTTCCTTTTCTTCAGTAGTTTTTACTATCCTGCCTTCTTCTGAAGCTTTATAATCTTCTTCTTTAACTTGCATAAGTAGAATCCTCTTAAGATTTGATTTTAATACTATTTTGTGAATTTGAATTTGATAAATTTTTATTTTCAATTAGCCTTTTTAAATCATCTAACGAATCAATTAACAAATGCGGTTTAAATTCCGCTAATATCTCTTTTTTACTAACTCCCGTTGCTACTCCTATAGTCCATACTCCTGCTTCCTTTCCTGCTTGAATATCTGTTGGCATATCTCCAATCATGATAAACTCTTTCAAGTTGCACGATTTATAACTCTCAAAAACAGGATTTAATGAGTTAGGATCGGGTTTAAGATTCGGTAAAAGATCTGCGCCAAACACTCCTTTGAACATGCTTTTCACGTTGTTACTTTCAAGGTGTGGAATAATATTTTTCGTTTGGTTATGAGAAACAATAAAGAAATCGTAAGATTTTTTAAACTTCTTAATGAAATCATCTGCTTCGGGATAAAATGGAGCTTCTTTAGCGGACGTTAGATAAGTTGTGAATATTTTCGTAGCAATTCGTAGTTTTTTTAAGAATGTTATCGAGTGAAGTGAAGTTATGTATTTGAACAATTCAAAAGCTTCTAGTATTATTTTAGGGAGTGGAGTTCCTTGAATTATCTCCATTAATGCTCCTATCTCTTGCATTGTCGTCTCGATGTCATAATTAATCTGTTTCTCATTGAAAACTTCTTCTATTGAGGTTTTGAGTGATTCTCTTATATCGAGGAGAGTCCCGTCAAAATCGAATATAATTCCTCGAATTGTCCCGTTTTGAATCCGTTTAACTAATTCGTTGTCAGAGCTCATCATTATTTATTAAAAAACGGCTAATATTTTAATAACGTTATAATTATAGGTGAATTATCTTTTACTTAAATCACCTTCTAATAAAAACATATTGTTCATAATCATACTATATAGAGTATGATTTGTTTTCGTGTAATATAACCTCAGAAAAATGTTTTCCTAAGTGATAGGAACAAGCCTCATTAAAAATTGGATTAATACTTTCTTGATCAAATCTAAAATATTTCTAAACACTGCCCTAAATGCAATATTATTCATTTAATATGTGACTTTTAAATAACATGGGTGAAATAATTATATAGGTAGAGGTTTTTAGAATGGAACTTCAGAAAAAATTCAAAAAGGATGAATATAGACACAATAAATTTCTGGAAATGAATCCCATCAAAGAGAGCAAGCTTTTAAAGCTTTTCCTAAAAAGAAAACATACTCAATTAAGATAAAATGCGAAATACTTCAATAAATATTAAATCTTGGATAATTACATTCAGAAGTTAATTTGTCCAAACTTTTTTATTTTATGGTTAGAATTTCCTAACGCCTTGCTTTTTTGTTGAAATACTTAAATTTAATGCAGTAGAAGTAACTATAAGGTTAATTTTTAACCCTAAAAAGGTTTTGACAAATATGTCTGAAAAAATGCTTAATAATGTGAAGGAAGGAACATTCCCAGAGGCGATCCTAAATACGTATGGTCCACTCAATAACAACGAGAAATTTAAAGAGAAATATGCTGATAAAAGCTTTAAAATTCTTTTAAATCCAAAAGATGGAAAATTTGCTGCTCTAATTACCATAAATAATGGAACAGTTTCAATTAAAGGATTAGATAATCAAGATAAAAAAAAACTTGATCAGAAAGAAATCGGCTGGGACGGCTACATGCAAACTACTTTAGCTTTATTTGATGAGATCGGTAAAGGAAACCTGTCTCAAAGTGATATCGTGAAGAAAGTGGTTGCTCGTAAAATTAAAATGAAAAATGTGAAATTTGTGGCAAAACTTTCCGAAATGGGAGCACTCTTAAATTAATAATATTTAATTCTATATTTTTTTTTTCAAGGCGTTCTTTCGTTCTAACACCTATATTCTATTTTTCCTATAATCTGTCAGCATAATTCAATACAAATTTGGAATAACAGCTAGCTATTTATATGAGATTTGTCACTAATGTTGTAACTCTAATAACAGCTTACCGAGATTTATGGGAAATGTGATATGATAAAAAAAATTAGAATGTTAGCAATAGTAACTCTTATAGTAATTTCTGCTTCAGCTTTTACTTTAAAAGAATTAGAAACTTCAGCTACATCTATGTCAATATTACCACGAGCGAGTGGAATTGGCCAAAATATTACAGGAAACTATGACGGGGATATCTCACTCGTTTACTTCGATAATCCTTCAGATACAACTCTATGGTCGGATCAAAATTCTAGTACGAACATGATTTCTCACAATAGCTCGGTAAATAACAAAGAATTCGTTTTAAATCGGGTAGAAATATTTACTGATAATCTCATAAACGAGTCTGGCTCTGGGGAATACATTATTGCTAACAACACAAAAAAACAATTAACTCCTGCTCCCGCTAAAATGTTCTCTCAACAATTTACGGCGCCTAATTTAATAGCAATTGATTCGATATGGTTGTACCTCAATTATAGTGTACTAATGCTCCCTGAATTAAGCCATTATTATTTAGTACTTCGCATCTTTGAAGAGAAAACTCAAGAAGAATTAGATGTAATATCGAATTATGAGACAGACAAAGTTGTAGATGATTGGATTAGGTTTTGGCCTCGCTCTAACATCTTTGAACCTGGCGAGAAATATACCCTTGTTCTTCACCTCTGGGTAGATAAGTTAGGGGTATTAATTCCCTTTGATTTTTGGAAATCAGAAAATTATACGAGTTCAAGTTTTAATAAGGGTACAACAGCAAGCTTTATAGGGAACAGTTGGGTTACATTTGCAAACGATAATACCACAGATTTATTATGTAGATTCAGCTATAAGAAGTTAATTCATCCTGCTACGATCGATCTTAAATATATTATAAATAACGAAACAGTAGTTCCTGTTTATAGACAAAGCACGTTTGGATTTTTGGGTTATGAAGCGTATTATTCGTATTCGTTAGAAAACCAATCATACTCGCCCTTGAATGTAACGGTTATTGCTAATCGAAATATAACAGGGAACTATGTATTTATTGATATATATTATATCTACCGTGTCAATGCTACCGGTACTTATACGGTAGAAGATAACTTATTGGAATGGACGATAGAGTATTATTACGAGGAAATTTCATTTTGGCCGCCTCCGATGTTTCTTTTCGAGAGAGATTGGGATTATGCACAATTTTTGGATCCATATGGAGTACCCATGAATGAAATCTTTTTCGGGCCAATGGATTTGTATAACAAATCATATTACGGAGTGATAAACCTTTTTGGTCCTCCATTAGAGCGCGGTACGTATACTGGAATCTTTCATTCACCAAATTATTGCAATACTATAAAATCTAAAATTAAATCAGGATCGCAATTTACTGAAACAAATTCATTAGAACTTGGACAAACATTCATACTAGAAGCAGAAATATATAGCACCAATAATGATCCAATGTCGGGAGGAACAGGACAAATCGTATTAAAATCTCCTTCAGGATCGATAATTCTTAATGAGACGGGGCTCACCGCAATAAATGGTATTATGAGTAGTTCTGAAATAATTTTAGACTCTGGGTTTTCAGAAGGATTTTATGAAGCCATAATATTATGGACGAACGGTCAAGAAATTGCTTATTACTCCGTTTCTATCCAGGTGGAGGATCCTGCGAAAGTTGTAATATTTATCGCAATTATAGTAGGAGTTGCAGTTGCCTCAGTTCCTTTGTCATTAGTTGCGCGAAGACAACTTAGGCAAAGGAATTGGAAAAAAGCCTTAAAGAATTTATTTGTATTAACAAAAGACGGAGTAAGCCTTTACGAATATTCATTTGGAATTGAGATTCAGGATCCAGCACTTATATCAGCGATGATTGCAGCTCTCACTAATTTTGTAAGGGAAGCTACTGGAAGCAAAAAAGCGCTTCGTACAGTCGACCAGGAAGATAAAAAAGTCTTGTTATATCACGGGGATTATGTAACCGTTGCACTTTTAGCCGAAAAAGATTTACCGATAATTCATAAGCGAATAAAAAAGTTTACAGAATTATTTGAAGAAGAATATGGTAAACATTTAAAAGGTTGGAAAGGAGAAACAACGATATTTAAAGGAACGGAAGTAATTTTGAATAAACAATTTCCCTTGGATGTTGAGGAGCAAGTAATTAGAGGCGTTAAACAAAAACTTTTAGAATTTAGACAACAACTTGACATTTTAAAAGATCCAACACACATTATTTCGCTTATGAGACACATTAACGATTTCATTTCACGTTATCAAGCAGTAGTCAACCAACATTATATTAATTATTATTTTGAAATTGTAAAAATTGTTGAAGAAAAGATTTCTTTAGCTTGATTTCTTTTCATTTTTTTTATAAATTAGGATAGAGCAAGAATAAATCCAAACTAACATCGTTCAATAATTTAAAATGTGAAATCTCATTTTCTTTTTCATAAAATTAAAACAATTTAAATTTTAGGTTTGATATATTTTATGGAAACAGATAAAGACGAGAAGTCTTACAATAAAACCATTTGGCCTGTTTATCTCCTTAACGGTTTTAATAGTATTGCGTTTGCAGGAATAATAATCCTTATGGTCCCATTATCCACTTTAATATGGCCTGGAGAGGATTACCACGCTTTGGAAATGGGAGTAATTATGACAACACTACTTTGGAGCTCTTCAATTTCTGGACTGTTTTTTGGTAGGTTGATTGATAAATATTCTCGGGTAAAAGTTTTACTATTCATATCAATTGCTAGAAGTATATGTATGATAATGCTTGGATTCGCTATCCCCGGTCAAGGTGTTATTACATGGTGGTATTTTTTAACTGTTGTATTGATTTTTGGTATGTTTTCAGGCGGAAGTTATCCAGCTATAGTTTCATTATCACATGACATAGTTCCTTTAAAGCATCGATCGAAGTTCTTTGGATATTTTAGCGTTGCCGGCTCAGTTTTTATGATGTTTGGGTTTCTTCTATCTGGTTCACTAGTTCAATTTGGTTTATGGAGATATTATTTTATTGGGATAGGAGTCGCTGTTATAGTGTCTGGAATCCTATTCTATCTAATTGTTAAAGAACCAAAAAGGGGAATTCAGAATAAAGAACTGCAGAATGTACTTATGGATGATTCGATAGAATATGATTTTAAGATGGACAAGGATTCAATGCGTAAAACAATGTTATCTCGCACCAACAAAGTTGCTTTAATAGAAGGAATATTTTCTAATGTATTCATGGGTAGTTTAGACATGATAATTTTGCCCTATTTGCAAACACCACCGCATAATTTATCTCCACTTTTAACTGGCTTATTTATTGTTGTATTTGGCATTGTTGGACGTATAATTGGACAGATTCTTCTCGCTCGGCTTTCTGATAAAGTAGCAGAAAAAAAAGGAATCAGAAGGATTTATTTCATAATATTTTCATTGATAGGGGGCTCAATAACTTTTGCTCTGATGTTTTTCATTTCGATTCCTTTTCTAACGCCGGAGCAAGGAGCAGATATAGTACTTTTCTTTTCACTTCCGGCAACATATATGATGGGAGTATTAATTTTATGTTCTGACGCTGTTTCCTCTTTATATATGGTCAATCAACCTCCAGTACTTCAAGAAATAAACCTTCCGGAAGCTCAAGGTCAAATTATTGCTTGGAACCAATTTTTAGAAAATATTGGCTATGGAATGGGACCTTTAATTGCGGGGGTCTTTATTTCGGCTTTTGGTCAAAATTATCAAGTCAGCGCCATGATAATAACGGTTTTTGTTATACCCGGAATAATACTCTGGGTATTATCATTAAAGTGGTATCCGTTTGATAAAAAAATAATCAAAGAAATATTAGAAGAAAGAGCAAAATTATTGGAACGGAGAAAAACGACACAAGACCATCAACCTTAATATAACTATTTCAAGTTAATAATTTTCGATATTTATTTCTTTTTAAATAACCTATTTCCAATTCGATGGAATAATAAACATTCAAATAATCTTATTGATATAATAGTTGTTAGAAAAGCAAATAATGCTTTTCAAATTTAATTAATTGGATGATTGGAATGGGTAAAAATTTAACCTCCGTCTTACAATTTAAGCTTCCAATTTTTGGGGATGCGGGTGTCGGTAAAACTACCTTAACTCAACGCTATTTACACGGTCTATTTAAATCGTCATATCACGGAACGATTGGTGTCGATTTTTTTTTAAAGCGGTTTGAGATAGATGGTAAAAAAGTATCTTTACAAATTTGGGATTTTGCGGGCGAAGAGAAATTCCGATTTCTCCTACCCGGAATCATAAATGGGGCTCACGGAACGATTTTTATGTTTGATATAACCAGATATGTAACTTTTCAAAATCTGACTGAATGGTTAAGCGTGTTTAATAAAACGAATGAAACTCAAGGCCAAAAGGTGCCCGCATTATTGGTTGGTAGTAAGACTGATCTCGAAGGGTTAAGGACCGTTCCATCAGAAGAAGGCAAAAAATTCGTAAAAGAGAATAATTTAATTGGGTATATTGAATGTTCTTCTAAGAACGGAGAAAATATTGAAGAGCTATTTAAAACAATTACTAAAATTATGATTAGCAATATCAAATAGTATGCAATTACCAAAATTTTACTGAAAAATTATTATACCTTTTAATAATTAGTATAAACTAATAGTGCACAATATCTAATTTTAGCATTAACTTATTATTTAAAATTAAGTTACTTCAATATTTATTATGAAATCTATGTTTGAATTAAATGTTCCTGTTCCATCGAAGCGTTCGTTGATCGTGAGGAATAATAAACAAGTTTCTAAAGAACAGAGAGAGATAGCGTTAAAAGAAACGGAATATAGTATGTTTTCATTTCCCGCAGATATGCTTATTTTGGATTTTCTTTCTGATAGTGGAAGTTCATCTATGACTGACTTGCAATGGGCTTCCCTTTTTCACGGTGATGAATCGTATGGGCGTAATAAAGGGTATTATGCCTTGTTGGAGGCAATACGAGACACTTTTGAGAGGGGGGATGAGCCAAAAAAAGCAGTTAACTTAATTCTTTCGGGAGAAACTAATGTAAAAACACTTATGGACGAACTTTACCTCAAGGCTTTCGAGGGTGGATTTGTTAATGGGGGCGTTCACCAGCTAGATCGACCTAATGCTTTCATAGTTCCTCAAGGTCGTTGTGCAGAGCATTTATTATTCTCCACTATTGCACCTATATTAAAAGAGAACAATCCTAATAAGGAATACTTTATTCCAAATAACGGGCATTTCGATACAACGGAAGCAAATATTGCCATAAATGGAATTAACCCAATAAATTTATTTTCTGTGAATATATTTGAGGATTTCCCTTCAGATCAAATGGATTCTACGAATCCTTTTAAGGGTAACATGGATAGCGAAGAGCTTAAAGCCTTTATTCAAGACAAAGGAGTTGAAAGCATACCCTTAATATTCTTAACTATTACAAATAATACCGCTGCCGGTCAACCTGTTTCTTTGAAAAATATAAAAGAAATTAGTGGGATCGCTCGTAGCTATAATATTCCACTTTTCTTCGACGCTTGTAGGTTTGCAGAAAATGCCTACTTTATAAAAGAATTTGAAGAGGGATACAGCAATTATAGTATTTTAAGAATTATCCAAGAAATGTTCTCGCAGGTTGATGGTTTTACAATTAGTTTTAAAAAAGATGGACTCGCTAACATAGGTGGGGGTTTATTTTTTAGAGATAAAGGAGTTTTTTATCAAAAATTCTCAACTAACGGGAATATTGGGGCAAAATTAAAAGAAAAACAGATATTAACATTTGGAAACGACTCGTACGGAGGATTATCAGGACGGGATATTATGGCTTTAGCTGTAGGTTTATATGAAGTTGTTAAAGAACCATATTTGGCTGAGAGAATTCACCAAGTTCGTGAATTCGCAAGAAAACTGGCTGATAATGGCGTTCCCGTCGTACTTCCTGCTGGAGGACATGCGGTTTATATTAATGTGGAGGCGTTTTTTAAAGGAACCGACATGGAAATTGACGATTTTGGTGGTGTTGGCTTTACGATAGAGCTTCTCAAGCATTATGGGATTAGAGCTTGCGAGCTTGGCCCTTTTGCGTTCGAATGGGATAAAAAAACTCCAGAACAGCGCAAGGGTATACTGAATCTTGTGCGTTTTGCTATCCCGAGAAATGTGTACGACACTTCCCATATTGATTATGCGGTTGCAGCAATTACAGAGCTTTATCGCAATCGAGACAAAATTCCAAAAGTGAAAGTGTCTCGAGGAATTAATTTAAAACTGCGCCATTTCCAATCAGGGCTACTACCCATATACACAAATGAATAGCTTAATAATAAAATAGAAAGGCATTACATCTAAAAAATTCCTAATCTACCAACTTTTCCATTCTGTCAGTAAAAATACGGAAGAAGTTGAATCTTATCAGGACTCTTAGATAATATAAATTAAAACGATCGAACGTTCGAAATAATATTTAAATATCTAAAGTTCTCAATTTTTTAGAAAGATTTTTCCTTCTCAATATCTTCATAAAATCGCCTTCCGTCTGTTTCAGCCGACTTAAAAATGAATCCAGCTTATCAAAATTGTTAAACCAGTGCTCTTCTCCATTAACAATTATTTTTACACCTTTTCTATCGTTGATATTTATGATAGCATAAATACCGCCAATCTCGGAATCATGTTTTATAAAGACTTTTTCCCCTTCCAATTTTTCATCCTTCTCGTTTCCCTTCTTCGCCCAGAATTGGTTCTTAAGAAAATAACTTCTATACATGCTCATTTTATCACACACACAACCTTAATTTTTATATATTTTACAAGAATCATCGTGGTATAGCTAATGATGACCCTTTGAATAGTATCCAAGTAATATAAACTTAGGTTAGTTAATAGAACAGTGTGTTATCTATGTTATATCCGCATATTACGCAAATTTTAATTCAGTCCTAATTAATTTACTCATATTACTCAGAAACCTTATAAACAAAAAACCATCGAAGAAGTATTTAAATAACAAAGTAAACGGAAATACAGTAAATACTAAATTAGTTAAGGTAAGGTCGATTTCCATTGCAAGTTTGTATTATGGTAACGGTTTTTTTCAAGAAGAATTCAATTTCAATCCCTTGAAGCAGAACATAATGTATATTGTAGATTGATTCATCCATTTCACATTAATCTTACAAATTTTCAGTATTTTAGACATGGAAAAATAATTTTACGATTTGGCTTAAACTAGAACCAACTACTTCAATAATTAACTTGCAAGAAGGTTTAGTAAACCATGTTCCAGAAAACACTCATGGGAATTTAATGATATTTACTCTTTCTTCAAAGAATTATTTCTTCAATTTTTGGAGTATAACCTGATCACTTAAATTCTACCTAATCGATAGATTATATATGGAATCAATCAAACTGTATGGTGTCAATATCGGTGGTTTTCTTTCTCAAACCGAGGATTATTCGTTAACTTCAGTCAGTAAATTTATCACAGTTGATGATTTTCGCAAAATTCGGGATTGGGGTTTTAATACAATTAGGCTTGCTGTTGATTTTCCCTTTCTATTTACGCTTTCAGAAAATAATGCAGATAGATTCTCTCCCATCCATTCAAATTTTGAGTATTTGGATCACATTGTAAGTTGGGCTGAGGAATTAGGCATGTACTTGATCATCGATTTGCATAAAGCTCCTGGACATTCCTTTGAATCTAGTGAATTGCACAAGAATCGAATATGGAAACAAAATTCTCCGTTTCAAGACATATTTTTAGGGATTTGGACCCATATTGCCCAACGATACCACCCACACGAAAATGTACTTTTTGATATTTTAAATGAACCTGTAGCCCCCACTGCTGAGGACTGGAATTATCTCGCTGAAAAAACTGTTGAAAAAATTCGTATGTATACCAAAACCAATTGGATCGTGATAGAATCAAATTTGTGGGGAAAATGTAAAACATTTCCTGAATTGCGTAAGTTTGATGATGAAAATATTATATATTCGTTTCATTTTTACGAGCCCATATCTGTCACCCATCAGAAAGCCGAATGGCTCAAATTTACTAGAGAATACCACCCATACTTCGTTTCTTACCCCGGGAAAATGGATACACTATCAGAGGCTCTCGAGAAGGGTCATGACGCAGATGCTAAGGGGTTAATGAATATGTTCCGTGACTCTCAAGGCATGTGGGATATAACTCGTTTGGAATCGCGTATGCAACCTGTGTTTGAGTTTCAACAAAAACATAATGTTCCTATTCTCTGTGGAGAATTTGGATGCATAGCATACGCTCACCCCAAAACTCGCCAAAATTGGCTTTCTGACTTGATAACATTATTCCATAAAAATAGCATCTCGTATACTTACTGGAACTACAAAAACATGCATTTTGGGCTATGCGACTATACATTAGGTTTTCAAGATAATCCCAATTACGATGAAAATCGTATGGATCAAGCAAGTATTCAAATTCTCTCTCGGAACACACATAAAGCCCCCTAAAATTACTCCTGAGTTTAATGTACGATAATAGGTCATTCTATCAAGTTCATCTTCAATATAACCTTCTTTGCTCATATTTAAGTAAATACTATTAAATAATTACTTTGGGTTGAATAAAAATAAAATTTCCATTGCAAGTTTGTATTATGGTAACGGTTTTTCTCAATAAGAAATTATTTTAAATAGTAGCTAAATAATTAGTATATAAGTAATAAGGATATTAGGAAGTAAATAGGGTATTCATCAAAAATGATGAGTGAATGCGATTTTTACAATAATCTTTACGATGATTTTCTTGAGACAAGAAACGACGAAAACGAGAAGATTTTATGGAAAACGCACAAAATTATCGATTTGATGAAAATTACTAATGAAAAAGACATAAATGGATTTATGGAAAATGGTTTAAGAATGATTATGCTTCTTTTTAAGCAATTTAAAATAAATTCGTGTGATCTTTGTAGTATCGATTTAATCGACACACCCCTTAATGAGAAAGAAGATTTAATGCTTATTTTACATAAAGAGTTTACTTAAACCCCTTTTGAAAATCCCAAACATTATCCTTAATCGTATGCAGGTTTTTTACTACTTTTCCTGTTTTAGTTTGTTGCATTTGGTCGGCATTAAGCATAGCCTTTCCAATGGCTAAAGCTCGATCATGATTTTCATCCACAATTACAACGATATCGCCTTTTTTTATCGAGGGTTCAATATATGTAATTCCAGGTCTCATCACATCCGCAGCATTTGTTACAAAACGTATAGCTCCTTTATCAACAACAATTTTTTTCAAATCTACCTGTTTATTTAGAAGAAGCGTCAAAACTGGTATGTAACCCTCTTTAGATTTCCATAGCTTTAATACATTATTCACAGCGTATAGCGTATCTCCCGCATCAGTCTGAATTACTTCTATACGCGCTTTTTTAGGAAATATCTGTGCCACAAATTTTTCATCGTAATGATTTAAGATATCATCTTGCAATTCTTTTATTTGTGATTTTTGGATAAAATGCCTTTGTTTAATATTCATAGTTCATAGGGTTAATAAAAATCATCAAATATAAACCTTATAATCATGGTGAAATATCTCTTAAATTAAGGATGTGTTAAAAAAAATTCTACTACCTATAATTCTCTTTAGAATTATAAACTAAGTCAGCTATTTTATCGAATACTAAATTTACATTTTCCCCAGTGAGGGCTGATGTCTCTAAATAGGGGGCGTTCAATTTCTCGCTTAGATGTTCAGCCATAGGTAAAATAATTTTCCTTTCTTCTGCTAAATCTACCTTATTTCCGATTAAGATTCTTGGTATTCCACTTAATCCATACTTCACAGCTGCGCTATACCAGTTATTAACATTACTAAATGTACTTGAGCGTGTAATATCAAATACTAGAAGCATTGCATCTGCTCCATTGAAATATGGGCGATGGAGCATGTAGAACTGCGGTTGGCCTGCGATATCCCAAAACATTAAAGTAACTGTGGCGTCGTGATCCTTCAGTTCGATTGGCTCTTTAAGTATTTGGACGCCGACTGTTGGCAGATATTTTTCTTCAAATTGATTTGTAGCAAATTTAGTAAGAAGGCTTGTTTTTCCAACAGCAGGATCTCCTATAACAATAACTTTATAAATTGCTTCAGTTCTCCCTTTGAAAACTATTCCTCCTTCCTTTCGTTCTTGATCACTCATGTTTTTTCTGATCGCTTTAGATTTTAATTTTAATAGTTATAATAAATATGAACTTCTTATTTATATTTCTTTAGAAATTCTCAAATACAAAATCCCGGTAATATTGTTCCAGATTACGAGATTTCAGAAATTCCAGAAATTCTCGAAATTATATATAAGTAAATTTAAAAAGATTTAATTTTTAAACATTAATTTATTAATCCAAAAAGTGATTTTCTCCATTAACTGATTTTTAATTGTAATTGAGGTTGAATCTTCTTCGTCCATTAAATCATCCAATGAACTAGATAAATTTAATCGATTAATAAATTGTGATATTTCGTATAAAATTCTATGACCCCCTGTAAATTCAAAAATATCTTCTTTAACTTGTTCTAAAATTGGCTTGACGATAAGTGGATCATCAAGATCTTCTAAATCTTCTTTCAAGCCATTTAATTGGTTGAATATCAGCTCTTTTTTGCTTGTTGCTGTTTCGTCCCTATCAACGGAATTTTCAACTTCTTTTTTTATCGAAGAAATTTGACCCATGTTTTTTAATAAAGTTTTAATTAAATCCAATTCATTTTCTAAGACTTTCTGATTTTCTATTACATTACTAAGTTGTGGTATCAATCCTTTTATGTCTATTGTTGCTTTGTCCAACCCGCTAATTTTATCCGTTAATTGGGTTATTTTGAGGTTTGTTTGTCCCATTTTGGTTATTATGTCTAAACCAAATTTCTCTAATATTGAAGAAAATAAATCCATCTTAGATTGAAACTCTTCAATCGACTTAGATAAATCTTCTATATTCAAATCCATTGATTTCACCGTTGCTCATTATAATATTACCTTAAACATTTATGAAATGTAAATTTTTTCAGCAGATTTAAGGAGAATATTATATAAGATCAATTTTTTATTCTTTTTATAAATAAACAAATATAGTATAAAAATTTAAACTCAAGTTTTTTGGGCATTTTAATTTACCTTACTCAATTTCTGTGATAAGTGTGATTCAATATTTAAACATCTTAACTAAAGACGGTAAGTCGTTGCTATTCCGAAATTACGGTAGTACAGATGTAGATAGAGATCTGTTAGCAGGTTTTTTAAGCGCTTTTTCAGGATTTATGAAAGAAATTAGTCAAAGCGACATAAAGTCGACTGCTACTGATGAATTTAAGTATTATTATACGATTATCGATACTATTATTATCGTTGTATGCACGGATTTAGAAGAAGATGACGCAACAATTAACTCAAAAATAACAACTATTAGGGTTAAGTTCATGGATAAATTTGGAGACCTTCTTACAAGCGGTAAATGGACGGGGAATCGTGCAATTTTTACGAGTTTTGAAAAGGAAATCGATGACATTATTTTAGGAGCTATTAAAATTTCGATTATAGGGGTAGGAGGTGTTGGCAAAACTACACTCTTACACTTAATATGTGGCAAAGATATCGATTTGGAATACAATCCAACGATAAATGTTGATATTACTCCTTTTGACGGGGAAGTACTTGATGTTCATCGTTCAATTGTTTTTTGGGATTTTGCGGGGCAATCTAATTTTAGATCCTTATGGAAGAGTTTACTAGATAGCACAGATATAGCGCTAATCGTCCTTGATTCAAGCTTTGAAAATGTTAATTACAGTAAAGATATAATTCGGGACATTCTCGATAAACACTACAGGGATGTGTTAGTAATATGTATAGCAAACAAGCAAGACATGCCCAATCGATTAACACCCCAATTTTGCGAAAGAATTCTATCCGAAGCGGAAAGAGAACCACCGATCAAAGTTTATGGAATGGTTGCGATTAATACTGTATACCGCGAGAAAATTCTTGCAATTTTAAGAGAAGCAGTAAATAAGATTATCCATTAATCTTGAACTAACTATTAATTTTAAAGTTAAAACATAAAAAATTAATTGATTTTAGCATTATTGAATATTATCTTACCTTTTTGTGTTGTGATAGAAATGCTTGAATTTGAGTTAGAAGAATTTTCCCTCATTGATCGTGGTAAATATAAAACTTTAAGACTAGAGGAATTAACAGAAGAAGAGAGGTATCTTGTTGATCCAATTGTTGCCCCCACATCAGGTTTGCGAATTAAAATACTTGACAAACCTGTAGCAGGCTCAGAGAAATTTGTTTTAACTAGGCGAAAGCTGTTCTTATTTCTTCGCGTTTTTAAAGCTATTAGTCAAAAATACAAAGAGATGAAGAATGGTAACAATCTCAAGGTATTAGTTGTAACGGATAACCGTCCAACTAGAAGTATTCTATTAGAATATTGTTCTCAAATTTTTGCTTACGATGGATACGAAATTTTTCACCAGAAAGATATTCCCGGAGAATCAAAATTGTCTGCCCCATATGGCGCAGCATCGGTTGTCTTAATTAAGGATATTAATTTAGTAATCGTATTAACTGCTTCTCATAATGAACTGTCTTGGAATGGAGTAAAATTTTACATAGATTATCCCATGCCTATGTCGGGAGATTTATTCAAAGATATTTCTAACAGAGCAATAACAATCAGGGAAATAAATCTCGATCCTTTTTACCAGCCTATTAAATTAGATGCTGAACAGATAAATAACGATTACGTTATAAGTTTGTTAAATAATGTTTTGGAGCTTAAAAGCTTAATAGGTTTAAAAATCGTAATCTGGCCATATCTAGGAAAAGCCAGAGGAATAGTTAACCTATTTAAACGCTTAGGAGCAGATGTGGTTCTGATTAACGAAGAAATTAATCCTCCTAACCCTATAAAAGTAGTTCGAGAGGAGAAATTGAAGCAAATTATGGAAAAAGAAGCTTCAAATATTGCCATACTCTTAGACGCAGATCGAGATAGAATTGCGTTGTATGTTAAACAGAATGGTAAATATTGTTATTACATTCCAAATGAGATATACTCTGCCTTACATAATATTTTAGCTAATAGTTATCGTAAAAAGATCATCAATGTGAGGACTATTCCAAGCGATTTAAGAGGAGATAAGACGAGTTTTATAAATATTTTGACAGGTGTAGGTTATAAACATTTAGGAGTAATAATGTACTTTCTGTTAGGAATGGAAGTAGATCAGTCAAAAGTTGATAAAGCAATCCTCTATTATGAAGACGAGAACAAAACATTAGAGAAAATTAATAAGGCTGACCCGTTAAGAAAAAGATTATCTGAACTTATTGAAAAAGATAAGAAACATGATGAAAGTTTTATAATCGTGATGTGGGAAGAATCAGGAGGACATACTATTAATGTATTGAATCCTGCGAAAAAAGATAGCTTGGGGCATTTCGTATTTGATTCTAAGTTTCCAATAATTGCGGATAAATACCCTGTACCTGCTTTAGTTTTAATAACAGAACTAATTGCGCGAGGGCATGAAATATCAAAATCAATTGATTGGTCGATTAAAGGGATAAATCGAACTATACCTGCTATAGACGAGGAAAAAATTAAGATTATGAATAATTTTATGAAAAATGACAAGAATTCTCTCACAATTAATGAAAAAGAGTATAAAGTGAGTGCTTTATCCGATAACGCCAATAATGTAGATATCTATCAACTTAAAAGCACCGATTCTACGCTATATTTTAGGCCAAGCGGGACAGGTCCAGAAGTAAGGTTTTATATTTTTGGTAAACGTGAAACACACTTAGAAGAATTAAAAACAGTGCAAGATTATATAAAAATACATTATTCTTAACTCTTGAAATGTTCAAATGATCCATATGGGAACGGTTAAAAAAAGGTAATTTTTCAATTGCTTCCCAAAGTGGAACA
>JAGXNS010000042.1 GCA_019894855.1 Promethearchaeota archaeon
CATCATAAACTGTTTCATCTTCTATATTCACAAATAGTTGAAGATAATTATGGATATAACCCTCATAAAGAGGAAATATTTGTTTACTAACACTTTCTCTCTCTATTTTGTCAACTAACGCTAACGCTTCAATAAAATTTGCATCATTCTTAATCTCAATTTCATATTCCTTCCCACTTTGTAAACCTTTTAGTGGAATTGATATTTTAAATTTTAATTTTTTTAACTCAACTCACCCCTTTTTTATTCTTATTAGATTAAAAAAAAGTATAAATGATTATAAAATCATAATAATTTATTTATTTTAATAATTTTATAAATAATCACATTACATTATAGATTTTATAATTAAAGTATAAAGATTTTGCTTAGATGCAATTAAATATCTAATTCTATATTGAAGAAGTTTATAGCATTCTCAACAGTTATTCTACTTACTTCTTGTTGAGATATATTGTGAGAATGAGCAATTGCTGCTATAGAGTATTTTACATTTAAGGGCACATTTACTGGTCCTCTTAGATAAGGATGCTGGTAATAACTATCTGTTTCTGTAACTAAAGCAGATAATGGAGATTGTTTTGTCACTCTACGCCATTTATTAATCCCGTAAGCGGAACTTGGAACAGATAAGGTGTAACCTTGTTTGGGTAAACTTATTCCATATTCATCTGGACCTGAGAAACAATGCCACATAATTTGTTGAGGGTTTAAATTAAATTCTTTTACTATGTTAAGAATTTCTTTTGTTGCCCCATCTTTTTTATTATATCGGTGTTTAGGGTGGTTTCGATCAATCTCGTGTTCAGCAGCGTTTCTAACGTGAAGAACATAGGGTTTATTAAACTCCTTTGTTAACTCGAATATTTTCTTTAGTTCTGTAACTTGTTTTTCTCGTTTTTCGAGAGTCTTTGCGTGATGAAAATCCAAACCAATTTCTCCGATTGCCAGAAACTTTTCTTTATAATTTTGAACATGTTCAACCCAAATTTTCCAATCTCTATCATATTGGGATTTAGCTGTGTAGGTGACAGTTTGGGGCGCCCAACCAATCGTAAAACCAATTTTCTCCTTTCCTTTAATAAAATTTAGAATTAATTCAAGAGTATTATTATTGATTGAGCTGGTTACTAAATACACCCCCCCGTATTTCAAGAAATCTCGATATTGCTGCTCATCAGAAGGTAACCTATCGTTTCTTTTAGGTCGAGGGAATGGTAGATGACAATGAACATCGATAATTTTCAGATTTTCTTCTGGTTCTGGGATATTGATTTTCTTAGGCATAGAGTCTCAAAATTATAATATGGAATTTATTTTATGATGAAGTTGTTCTAATAATTTAATCTTTGTTCAAATATCAAATTAAGGAGGGTAATAAAATTTTTAATCAATCAACTTTATTTAGATGATATAATGACCGAACAATTAGATTCGAAACTAAAGGAGTTAGAAATTAAAAAATTGGAGTTACAACCTAAAATTGATGAGATTGAAGCGAGAAAAGCTGAGGAAACCCAGGAGTTAAACAGAAAATACGATCACATGATCCTGGACGCTAACAGTGAAGTTGATGATTTTGAACAGAAAATTATGAACGAAATCATTGATTTATTTTCGAAAGCCGTGATGGATGAATTTGATATGAAGAGAAGCACAAGTGAATATATGGTTACAGAAAATTTTAAAGATTTTAGGAATGGCGTTTCGAAAATTGATCTTTTTCCAAAAGATTTAATAGATAGATTAGATAAGGTCATCGAAGGCGGCCTTATAGAAAATCTGGCCTACGATTTAGAGAAAATCGAAGCGGGCTATAAGAGAAATTAGAAAAGAACCTTAATTTCATCCTTTTTCTTTATCAATAATTACATCCAATTCTTAACCTCGTTCTTGGTATTATGTGGATATTAGTGGGTTAAATATGTCCTAGTGAGACTAGACTTTTCAATATTAAGAAATAATGAATAAATCGGTAAAATGGAAATATTTGAAGAGGAAGTCGAGATTTATAATGCTAAAATGAGGTTGTTAACCTGGTTATACGACGAGATTAAAATCCAATCGGGTTTTTCTAAAGATCTCCTCAATGAAAAAGGTCAAAAACTACCTATAAATCAATAATTAAATCGGATACTTATTGTGTTAACAGAGATTCAATATTTCTTCAATAATTTTCTTAATATAAGATATGTAATCTTCTACTTTACCTTTTCTTGGAATATGAATAAAAATCACAGGGTACTTATTTTTTGAAATATCTAAAGCACAATAGTATATATAATTACATAAATAGAATCCAGGAAAATAAGAAATAGAGAGCTTTAAGCTGTTTTTAAGAGCTTTATAAATTTTTTTTATATTTATAATTGTATTGAATTTTATTGATTTTTTTATATTAATAAAACCCATTTTATAAAATCCATCCACATCTTTACCAAAAGCCAAATTTATGGAAATTTTTTCTAAATAAATTCTTTTTTTTGAATGGATTCCCATAAGTATAACTAAATACGGTTTTAATTTAGTTGACTTTAAAAATTCTAAGTATGACTTCACGCTCCTTTTCCAACTAACAGGTAAAATGATCTTTTCAATAGTATACTGTTGAAATTTATTATCAAAGTATCTAACAATATCACCACTAAGATTTGAAGAAAGTTTATCATATTTCTCAAAACCAGTTAAAAGAATCGTATTTTTTATCATATACCCTTAAAGTGTTAAAATCATTAAAAGTAGTAAAATCTATTAGCAAAAAATAAAAGGATAATAAAAATACACATTTATTCTACTGCTTGGCTTTTTAATTCTTCTGCTTCCAATTTCTCCAATTTCTTTCTTAAAGCCTTAATATCTGTTTCGTAAGATTTTATTTTGGTCTTTTTCTCTTTGAGGATATTATCCAGTTTCTTATTTAAAGCTTTAGTTTTCCCCTTGACTAAATTAGCGTATTTTTTTTTTAATGAAGATACTTCCACAGTTAATTTATTCATTTTTTTTGTCCATTCTTTAGATTTTTCTGTGGCTTCTTTTAAATCTACTTCTCCTACTTCAAGTTTAGATTTGGTATCGTTAATTTTATCATCAAAATCAGCTTCAATTTCTTTCTCAGCAGATGCCTCCTTTTTAGAGGCGTCCTCTTCAACCCTCGTAATCTCGTCTTCCTTTTCTGAGATTTGCGTCCTAATTTCTTGTTCTGTCATATTATTTTCTCTTAATTATAATAGTTTTGCATTATGTTTTGTTATATTTGCTTCCTTAAAAATTAATAAGATACGACTTACAAATCGATCTTATTACTCAAAATGAAAAAACCGAGAATTTTTTTTCGTAAAGAGCGCATTAAAGTAAATAGAAAAGTTAATCTATCGACTCCCCTAAAGCTAATCGACAGAGATCGCTAAGGATATAATTTTTTAACCCCTTTCGGCCAACTTTAGAGCCTAAGCTTTCCATACACATAGAACAATTATAAACGCATGCTTCAGCCTCATGTTTTATCATATCGTTTATGTTATCGTTTTGAGTTGTGCGCCCTAAAGCTTTTTTACCAAGAGTCGCAAAGATTCCACCGCAGCATAAGGCGTTTTCTCGATCGTATTCCCTCTCTACTCTCTCAACGCCTATTAAAGTACAAATTTTATCTACCCATTCTTCAACTTCAGGGAGAAAACGATTAGAGCAGGATCTTTGATAAGCTATTTTCATACCTAGTTTTTTGACAGTAGATTCATGTTCTTTTAAGTAGTTATACAGATATTCGTAGATGTGAACGGGTTTGAAGCCAGGTGGAAGTTCAATATTATTTCTGGGACAAAATGAAGCGTAGAATCCATAGCATTCGTCGTGAAAACATATCATTTCTTTAATACCTTGAGCTTTAATATTTTCTAATATTATTGGAGCTCTTTCTTTGATAACAGAATCTCTTCCATAATGATGATACATTAAGTTGCAAAAAAAGTCAAGACCACTAACATACTGTAGATTTTCAAACAACTGCCCTTCCATATTTTTGGCGTTTATTTTTCTCAATCCACACTTATTTAACACTGGTTTATTTGGGTCGATTTCTTTTAACCTCAATTGATCGTGTGGGGCAAATCTATTTACCGTACTCTCAATGATACCGGGGTTTATGTTTAGCGAATTATATTTCTCTTGCAATTCTGTTATTAAATCAAAGGGATGAGAGTCATATGGACAATATTCCTCGCATGCAAAACAAGTAACACAGTCAGACAATACTCGAGATTCCTCTCCGTTGATCATTTTAACTTTTTCTGCTCGCGCTTCTTCAACATCGCTAAATTCCATCCATTGACAACGAGTTAAACAATCCACATTTTCACATTTATCACAATTAGAATCGTCGAAAATTTTCTTCACCCTTTTTAAAATTGATTTGATTTGTGTATATGAATGTCTCTACACTAATAATAATTATGATGAGATAAAAAAAAATAGGGAAAATTTAATATTCCAACTTTTCACCTAAAGCAAGTCGAGCTAAGTCGCTAATGAAATAACATTTCATTCCTTTAGCGGAAACTTTCCTTTCTAAGGTATCCTTACACATTGGGCAATTGAATATACAAACCTCAGCACCATGATTTACCATGTCCTGAACATTATCATTTTGAGTTTTACGAACTAGATTTTTATGACCCCTCGGTGCAAAGGGTGCAGCACAGCATATACCATTTTCTCTATCATATTTCCTAGCAACCCGTTCTACCCCAATAAGTTCACATATGTTATCGAGGATCTCATCAGTTTCAGGCACATAACGATTGGAACAGTTACGCTGATAAGCAGCTTTTAGGTTTAATTTCTTTATATCAGATTCGTGATCCTTAAGATAATTATATACATATTCAAAAATATGGACGGGTTTAAAAGGTACCTCAATGTTGTTCCTTTGACAATACGAGGTATACAACCCATAACACTCATCATGCCAACAGATGACCTCTGTATCCTTATTAACACCAGCTTTTTTGAAGTTTTCAAGAACTATTGGTACCCTTTCCTTGATAATGGAAGGTTTTGCTAAGTGTTGATATACTAATTGACAAAAGTAATGTAAACCACCAACTGATTGTAGGTCATCGAACATCGGCCCTTTCATTTCTTTTGAATTCATTTTAGGAAACGCGCATTTATCTAGAATTGGCTTTTCAGGATCAATCGGGCGCAGTATAAATTCTCCCTTTGCTCCATACCCATCGATTGCATTTTGAGCAATTGCAGGTGAAATATTTTGAGAATTGTACTTTTCCTGAAGCTCATTGATTATGTCAAACGGATGTGAATTATATGTACAATACTCATCACAGGCAAAACATAGCATACATTCCTTTAATATGCGACAATCCTCATCTTCATTAATCAATTTAGCAACTTCTTTCTTAGCTGCGTCAATGCTCTCAAAATTGATCCATTGACACTTCATCATACAAGCAACTATTTTACAATCTTTACAATGCGATTTATCAAACATATTCATACAACTTTTCGTTATTTTGAATAATTATTATTTATTTATTTTTTTATTAGTTTTAATCACACTACAACCATTATTAATTTTATTTTCTAGATATTATTCTTTAATCGTGAATTCCCAAGCGCAATAATAGTCATCTGGATGTTGATCAGGGGGGCAACATATGCACTTAGTTTTTATTCTTGGATCTATTGTCTTAGCAAAATCTTCGTATTCTATAATCCCTACGGGTTTGCAAGGGAAATCCGGAAGATTTCTTCTTTTTCTTGCATATTGCACCCGACAATCATTCATCCGAAAAACACACCGGTTCTCAGTAATCTCAACTGTTTCTTGTACGTTTATGTTAGCGTAAACTCTGTAATTTAACGCCTTAACCAATGCCGTAATTCCTCCATTTTCTTGAATTTTGAACCGTTTCATTATCCGCTTTGCTTCAATAATAGTAAAACTTCTCCACTGTGTTGCATCAAGTTCAATGGCTCTCTCCAATCCAAATTCTCTTTCAACCGCTTGAAACCAGGTACCATCGATTGCGAGCCAGTTTTTACTTAAATCCTCGATGTAATCCATCAGTTCTTCTTTACTTAATCCTTCTAAATCTTTTCTCATTATTCCACCATTATATTCTAATTTTTAGTCTTTTTCATTCCATAACTTGCGCAATAGATGTGCTGCCATTTTAGGTCTTCTATCTCGAGTAAACACACCTTTATAATTCATCGAACCCATTCGAGTAATTCCTTGGGATGTTTTAAAGTCACACATATTCCATACATGTTCTCCAACTACATACGGTTTACTCCGACAAACTTTAATATATTTTTTTATGAATTCCGTTTGATATTCTTCGCTAAACATTTCAGGCGGTTGAGAATGCCATCCAGGAATTGTATCCGTTCCAAATTCACTTAGAATAATTGGTTTACGATGTTTTTCATATAATTTATCCATCTCTTTTGAAAGAATTTCGCATGCTTCCTCAATATTTCCTGGTTGCATATACCATCCATAGTACCGATTAATACATAATACATCACAGAATTCAAAAGCTTTTTCTTTTACACCCATCATATTTACAACAGTTATGGGTCTAGTATTATCTAAAACTTTTGTTTTGTCGTATAATTTTCTAAAAAATTCCCCAGATTTCAAGCTGCTGTGGGGCTCGTTCGCTAAGCTCCACATTATAACGCTTGGATGGTTTTTATCTCTCTTAATCAATTCTTCAATGAATTGATCGCATAATTCCAGTTGCCTATCAATTACATCTTTTTTAAAGGTAAGCCCTACGGCAGGAATTTCATTGATGACCAAAAAACCAAGGCGATCTGCTAAATCCATCATCTGTTCTGAGTACGGATAATGCGACGTACGAAAGGAATTAGCTCCGATCCACTTCATCAAAGAATAGTCTTTGATTATTATTGCTGGAACGTACCCTCGCCCTGTAATTGGAAAATCCTCGTGACGCCCAAATCCTGTTAGATAAACGGGTTTACGGTTTAATAGCAACTTATCTCCTTTCACTTCAATAGTTCGAATTCCTACTTTAAGCGAATAAGAATCTATTATAGCGTCCTTTTTTACGATATCTACTGTTAGATCGTATAAATTAGGCGTTTCTGTATTCCAAAACTTCGCTTGTTTTACTTCTAAAGTCATTTTTTGAATATTTTGCTGAATTATAGATGTGTTAGTTATTTCTGAACTAAATCCTTTCAGAGCTAGATTCACATAGGCATCATTTAAGCCAATAGTTTCTATTTTAACATCTAATATTCCTGTAGTATCTTTTATAGATGTTCTAACAGTTATGTCTCTTAATCCTTCTTTAGGAATAGCGTAAAGCAAGACTGGTCGATGAATTCCGCAAAAGGGATAAAAATCAAAATTAGTTTGCGGATTGTTCATTGGACGCCCGCGAGGTGGGACATGATCATCTGATAATCTTCCATCTACTCTAACTACAAGAAGATTGTCCTCCGACTCGATCTTATCAGATATCTCATACTCAAAGGGTAGATGCCCTCCTTCGTGATGTCCTACCACTTCTCCGTTTAACCACACATCAGAGAGATAATTAACTGAACCAAACCTAATTATGATTTTCTTAGAATCCCATTCCCATGGTATCGTAAATTTGAGTTGATACCAAGCAGGTCCTAAAAAATCCCGGTCGTCAGCAAATTGATCGTTCCAACTGGCAGGTACAGCTATTGGACATCCATTATTTAACCCCTTGGTCCAATTTTCTCCAACCCCTTTATCATCAGGGTCAAACCGAAATTCCCAAAATCCAGATAAGTCTATAAAATGACGATTCTTATTTCTTTGCGGATAGAGCATTAAAATTCCTCTTAATACGTTATAAATTACAAAAAACTTCTTAAAATATTAATATAATTGAATCCTCTCAACTATAGTAAGGTCTGAACAAACATCGATATTTTGTCTTTAATAGCCTTTGCCGACGTTATTCGGGCGTCTCCAACGTCAAAATCTATAACTAACATAGGAATTCCTACTTCATCCATGAGGGCTTCCCGTAATAGCTGGGGAACGCCCCCAAATTGCTTGCACGCAATACTCTGCGTATAAATGAAGCAATCTGCGCTAAAATCTTTGGCCATTCTAATACAATCGTCTAAAAATGGGTAATAGAACTCAGTCGATTGTTTTATCATTGGCCAACCCATAGCTTTTCTTGCCATCTCATAAAATAGAGAATCTAAATCAGCTTTGGTATCAACTGGATCTGATAAATTATAGTTGAATATATCTAGTAAAACGCTCATCCCCATTTTGCGATCCAACCATTCACATAAAGAAATATCAAAAAATGTAAGCATGTAAGGCCAGATCGATCTTATTCGTTCTTCTCCTCCATGATGTTCCTTGTTTTTGTATCTGGTTTTTGCGATATCGAGTATCCTACGATAAAATGAAATGTTTTCAGGAGTTCCAGAAATAATTATCGTTGATGCAGCTGAAATAGGATTAAAAATGTTTTCAATTGGGCTTGGAACAGCTTTTATTAAATCAAACAATTCCATTCTTAATCTAGAAACTTCATTCTCAACTTCTAAAGCCTTTCTCATTTTATCAAAATCGGGTTCTTGACCAATTACTTCCCCCAAACTATGAAGACTTAGCTTTAATTGCTCGCCGTAATATTTGTAACTTTTTTCATCGTGAAGAAAGGGCATATCAGCAATTATTAGAGGAATTTTTTTTTCAAACTGGAAAAATGGATATGACGCGCATGTGGAATCGCATGGTGCTGTTGGAGTGATTATTGCGTCAAAATGATACAAGTTTTCTAAACTCATCCCCATTGCTCCTTTTTGGGCGGAACACGTATGAAAGGGATGACCCCAATTTCCAATTAAATCGTAATACTTTTCAACACCATTCATTAATAGAGTTCCTAGAAAATAAGAAACTCCTTCAATGCATATAGGTACGCAATCAAAGCATTTAAGATAATCAGCTTGAAATGCAAAGTGGTATCCAACGATAGGCACGCCTTCTCGGGCTTTTTCAATATCTTTCCTAACTACAGTTATCATTTCTTCCAATCCTATTTTTAAAGAGGGAATTCCTGTTTCTGGAAGGATCTTTTCTACTAACTCGTAGGTCGTTTCCATCGCGTCTAATAACATCTTATAAGGAACAATCCTATTTTCATTCTTACTTGTAGTATTCACAAATTCACATCTTCTTATTTTATTATTGTTCTTAAATTTCTCTAAGCTAAATCATTTCTAAAAACGCTTCTATTCTTGTTTGGAGTCTAGTGGTATCTGCTTGGTAAAATTCTCGATCTAAATTCAATACGGGAATCCCTAAATCCTTTAATTCGTGGACATATAACATGTTATCACACCCGTGTAAGTCGCAGTTGTTTATTCTTTGTAAGATGACTCCATCAACCTTTGCTCTTTTAATTTCATTTTTTAGAAATTCTAATCGTCGTTCATGATCATCCATCATTCTAGGGCAAGACATTCTGTAGTAAACTCGCTCTACTATGCTTTTTAGTGGATCGGGTTCGAAACCTAAATGAACATCGTCCAGAAAATTGCGAGTTCCAAAGCATAAAAAATCGCTAACAATTAAGGCTCCAGAATCTTCTATTAATTCAGTAAAATCAGCGCTGTCAACTTCACTTCCAACAAGCATGATTCTTTTTGCGTTGGATTTAACGCCTTCGCTTTCTTTCAAGGAGTTGATAATTCGTTCTAATTCCCGGTTAGCCGCTTCTTTGGGAATTGAATTGTTCGACATTGATATTTGCAACGCTTCACTACCAGTAATTTTGGGAGAGTCAATTACTCTCATTTCGTGGATTTCTCGTAAAAGATCACGATTCTTATTGTAAATATTAATGGTTTGAAGTAAATCTTGATTAGTTATAGTTTCTAGATTATATTTTTCTTCTAATTCAGTTTTTAATTCTTGTATCTCGGTATAATACCATTCAAAGCCTTCATCCGTAATAACGTGAGGTATAGAGTAGTAAAATTGAGAAGCTGGTTTGGGAAAATCTTCTCTCCCAAATACTTTTAAATCAAAAAGTTCAAACATTCGGCGAGAATGATCACAGGAATTACATATTAAAATGCCGTCTAAAAAATCATAGATACCTCTTAGAGCCATGTCAAATGTTGCGCGAACAAAAGAGCATGTAAATCGTACCATATATACATCCGCCAGATTCGTTTCTGTATTCCCGGTTGCTCGTATACGATATGGTAGTAAATTCGCTGCATATATGAGTTCGTCTGGAATATAAGTACAATAGTATCCTAAAACTTTTTTACCGTCTGCTTGCCATTCTGCTATGTAGGGATTAGTAATTGAGTCTGAAATATGGAGAAATTGATCGTTTTTTAAGCTCACGCAAATAAACCTCCTTGGTAACTATAAACCTCATGTTTTCCAATCATAAGACATCTTACTAACTTAATTGCGGCTACATAGGATCCTTTAATTTTTGCTTTACCAGGTATTATGTATTTCATGAGCTTAATTAAGCTAAAAAGGTTGTTTTTAGAGCGAATAATGCTACTAATCACACCAAGGATTTTTCCTTCTTCTACAGTTAAAATTAGTCTTGCTACAGGATTTAAAGCTTTTTCGGCTCGGCAATCGAAATTTCCTCTTTCGGATGTAAGTATAAATGTAATATATCCATCTAATTCGGTGAAATACATTTCAATTTCCTCACCTTCATGTTTTCCTATTTTTTCAAATGGATCGTCAAGTCCAAATAAATCTACTAACATTTTTGCCAATCGAGCTATAGTTAATACTTTAGTTTCTCTTATCAAGTCGTCTGCTCTAAAATCAATGCTTGTTTTTTCTTGGTTTTCAATTTGACTAATAATAGTCACCAAATTTTTATTTTTTTGAAGCTTCTGCCTAGAAATTAATTAGCTAGATTAGTTAATAAAGTTAGAGATTTTGATATGAAAGTACGAGAGTCATCTGACATAACATTTTTTTTTTGAACTCCTTGTTTAAAGGGAGAAAAGTGGGTAAATCGCTTATCTTATCAAAGGAAAAGTTTAATAACATTTTCAATTTCAATAACTTGTATCTATTATGTTCACAAATAGATTAAAGTAAGACTTTCAATAAAATTATAAAATTAAAAATAAAACTAAAGTGATTGGTTAAAAGTTATTATGGGGAAAACTTTAACTGAAAAAATAATAGAAGAGCACTTGGTTAATGGTAAGTCAGAGCGAGGAACAGATATTAGTATAAAAATTGACCAAACTTTAACCCAAGATGCTACGGGTACTATGGCTTATTTACAATTCGAAGCGATAGGTATACCTCAAATACAGACAGAATTATCGGTTTCTTATGTAGATCACAATACCTTACAAACTGATTTTAAGAATCCCGACGATCATAGATATCTGCAGAGTATTGCTGCTAAATACGGGCTTTATTTTTCTCGTCCAGGAAATGGTATTTGTCACCAACTGCATCTGGAACGCTTTGCACGGCCTGGAAAAACATTATTAGGGAGCGATAGTCACACTCCAACTGGTGGAGGCGTAGGCATGATTGCGATCGGAGCTGGAGGGCTTGACGTAGCAGCTGCGATGGCAGGAGAATCTTTTCATTTAAAAATGCCTAAAGTTGTAAATGTGCTTCTTACTGGAAAACTTCCTTATTTTGTGTCAGCAAAAGATGTAATTCTCGAAGTTTTAAGACGAATTGGAGTTAAAGGTGCAGTTAATAAGGTATTGGAGTACACGGGTCCAGGTGTTAAATCCCTAAGCGTACCTGAGCGAGGCACAATAACCAACATGGGAACTGAAACGGGAGCTACGACCTCAATATTTCCGTCTGACGAGATTACAAAAGAATTTTTGATTGCTCAAGAAAGAGGCGAACAATGGGTTCTTTTGGAGCCAGATGAAGGTGCTGTATACGACGAAACCATAGAAATTAATCTAAGCGAGCTCGTCCCTCTTGTAGCCACACCGCATAGTCCGGGCAATGTTAAAACCGTAAAGGAAGTAGAAGGATTAAATGTTGATCAGGTCTGTATAGGAAGTTGTACGAACTCAACTTTAAGAGATCTTAAAATTTCTGCTAACATCTTAAAAGGAAAAACTATTAGCGAGCATACGGTCCTAACTGTCTCGCCTGGTTCTCGTCAAGTTGTTGATCACATGATAACCTCTGGCGAAATGGCGTACTTAATTGAAGCGGGAGCAAGAATTCTCGAAAACGCATGTGGTCCTTGTATTGGTATGGGACTGGCGCCAAAAACGGATGCTGTTACATTAAGAACATTTAATAGAAATTTTCTTGGAAGATCTGGAACTAAAAGCGCCCAGGCTTATCTTGTAAGCCCCGAAACTGCGGCTGTATCTGCAATTCATGGCAAGATTACGGATCCAAGATCTTTTGGAAAATTACCAGAAATAAAAATGCCAGAAAAGTTTAAGGTTAACGATAATATGATTATTCCACCAATGGAAGGCAATGAGTCTATTGAAGTAGTCCGTGGTCCTAATATTAAACCCTTACCAGAATTCAACCCATTACCAGATAAATTAGAAGGAGAAGTTCTTCTTAAAGTTGAGGATGATATTACAACAGATCATATAATGCCCGCAGGCGCTAAAATATTACCTCTGCGATCAAACATTCCAGAGATAAGCAAGTTTGTGTTTAATCTTGTTGATCCAACCTTCCCAGACAGATCCTTAGAGAAGAAAGGAGGTTTTATCGTAGGAGGAGATAACTACGGTCAAGGTTCCAGCAGAGAACACGCTGCTATAGCCCCAAAATATCTTGGACTTAAAGCAGTTATCGTAAAATCGTTTGCTCGAATCCATCTAGCTAACCTTGTAAACTTTGGTATCGTGCCATTAACATTTGCAAATAAAGAGGATTACGCCACAATCGAACAAGGAGATAATATTGAAATCGATCTAACAACTTTAGAATCTGGAATTGTGCCCCTAAAAAATGTTACTAAAGGCACAGAAATCAAATTGGATCATTCCCTAAGCGAAACAGAGATCGCAGTTCTAAAGGCTGGTGGAAAACTTCCTTTTATTAAGCAGAAACATTCCAACTAAAATAGTAGTTAATTTTTTTTACTTTTTCATTTTATTCTAGTACATAATATGGTAGAAAAGAAACTTTTAGAAGATTCTAAGAAAAGATTTTCATCCCGAGTCGAGAACTACATCAAATATCGCCCTAATTATCCTCTCGAAATTATTGATTTTTTGGAAAAGAAAGAGATTTTAGCAAAAAATACTGTGATTGCCGATATAGGTTCAGGAACGGGAATCTTAACAAAGATTTTCTTGGATCATGGTAATCAGGTTTACGGGGTTGAACCCAATAAAGAAATGAGAGAAGCGACTGAAAAGATCCTTCAAGAATATCCCAATTTTTCAAGTCTCGAAGGTTCTGCTGAGTCTACAGGACTAGAGGAAAATAGTATAGATCTTATTATTGCAGGACAGGCATTTCATTGGTTCGATATAGAGGAGTCAAAGAGAGAATTTAAAAGAATTCTAAAACCATCTGGTAATGTTGTATTAATTTGGAACAATCGTGCTAAAGGCGGGATAGGTTTTAATAGCAACTACGAAAGTTTCATGCTAAAATATGGTACAGATTACAAAGAAGTAATGAAAAAGGAGGGCAATGTAAAACGCTTTTTTTGGTATAAAAAAGAATCATTCTACAATTTTCAAGAATTAGACTTCAATAGTTTTAAGGGTAGAGTCCTCTCCGCATCATATATTCCTTTATCTGACAGTCCTGTTTTCCCAAATATGATAGTAGAATTGGAAGAGTTGTTTAATAAGCACCAACGGAATGGAATTATTAGAATTGAATATAATACCGAAATCTACTATGGTCAATTATCTTAGGAACTAAGATTTATTTGTCTAAAACTCTAGTCTACTAATAAGAAATTTAAGAAGAAGGCTATTTAACTATATAACAATTAATATAAAAATCAAATGAGTAGTGGTTAAAAATTGAAAGTTGTAGTATTTAACAGTTCTCCTAGAAGCGAAGGTAATACAAAACTTTGCTTAGATATGGTGACGGATGAATTAGAAAAAGAGGGTATAGAAGTAGAATATATTTGGATGGGCATGGATAAAATTCAAGGGTGTATCTCTTGTTACCAATGCGCTAAAAATAGAGATAAGAAATGTGGTGTTAAAACAGACAAACTAAACGATTATTTAGAAAAGATGATAGAAGCCGATGGTATAATTTTAGGGTCACCTACTTATTTTGCGGATACTACCGCAAGAATGAAAGCTTTAATCGAAAGAGCTGGTCTTGTAAGTAAAGTGAATGATAGTCTACTGAAATATAAGGTTGGAGCATCCGTAGTTTCAGTTAGAAGAGCAGGAGCAACACATGTTTTTTCGAGTATGAATTATTTTTTCTTAATTAATCAAATGTTTGTTGTTGGCTCAAGCTATTGGAATTTAGGTGTTAACCCAAATGTTTCAGAACCAGAAAAAATGATGGAAGACAAAGAAGGTATAGCTACTTTTCAAAATTTAGGTAAAAATATGGCCTACTTACTCAAAAAACTTAACAGCTAATCACTTTTTTTTTAATTTAGAGCGATCTTTTGGTTAATAAAAATATACTTTTTAAACCACGATTTATTGTATTTATAATAGTAATTATTAATTATTTATCTGTAAAAACATAGATATTAGTAAAGCATAAAGCGGTCGAATTAATCCAAAATGAATGAGCGAATTAAGAAATTACGGAAACAGAGTCGTTCAGCGGTTCCTTATCTTTCATTAGAACGTGCTCTATTAGTAACTGAATTTTACAAGAAAGGAGCATCTCAATTATACACTGCTCCAGTTGCAAGAGCTAAAGCATTTGAACATATACTAAAGAACAAAGAGATTTGCTTTAATGACGGAGAACTTATAGTTGGAGAACGCGGACAAGAACCTAAAGCAACTCCCTCTTACCCTGAGGTATGTTGTCATTCGTTAACCGATTTAGAAATTTTAGATTCTCGAGAAAAAATTTCGTTCAGAGTTCAAGACGAAGTGAGGCAACAATCAAGAGAAATTATCATTCCATATTGGAAAGGAAAAACAATTAGGGAAAAAATCTTTTCTCAGGTTGATCAAGAATGGATAGACGCGTATAATTCTGGAATTTTCACAGAATTCATGGAACAAAGAGCCCCAGGGCATACTGCTGCAGGTAAGAATATTTGGAATTCTGGCTTCTTAGATTTTAAAAACCAAATAAAAGAAAGCATTGATACCCTAGATTTTTTCACTGATCCAGACGCTTTCGCGAAAAGAGAGCAATTAAGGGCTATGGATATAGCTGCAGATAGCATAATAGCTTATGCTGAAAGACATTCTGAAAAAGCTTTAAAGTTAGCTAAAAGAGAAGTAAATCCGTTAAGAAAAAGAGAATTAGAAAAAATAGCCGAGGTTTGCTTAAATGTCCCAGCTCATGCTCCAAGAACATTCTGGGAAGCTTTACAGCATTATTGGTTTATTCATTTAGGAGTTATTACTGAATATAATACATGGGATGCTTTCAATCCTGGACGGCTTGATCAACATTTATACCCTTTTTATAAAAAAGATCTTTCTGATGGTAATTTAACAAAAGAAAGCGCTATAGAACTGCTTCAAGCTTTTTGGATTAAATTCAACAACCAACCGGCACCTCCAAAAGTTGGTGTAACAGCCGAAGAAAGTGGTACATACACAGATTTTTGCAATATTAATTTAGGAGGGTTAAAAGAGGATGGCTCTGATGGAGTAAATGAACTATCCTACATACTTTTAGATGTAATTGAAGAAATGAGAATACTACAACCCAGTAGTAACATTCAAATTAGTAAAAAAACACCGGATGATTTTATTAAAAGAGCTTTAAAGATAATTAAAACAGGTTTTGGTCAACCCTCGGTTTTTAATGCAGATGCCATAGTTCAAGAACTTACTCGCCAAGGAAAATCGTTAGTAGATGCTCGAAACGGTGGTGCAAGTGGTTGCGTTGAAACAGGAGCTTTTGGAAAAGAAGCATACATATTAACGGGTTACTTCAATCTTGTGAAAATTTTTGAAATAACTTTGCATAACGGAATCGATTATTTAACAGGTAAACAGGTTGGATTAAAAACAGGAGAACCAATCTCATTTAGAACATTTGACGAGCTATTAGATGCATATACAAAACAAATCAAACATTTTGTTGACATTAAAATTAAAGGCAATCTGATAATAGAGCGAATTTGGGCTCAAAATCCTTCCCCATTTTTATCAATTATTATAGAAGACTGCATCCTAAATGGAAAAGACTATAACAATGGTGGAGCAAAATACAATACATCCTATATCCAAATAGTGGGTATGGGAAGCATTACAGATTGCTTAGCTTCTTTAAAATATAATATTTTTGACAATAAAATTTATAGTATGGAGCAGATACTCGAAGTGCTTAAAAATGATTTCGAAGGTTTTGAGGAAATAAGGCAAAAACTGATTTCTAGAACGCCTAAATATGGGAATGATGAAGATTACGCCGATCATATCACCCAACAAGTTTTTGAGATTGTTTATAATGCCATTGACAATCGTCCGAACACTAGAGGAGGAGTACATAGAATAAACCTACTTCCAACAACCGTCCATATCTATTTTGGAAAGGTAACTGGTGCTACACCAGACGGAAGAAAGGCGTTTACACCTTTATCTGAAGGTATTTCACCAGTCCAAGGAGCAGACATTAATGGTCCAACATCAGTAATAAAATCTGCGGGTAAAATTGACCATCTCCGAACTGGTGGGACATTATTAAATCAAAAATTTTCACCTGAATTCTTTTCAAGCGAATCAGGAATTAATAATGTCGCTCATTTAATTCGTTCCTATTTCAAAATGGGAGGTCATCATATTCAGTTTAACGTTGTTTCGGCAAATACCTTGCGTGCCGCTCAAAACGATCCAGTACAATATCATAATCTAATTGTACGCGTTGCTGGATATAGCGATTATTATGTAAACTTAGGAAAAGATTTGCAGGACGAAATCATTAAAAGAACCGAGCATTTTTCTATTTAGACTTAAAACTAAATACGATTTAATAGTGGGGGTTTTTTGAATTTGAATTGCAAAAGCGGTTGATGATAAACAATTAGTTAGAATTGGAGTCGATATTTTTATTTCGTATTTTTTCTACATGCCAGTGATCTTCTTTGGAGAAATTGCCCCAATGCTTGGAATACTCATGATAGTAGGGACCGTTGTTTATATGTTGTGGCAATACACATCCTACAGTCGCTTTTTCAAGAAAAGAGAATAATAAATTAAAAATTTATCTCAATTATTATTTTTAGTTGCTTTTAAAGAATAATTTGATAAATATATATTATTTTTTACAGCTTTCTCTTTGGTTTAGGAGGGAGATAATGGATCGAAGGATCCGTTCCCATTTCGGGTTTTAATTGAAAATTGATCCTCTTTAAAAGAAGTTGGGAAACTTCACTGGTTGGATCGTTCAAATCACCAAAATGTAAGGCTTGCCCCTCGCAACAAATAACGCAAAAAGGTTCAAGACCCTTATCAATTCTATGAACGCATAAGTTACATTTTTCAGCAAGATTACTTTTTTCATTAAAAACGATAACTTCGTATGGACATACTTTAATGCAAGCTTTACAACCTGTGCATAAATTCTGATCTAATACTACTGGACCATCATCTCGCTTTTGAAGAGCATCAGCGGGACAAACTTCAATACATGGCGGATTTGCACAATGATTGCATAATTTGGGGAGATAATTTAAAGTCAGATTTTGGTATTTGCCAGCTGGAGTGTCCTTCACTTTTCCTCCTTGAGTTTCAACCTTAATCCAGAATTCTGTTGAGTTATTTTCGATCCGACAAGCTAAGCTACACGCCTCGCATCCGATACACCTTTTTTGATCAATTACCATGCCGAAATGTTTATTTTTGCTCATCTTTCTGAATCCTCCCATCTTTTTATTTGTACCGCAACATCATTCATGTGCATATTAGGTTCATAAACTTTTTCTTGTACTGGATTTATTACATCGTGAGTGAGATGGTTAACGCTTCCTTCTTTGAATTGGTCAATCCACCAACCTTCGTTAATGTTTACCACGCCTGGACCTACACTTTCTGATATGCGCGCTTTTAATGTAGTTTTACCTCGGTCGTTAAATACGGTAACATAATCATCATCAAAAATTCTTCTAGCCTTCGCATCAATAGGATTAATCTCAACAAAGGGTTCAGGATTCATGTCAAGTAGAGATTTCAAATTAGCAAAAGATGAATGCGTGCGAAAACGACTATGCCCCTGTATGAACGCTAATGGATATTTTTTATCACCTGGAGTAATTGGAGCTTCTATTGGTGGTAAATAAACAGGAAGTGCTTCGCCATATTCTGTTAATTGCTCTGCGTATAGTTCGATTTTTCCAGATGGTGTTCCAAAACCCAATCGATAATTAGAACCATCTGGAATTGATTTTAATTTAGATGCGCCCTTTTTTAGTATTTCTCTACTTACATTATCCAGAGAATGATGATCCATTATGAGATCAATTAATGCTTCCTCCCCTCCTTTAAAATAATCACCAAATCCAAACCTATAAGCTAGTTCAGAAATTATAGTTGCATCTGATTTAGATTCATATAAGGGATTCAAAATTCTACACTTAATACATTAATACACTTGCTTTTGATAGATAGAGATTGATATCAATTATATTCATTTGATTTACTTACCTTTCTTCAATTTTCACATAATTTTTATCTAGCTTACCAATATAGCGAAGTCTTGGTC
>JAGXNS010000043.1 GCA_019894855.1 Promethearchaeota archaeon
CAATATTCTTTTACATAATTTGTTATATTAGTTTTCGGCAAGTTATCAGCCATTATAAATACATCATAATCAGCGGTCATTAGTTCGTGATTGTAAATCTGGTTGGTTGTAAGAGGTGTTACTTCATATCCTGCTGCTAATAAAGCAGTTTGAATAGCTGAATAGTTGTTTGTTAAACCTGCAATGCCGGCATATGAAGGTTTCGTTATATTGGCGTCATCATAGATTGCTACTCGAACCGTTCTGGGAATAATTTGAGAACTCTTTGGGGTAAGATCGCTGGGTTGTAAATCTATAGACTCAGTTTTTGCTGCAAATGGTAAGCTAATTACGCTTAAAAGCATTACAAAAGTTAATAGTAGTATCAAATTCTTTTTACTATTGTATTTTTTTTTCATAATATTTCACAAATTTATATACATTTTCCACATTTGTAGTAAATATCTAAATCAATTTTTTGTAAAAAATGGATTTAATACGAGATAATGACGATCTATTTATTTAAATTTATCTATCATCTCCGTTATCAATTCTTTTACATTAATGAAAAAAAATTGATTTTTTCTAAAGATCGATAAAAAAGAATCGAACTACACTCCACATTTATCCTATATTAAATTTGTTAAAACTGATGGATATTTTATAGTTAAAATTATATTTTAGGAAGATATCTTTCATATCATAAATTAAAATTAAAAAAAATTTCTTTATCAATTTCTTATTAAATGGAGTTTATTTCTAATGTCTGAACCGTTAACTGATTCAAAAATCAAGATTAAATTAGATAAATATTTCCATAAAATCTTTAGTCCGAGTCATATTGCTTACACTATATTTTTTTTACTTGAAGTCCTTATCTTAATTGTGTTTTATTTTCTAGGTAGCACTGCTTTAGGAGATATTGGATTATTTTTAGCTACTGTTTTCTCGCTGTCATTTATTTTATTAATGTTTATAGGAGTTTCTTCCAAATTCGAGTCGTATCTTTTTTCGAAAAGCTTAGATCAGCATAAGACAATAATTTTTATAGCGACTTTAGGTTTTAGTTTTGTTATCATCTTATTATATTTCCTATTTGGTGGCTCCAATCAAATCCCGATTCAATTTATAGGGTGGGATTACATACTTCCAGGTTTTTATATTATAGTTTATTTTGGATGGAATATAGCTCAAATTTTTTTTTTAAAAACGAGTTTTGAAGATGTTTCATTTAAAGTAAATGATAAAATATTGTCAGATTCAAATTCTAATAGAAACAAATATATCAGCATTGTATTTTTAATAATAGTAATTTTAATAGCAATCTTGACTCAGTTAGGGACATACTTCGCATTCCTTCCATATTTTGAACCTCAAAATCCGACAGATTCTTCACTATTATGGTTTAACGGATGGAATATAGCTATGTATATTGTGATATTTTTTATTTCTTATAGATTGGTGTTTCTCTTTTTTAAAAGTGTAAAAAATGATACTCCTAACATCTTTTCCTCAATTTTTTTTGTCCTGGTATATTTAATTATCTGGTATCGATCTTTTAGTTTTATAAATTCCTTTAGGAGCGTTTCCTCTGCATTAGGTATCGATGCATTTCGGGCATTCATTGACATCCTTTTAATGATGCTTACGGCAATTCTCGTGATAAGAGGTTTAGGAAATAGAACTTTCAAATTTCGTATCTTCAATCCTAACAATTTAGCGTTTTTCCTTTTTGCATTTACTTTAATTTATATTGAAGGTCAGATTGTCATGATAACGGGAGCTGGTTCTATTTCTGGTACCTACACTAATCGAAGTCAAGTTAATTTAGTAAATAATTTTGCGGTATTATTGATTACGATAATCTTTTATTGGGTCTATTCCGAATACACTTTAAAGAAGAACGGGTTGATTTTAAAACATATGTTTAACCAAAAAGAAGTAGTCGAGATTGTAACCGATTTTAAGTCTTACTTGATTAACAGTGGTGCTTTAGACTTAGAAAAAATAAACGATTGGGAATTTCAAAACTTTCTCAAAAACAAAAAGTTGGTTGTTAAAGAAGAAAGGGTATCTGAAAATATTACACACGAGGATCCAACCAACAATCAGACTGATATTTAAGTTCTATTAAATACTAATATTTTCGTAATCTTTGAGGATATCATCAATAGATTCATTAGAATATATTATCTCGTTGAAAATTTTTATTAATAATTTTATAATCGCTCTTGGATTACCTTCAGCTCTTTCAAATACATACTTTAAATTATGTTTATTTAATGGGTAGTAAGGATTTTGGAACGCCTTGGAAAAGTCGGCATGATCAATGCTTTCGTAGAACTTGAGCATGGTACTACGGTATAACTCGTAAACATCTTCTTCTTTGAATTCACAAAGATAAAATGGTTCTTTTATAGAAGATAATAGTTCGGGATTTTTTTCATTATATTTTTTCCTGATTTCTACTAGAGATTCTTTCGATTTCAATGTAATAATTACACGTAAACCTTTAATTTTTTGAAGCTGAACTATTTTATTAAATATTTTATCAGCAGTGATATCGTTTGGAGACACTTCGGTTCCATATAACCAACTAGGATCGAAAACCTCCTCGGTTTGTTCAGATTGTGGGCTCATAATTGAAATTATCTTTCCAAAATCGTCTATGAATAAAATTGTCCCCGATTTGGAGTTTTCAACGAGAAGTCGTAGCATTAAATAAGCATTTTTACCTTTGCGAAGATCGTGAGTAAGATTTAGAGTTGATAATTCCTTAGCATCCATTAGTTCGCCAAGTAACCATCTCTCTGCTTCGATTTTTTTATAAGGATCTAACTGATGGATAGTAATTCCATTTATCACATCCTTTAGAGCTTCATATTCTACTTCTTTATATTTATTTGAAAGCTGTTCGAAAGCGTATTTTTGCACTTTTTCGATATCTACGACATGAAAGAATCCAAATTTTCTTTCTAATGCACCCCATTTGTCACACAATTGATTTATGATAAATTTCAAAGGCTCCATTTCAAGGTTTTCTATAAATTCGGAATAAATATTAGAAAAAAGCTTTTTATAAACGTACTCAAGTGAAATATAAATCGTATTATAATAATAAAGATTATTTCTTAAAGCCCAAAATAGGTGGGTCTTTCCAGAACCTACACCTCCAATGATAGGAAGAATAAAGGTAGTTTCATTTTCTACTAGTTCTTTAATTTTATGAATTAGGCTTATTCTTGAATTAACTAAATCTATATCCTCTTTAATCTCACCCGTACTAACAAACTTTTTAAAAGGGTTATTCCCCCATTTGATTACGTTGAGCAATAATTCTTTTCTATTTTCGTATAATATCATGTTTAAAAAAAACTTATAGCTTTAATTCTTCAATGCCAAGGATTATAATATATTTCACATCAGTTAACGACTTTTTTACATTCATGTACGGCTCAAAAGAAACAAGGAGATTTTCATTTTCATCGCGTCCCACGATCAAACAATCATAGAATACCGGATCTATTCTCTCATCAATTACTACCCTATCAGCTAAGATGACACCATTTCCTACTAATGATACGGGGTTCCTGAGCATTTCTTCCTTAAAAAAATCCAGATGATTAATTCCATATTTATAATCGTCTAAATACAGGGCGGCAGTGTTTAACTTGTTTAATGTGTAGGGAAAAGCGTCAGAAAACTGACCTTCGTCGTAAACTTGCATGAGATCTTCTGATATTAGAATTGAATATTCAACCGATTCAAAATCCTCGTACCATTGCGCCTCTATCTTTCGAGAAAATGCTATTTTTTTATCGTAAATTAATTCGAACCCAACTCTAAGGCCATTAGTAATGAGAATACCCTCTGAATCAGATATTTTTACGTTATCTGAGAAAATGATGGAATCGTTCTCATCCTTGCATCGAGTAATTATCGATCCTTGGAACTCTCCTTCCAAATTTATGCCTTTCACAGAATCGTATATGATAATGTTTTCGGTATTACTCATAATTAGCTTTGAATCAAGTTAGCTTTTCCTTAATACGAAAGATAGGATTGTATATATAAGTATAAGTATAATACTATATAATTAGTATGGGTTCAATTAATCTATCCAATAAAATAGGTGAACTGTCTAAGGAAAATTTACTTCAGAGAGCAAATGAATTCATTTTTTCTTCGGGATTGAATGACGGCGCTTCGAAACTGTGTAAAGCAAACATGAAATATGGTTTAGCTCAGTTCCATCTTATTCAAGAAAAATTTGGTTTTAAACCTAAAGCAACCTTTATTTCATCCCCTGATGAGACGATTTCAAGAAATAATTTCCGTTGGAACTCAGGATTAGGATATGGTGGAAGATTAAACTGGGGAGATGGGGATGATAAATTAATATTTTTAAATGTTAAGCCTAATTGTTGTGGATTATTAGTTGGAGGATTAGAAGAGTTACCTGATCCTTACGATATTATAAAAAAAATAGACCATGTAAAGAGTACCGAATTATATTATGATAATGTTTTAATTAATTGGGATTATGGGGTATCTAATCACTTTATTAATTGTTTTGAAACGAAAAACTTATCTGATACCAACCTTCCTCCGTATATGTTCATGATTCATGGCTCTGCTCCTGAATTTCGCGACGATAAGTACGGAATTGGTTTGTATATTGACACTTCGAAGTCATTAAAAGAACTTGCTATTGAAGAACAAACGATTTTTGGAAAGCAACATATATTATTAGACTCTGATGCGAGAGAATATCTTGAATTTAGTAAAAAAGCGCTACATTTTTCGAATAAGAAGAGGGAAATGATAGCTCGCAAGATTTTTAATCCTGATTACAATGTAATATGTAACGCTCCACATCAATTCTTAAAAGATTATAATAACATGTATTTAGGAAGTAATTGTACTGACATAAAAAACAACAACCTTCACACTAATATTTTCCCTACTGCATTACGCGCCGATTTAGCGTGTTATCTTTGGGCAGGTAAAAAAAATTTTTCGAGAACGGCATTAATAAACAACGATTTCTTCACAAGAGCTCAAGATTTGGAGCTTTTAAACTTACTGAGCAATGCTGATGTACTACCACACGGGGGAGGTTACATGTTACCTGATATAAAGAGAGTTCAAAAAGTTTTGGAATACAAGTATCAAAGATATTTTGCGTGCGAACTAGTAAAAGATACAAAAAAATTAAAAATATTTAAAGATGTGAGACAATTACAGTTTGCGTATAGGGGGCGCGATGTAATTCTAAAATCTATTCAATTAGAACTCGGTGAAGTTATTGCCCGATTAAATCCTATATTTTCTCTAAAACTGTAATCTATTCAATTTTAGCACCAGCGGGAATATCTCTATCTGGTGTTAAGATAGACACCATCTTCCCATCAACAGCAGCAAGAAGCATTCCTTCGCTTAAAATCCCTCTCAACTTCCTAGGTTCTAAATTTGCTAAAATAGCAATACTTTTACCTTCTAACTCTTCGATTTTGTATTGTTCCGCTAAACCCGCAACTAAAGTTCTCTTTTCTTCACCTAAAGAAATTGATAATTTATATAATTTGTCTGCTTTAGGGACCTTTTCAACCTTATCAATTACAGCAATTCTAATATCGAGTTTTTTAAAATCTTCGTATGACACCAACTCTTTCTCACCTTTTTTTTCACTTCTTTTTCTAATTTCTTTAAGTCTTTTTTTTAAATCATCAATCTCAAGTTTTTGAAATAATGGCTTTGGTTTTTTAATCTTCAAGCCTTCTCCAATCGCATTTTCATTTATACTATCCCAACCTAAGTCCTTAGGATTTGACACGTTCAGATAAGAAAGAATCTTTTCAGATGTTCCAGGAATAAATGGACTTAATAAAACTCCAAATCCGTAAACAGCTTGAGCACATATATTAAATACATGTCCAGCTGCATCCTTATCTTGTTTAATTAAATGCCAAGGGGCTTTGTCATTAAGATAAACATTACCTTCCTTTCCAAAATTAACTATATCTCTTAATGCTTTTCTTAATTTAAAATTCTGTATACTTTCACCGATTTCTTCACTGATTGAATTTATACGATCTATGAATTGTATATCAACTTCATCATTTTCTAATTTTTTTGGAATTTTTCCTTCAAATTGTTTATCAATAAAAGTTAACGTTCTATGGATAAAGTTGCCGATGTTATCATTTAAAATTTTAATATTGTTTTCAAATTCTGACCACAAAAATGAAGTATCGCTCGTTTCTGGGCGATTATATACTAACGTAAAGCGCCAATAATCCAAAGGAGCTAATTTTAAAGCCTCATCGATCCATATTCCATTTCCTCTTGATTTAGAAAGTTTTTCGTTTTCGTAATTTAGAAATTCTGTAGATGACACATTGTAGGGTAGTGTTAATTTCTCGTTATCGCTTTTATCTTCGTTGAAAGCTAGAAGTAGACCGGGAAACACAATTAGATGAAAAATAATATTGTCTTTTCCAATAAAAAAGACTGTTCTCGTATTTGGATCTTTCCAAAAATAATCGTATTTTCTTTCGTCTTTAACAATATTATCAGCCCATTCTTTTACCGCTGAAACATATCCTAATACTGCTTCAAACCAAACATAAATGCTTTTGTTGTTAGCACCTTCAAAAGGCGCAGGGATCCCCCATTCTAAATCTCTAGTAATTGCTCTTTCTGGAATACCTTCTGCTATGCTGTTTAAACACATTTTTCGCGCATTTTGTGGAATTATTATGTTTTGGTTTATGAGATCTTTCAGTCGATCCTGTAATTTAGGAAAATCCAAGTACCAGTGTTTAGTTTTACGGAGAATAGGAGTATTATCACATATGGCACAGCGAGGTTGTTTCAACTCTGCAGGTGTGAGCAGCTTCTGACATTTATCGCATTGATCTCCTCTTGCGTTTTCATCTCCACAATGGGGGCAAACTCCTTCGACAAATCGATCTGGAAGAAAAAAGTTATCAATCTCGCAATAAAGCATTTCTAACTCCTTTTCAAAGACGTATCCATTTTTCTGAACATCTAGGTAAAATTTTTGCACAAAATCGATATGAGTTGGATTGTGCGTAATCGTGTAGTTATCGTAGGAAATTTGCCATTTTTCAAATAATTCTTTTATGATGTTGTGATACTTGATTGCTAAATCCTTCGTGGGAATGTTTTGTTGCTTAGCCGCTACCGCAACGGGGGTTCCATGAGAATCAGATCCAGAAACAAAAACAACCTCATCTCCCCTTAGTCTACAGAACCTCGCAAATACATCGGCAGACAAGACGCTTCCAATCATGTTCCCTATGTGAGGTATAGCATTCACATAGGGCCATGCTGAAGTAATTACCCATTTAGTAATTTCATTCTTCGACATCTTGTATTACCACCTTCTTTTAATTGGACGAGCGTGAGTTTTTTCTTATATATATAATAACTAATAATGATTGTTAAAGTAATCTACTTTAGTGTTTCAACTTTATGAGAGAAATGTATCTTATTAAGAATCAGTATCTTTTTATTCAATTTTAATTTTTTAACGGTTCTGCTGAAATAGTACTATTACTTATAGGATTTGCGCTCCACAAGCTCTACAAGCTTTAATTTCAGAATGCATCTTCTTTAAGCATGGTTCGTGGTAATAGGCTGCGCATTTTTGACATTGAAATACCTTGTAATCACCCAAAAAAATACTGTGGCAATACGTACAAGACGAATTGATCTCATCAACATCATATTCGGGAATTAAAGCCATTTGTGTAGTGTTTATACCGCTTTCATCAATTAATTTGATTTTTGGTTCTTCCTCAGTTTTCTCTTCTATTAGTTTGGCTGCTGCTGGCGGAAGTTCCAACAAAAAGAAACAAAACGGGCATCTGAACACATTCTTTTTATATTCAGATTTCTTTGCCCACATAGCAGCACACGAAAGGTGCATTGGGCGTTCACAGGAAGGACAATATCGGCCTTCGCTAAAAAAATCAGAACTCGTTATCGGTGCTTTTACAGAGTGACAGATTTGACATTTTTCTTGACCTCTCTCTTTACTGCTCATCATAAGCCTTACATCCAGAACGCTAGGTCTTCTCAATTGTAGTGCTATATCACTTATCATAGGCGCCAAGTCGCTTTTTTTATCTTGCGAATAGTAATCCGTTGAGTTCTTAAGTTCTTTTTTTGATGCAAACGATATCCCGGCATTTAATAATGCCTTTGAATTGTTAAAGAATCCGAATTGCCCTCCCGTAAGTCTTACAATTTTTTTTAAGATGCTTTGGGAATAATCTTGGGTTTTCCCCAATTGACAAGCGTCGATATAGATTCCTAGACCTTTAGCAATATCAATGGTCTTATGGATTTTTTCTTTGTATTCTAATTTATTGTCTGATATAACGAAAATTCTACTGGTTTTCCCTCCTAATTTTCGCATTTCACTAACTAGAAATTGAATTGCGAAAGCTAATCCCTCGTCTAGCAAACCATTGCCAGAAACTTGGATTTTTTCTAACGATTTAACCAGTTGTTCTTCATCATAACTAAATGAATAAAGTTTCTTGATCGTCGCACCAAAAGATAGGATTGCTATTCTATCCTTCGGATCTATTATAAATTTCTCGTGAATAAAGTTTTTTACTGTTTCCAGAGCAGCTAAAAGACGATTAGGTTTGAAATCCTTCCTAACCATAGATCTCGAAGAATCTATAAGAACTACGCAATCCTCTATTTTTATTAAATCTTGCATTTCCTTATTGCTATTAAAAATTGAATTAATTTAAAACTATTAAAAAAAAAGGTCTTATATAGATTACTATTCACTTGTGAAATTGTTGACATTTTTAATTCAAATTATATCATTTCGTACATAGAAATTTGTAAGCAAAAATCGCGTATACCTTTATTGCTCTAATAAAATCTAAAATTTCAATATTTTCATCAATTGCATGAGCGGTTCTTCCTTTACCAGGTCCAAATATGATAGTTTGTGGGCAAAAACCGTCGTTACGTAAATAATGAGCGTCAGCAGAAGCTGGTAATAGAAAGTAAAAAGGCTTTTTTTCGTAAATTGTTTCAACAAGATCATGAAACTCTTGTAGATCAACAGAATCCTCCCATTCGCTCCAATAGGAACCTTCTGAGTCCGTAATAATTTCTAATTCAACGAAAACTTTCTTTGAAATAACAGTTGATTGATCCTTAACTAAATAACCTAAATCTTCTTCAATCAGCTTTTGTAAAGCCTTCATAATGGTTTCACTTTTTTGTTTAGGCAAAAGTCTGATGTCAAGAACTGCTTCACATAAATCAGGAATTACATTTACTTTAATTCCGCCTTTTATCATCGTTAACGCTTTAGAAAAGGTTGTTAGTGAGTGTATGATACTTTGTAGATCAGGTTGTTCCTTCAGAATTCTTTCAAAAATTTCCTCGCTTGGAAAAACTACGTTAACTAATTTTTTGAGTTTATCCATACTCATTGGTGGTTCTGTTTTAGGAATATAATCATCAAGTTTATCTAAGTTTTCAATAATCTCGCTCATCATGTAAATTGCATTTTTACTCATTGAGGGCATTCCAGAATGACCAGAAATACCATATGTAATTATTTTTACTTGAAGATGTCCTTTTTCCCCTACAAAAATACCTTTTGGAAGTGGATTAAGTTCTGTAGCCTCTCCAATAATCGTAAAATCACATTTTATCTCCTTTAAGGGGTTTTTTACACACCAACCGGTCCCAAATTTTCCCCCTGTTTCCTCATCAGCCACGGCGTTTAGAATTAAATTTCCCGATGTTTCTAATTTTAATTCCTTTAAAATTTTTAAAGCAATAACCATAGCGGCTAACCCCCCTTTCATATCAGTAGTACCTCTTCCAAATATAATTTTATTACGTTTATTTAGTGCCGAGAAGGGGGGATATTTCCATTCTGTTTCAGATCCAGGAGGAACGACATCCATGTGTCCATTATATAACAGATTCTTTCCTTCAAAATTTTCGTTTAAATAAGCTATTAGATTTGCGCGATTATTTCCAAAGGGAAAAATTTCAGTTTTAATATTTATTTCTTTTAAGAAATCTTCAATAATCAATGCTACATTTTTTTCATTCCCAGGTGGGTTAATAGAATCGCTTTGAATAAGTGTTCTTAAAAATTCAACATAAATTTCTTTATTTTGCTCAATTTTGGCTATAATTTTTTCTACACTCATTTAGTCTTTCGACCTTATATGTATTTTAATTCTCTGATCGTGGTTATTATCTTAATATTTTAACATAAAGTAATCTATCGAATAAATTTAATATAAATTAGCAAATTTTAATATTCTTAGATTATTTAATAACTAAAATATTGACAATTACGGTTGGTTAATTTGATTTTACGACGAACAAAGAAGGGAAAAAGAATTTTATTTGCGAGTATATTCATCTTTTCAATGGTATTAGTAAATACTCTGATATTGAGTGACTTTAATGGTGATGTAAACAATAACCAACAACATGATTGGTCAATTGATGAAAATACCCTTCTAACCTCTGATATCGATCCTTATTTGACAGATTATATCATATCAGGTACAGGAGATAATCAAGAGGTAAGAATTTACGCTTTAAATAATTCCATTTCAAATGATAACAATCAAAATTCCTTTGATATTCCATCTATGTCAACTACGGAATCAACTTATTTGACGTATGGAAATTTTAATTTCACATTTCAGAATAATTTCACCACCGATTATGTTATTGAAGACACAAACGCTCTTGACGCAGACGATTATATAGATTTTATTTATAACGAAGATACTTCATCTATGAGTATTAATACTGGAAATAATCTTAATCCGCCAATAAATTTTGATAAATTAGTCGACGGCCTTCCATCTACTTATATAGAATTAGAATCTTCAGGTGGTATACTGAATTTTACTATTTCCTCAAATTTTACGAGTACTATCTATGATGGACCTTTATTTGATGTTAATTTCAATAGATCCCTGATATTAGGTTTAATTTCAAAATTTTCGTGTAGCCTTAATAATAGCGCCTATTTAACCTTAAAGATGCTTGATATTTCTGACTCCAGTTGGATAAATGTAACTGATAGGATGTTTATAAATAGCAGTTTAATCCCTCCATCCTTTGAAGACCAATTCGTTAACGAAAATCTAAATTATATTAACGCCTCTGATGTTAGTCAAATTCAATTTTACCTCCAAAAATACGATTCTCCTGATTTTATCCTTACATTAGAAGAATTTAAATTGACCTCTACTTACGGTTTTGATTTACCAATCACCGATAGTAATCAAGTTGCTTTGGAGTTTGATTTAAAAGGGGAAAGTTCAAGCGTAAACGGATTCTATGCTTGGATAAGAACTTTGAACCTCACCCAAGCTTTAAATGCAGAGTTAAACATAACCCTATATGAAGCAAATGCAACTATAGCCAGAACGGCGTCAAATCTAATAGCAGAAAATTTAGAACCTGACACTGCCAAATTAATCGATTCTCAAATTCTTGATTATACTGATTATCATGGCGATTCTTTAACATACTTCGAATTCAATCCTGCAAACACTCAAAACTTAGGTCTCAACAATTATTTTATTGTTATTAAATCAAACCACTCAGGACAGGTTTTTAGTTTGGTTACGATACCTCGGGAACTCTATGGTGATCCTGATTTGACTGTAGATCATCAATTAAGAACAAGCAGTAACAGTGGATCAACATGGAATGTAGCTAGAAAGCAAGTAATTGCTACACCAACCTACAACTCTCAAATACTTGACGCAGCAGCTTTTAAATTGAATGTCACCAGAGCATATATGCCCTCAGATTTTACGAATCCTAATGATAGTCAAGATACTTTAAAGATTCAAGACATTCCTATTATTAACCAGATCAATAATAGTGCTCCTTACGATACAAGTTCATCCTTAGAATGGGGTTTGGGCCAATGGGATTATAATTTTTCTACTCCAATTGCTAACAATCCTTCGTATAATTTCCAAATAGACTTAACATGGAACAATAGCATAATTCAAGGTTTCAATTTTAATGTTACCTATACGGTAAAAGGATACTGGATAGAACAAGCTAATAGTGCATATCGAGTGTCTTATGATACTACTCCGATATGGGAGTTAAACTATACTTTGAACACAGGTTATAAAAACTTCGATAACTGGAATTTACTTGAATTTTGGTATTTATTCCCAAGCGATTATACTGCAAAAAACTTAACAAATCCAAATTCCGTCGAAATTTACGAGAGTGTCGTAAACGAGACAGGCGGAGAAAGGATACTACCTAATCGACCTTCATTCGAATTCATTTCAGTACCAAACAATATTATTGACGATATTAGCGGAATTTACTCACTTAACCTTACTAGTAGCAACATCATATATGATATGAATAGTTACATTAATTACAATGACATTCTTTGGAAAACTAACGGGTTTATGTACGGAGATAATATTTCAGTAAAACTCGATATAAGTGATACTAATTCTAATCCTCCTATTAGTGGTAACGCTAATGTGGTTCTTTTTTATCCAAATAATTCAACAAAAGTACCGGGGGCTGAACTGAATTCAGGATCAGGAGTAATTGACGGGAATTCTCTAATTTACGACTTCAATAATCAATCTATTTACGATGTGAATAACACTATACCCGTTTTTGGCAATTATTATTTAGGATTCTTCTGGGAAAATGGCTCTGCGATAGGATGCCAAAAACTTAAGCTTTATATTGATAAGTACGATATTGATATGAATAATTTAATCTTCGAACCAACATTAAACCAGAATATACTCGATGGAATCGTTGTTAACAAGGTGTATGAAGAATATTCAATCTTAATTAGTACTGTTAATGTCACGGATGATAAATACTACCCTTCATTTTACGCTGTAAATAAAACTGATATTAATCAAGAGTTTATTCATACTGTCGGCGATGAAGATATCCCTATTGTAATTGAAAGCTTTCTGCAAAACGAAACCATTTTAAATCCTAACGAAGATATACGAATTAGCACAAGAATTCAAAATAAGCACGACTTTATTGACATTAATCTAAGAGTAAACGTACAGCTCGTATCTTTAGCTAATCAGGAATGGATAATCGCTGAACAGACAACTGATCTCAAAACTTTAAAACCAAGTATTGATCCTAATGGCGAAGACACACAAGATTTTTCCGTTGATATCGCAATGCCAACACTTCTCGGAGATGGAATTTGGCATGGCGTAAATGCCCCAATAAGAAAAGGTGGAGCAAAAACAAGAGTTATTGTTTTTATCGAATACGGTGGTGAAAGTTATGAGATTGATACTTTTGAAAGCAATGAATACTCCTTAATTATCGATAGTACAGAAGATGTGTTTGAAGGTTATATCATCGCATTAAAATCAGACAGTGATATTACAGGAGCTTCAATTTTGAAGCCTTTTGAGAGAGATGAATGTCAGTATCTCCCCAATCAAACTACTTTTATAATAAATATCTACGATCGAAATTATATAAGTAGCTACAACCAATTTATTGAATCATTTTCTCTGAAAATTAATAGTGATTTTTCAGAAATTCAAACACTACCTCAAGCACCGATTTACGGTCAATCGTTTAATATAAGTTCTGTATTAAAAACAGAGTTAGGAGATATAATTCCAAATAAGAATGTTACTTGTCAATTTTATGATAATGGAATATGGGAAAACATATCGTCGCAAATTTCGAATACGATTGGTATTACTAATTTTGAAATTGATACATTAAGCCTACCAAGCGATGATGAGTTTTTATTTCGCTTAACTTGGCAAGGAGATCAATATACTTTAGAAAACTCTCGTAATATTACTGTTCTATTGTATCGCGCGTTGAATGATATATCCTTAGACCTTCGATCGAATTTAGACCAGATTTTTAGAAACGCTCAAACCATCATCCAATTAACATTAAAAAATATCGGAGACTCGGACCTCAGAGTAATTGTCCCTAGCATTTCTATAGGGGTATTGCCCAATTTAACATATAGTATAGTTGGGATTGATTACTTAACGTTAGGACAATTCAAGCCCGGAGAGATTTCAGTTATTTTGATAAAAATTGATGTTCCAATAATCGATCTAATGAATGTATCTGTCTTAATAGGCGTAAAAAATGATATTACTGATGAGGAACTTACTTTTAAGGTTTCGAAATTGTTTGAGATATATGATGTGCAACTTGTTGATTATTTTATAAACATATTTACCCTTATCATGGTTTCTATTTTTGTTTTAATCTGGGGGATCATGTATTTTTATGTGAAAAGGACAATAAAGAGAATTGAAACTCCTTATGAAGAACCTGATATAAGAAAACAACGAAAAGGAAAATATGTAGCAGTGAGCGATCTACCGAAGGAAGAAATTCCAGAAACACAACCAATAGATTATACTGAAAAAAAAACCAAGAAACGTTTCAAGAAGAAAAAACCAAAAGCCGAAAAAACCGAGGAAAAGGATAAACCTCCTACTACAGATTTAGATTCGTTATTAGAAGAAAAAGGCCTTAAAGATTAATTACTAAACATATAATCATTCTATATTTCTTTTTTTTAAAAAAAGAGGAAATAAATTTATACATTTGAAATTGAAATTAGGTTTCTTTTGAGAAGAGATAACGACGCTTTACCATCTAATCCTGCTAAAGCGATTAAAATCCCATTATCAGAACTAACAATTACTGCATATCCGTCTTCTAATTCTATAGTTGCTGTTTTTATGCCTCCTTTACCTGTGGTTTCCCCTAAAGCATTGGTATTTTTTATAAGTCTAGCACATGCTTTTGCGATTCCATTATGGTCCATATCTGTAATGGTTTGTCCTGTGATTACTTTTCCTTCCAGATCAGAAGCAATTAAGCCCTCAGTTTCAGGTACGACATCAAATATTTCTGCTAATTTCTTTTCGATAACTTCCTTGTCGAACATAGTTACACTACTCTTTATTTTTTTAGTAATAAGTTTTAATTCTGAATTAGCTTATCTAAATCTTGTAGTTCAATACTTAAATATATATATAGATTAAACCAATTTAAATTTATTTTCCTTCGAGTATCTCAAGCTTTTTTTTCTAAAATACCGCTTAATTATTTACAACGCATTAAAAGAATTAAAAGAAGATGATAATTTTTTAAATAGGGAATATATTATAATTATATCATCAAAATTAACTTAAATATTTGATTTAACGTGATAAATAGACAAGAAGTCAAGGCTATCATAAGAAAATTTGAGGAAAGAGAGGGAATCAGGGGCGTCATAATCTGTGATTCAAGTGGTTTACCGATAGATTCTAACATGGATATCGAAATAAGCGAAGAAATTGCAGCTTATGTTACATCACTAATCGGTAAAGGAAAACAAGTAGTGAAAGCTTTAAAGGAAGGAGGTTTGAAGTTTATTCGCTTGGAGACAAATAAGGGAGAGACTATGATTGCGCTTGAAGATCAACTTATTCTAATTATCCTTAAGTAATCAATCTTTTATTTTCTTGATCTTATTTTATCAAACTACTTGCTTTTATGTGGATTTTTTCAAAAATTAAAGAAAAAATTTCCTAAACATGTTGTTTGTTCTTTCTTCTCCCACAGTTGATAAATCCATGTGCCCTGGACATAAGATATAGTTATCATTTATTCCTTTATTATTCATGATCTTCTTTCGTATGCTTTCAAATAATAAATTCTGATTCCCACCTGGAAAATCTGATCTTCCAATACTTCCTCTAAAAATTAAATCACCAGTGAATACTATCCCGCTAATTTCGTTTCCTTTAAATTTATCAACATCGGAAGTGTAAAAGCATAATGATCCAGGACTATGACCCGGCGTTTCTAAAGTAAGGAGCGAAATCTCTCCGATTTTAATTATATCTCCCTCAACTAACCACCGAGTAGCTTCTTTTTGTTTAAATGTTCCAGAATCGTACTCTTTCTTATTGTACATCAGGGGTATTTGAAAGTGGCGCATAATTTTGCCTACTTTTGTTGTGTGATCGAAATGACCGTGCGTTAACAAAACTGCAATTGGCTTTCCGTTCAATTCATCAATAATATTAATTATTGCTTCTGCGTTTCCTCCAGGATCTATTACAACTACTTCTTTGGTCTTGTCTGATCCAAAAATATAGCAATTAGTACCCAATTGTCCTACTATAAGCTTTTTGAAAATCATTTTTTCTTAACCCCTTCTAGCAAGGTAAATATATTTTTTATATAAAAAAAGAAAGAAAGATTAAAAATAATCACTGAGAATATGAGATTTTAGCATAAAGTGAAGTCTATTTATTATTTATTAGATTATTAATTTCGACTAATCTATTATACACATCTAAACCTTTAGGCGTTAATTTTACGTATTTCTTCTTGTTGTTTTGCTCGATCGTAATCAACCCCCTATCAATTAAATCTTCTTTAACTCGGAAGTACGAATTATAGTAGCTAAACTTGTTCAATTCGTTATAAAAGGAGTGTTTATCGATTCTATGCCCTTTAGAGTTCATAAGGACTTCTAATGTATCTCTAAAACCTTTCTTCTTTAAAAAACTTATCAAATTATCAATTGTCAATTTATCCCTTACCTCATTTAAATGATAACAACTAAATTTACTTAAATGTAATAAATAAAAATAATCAAAATTAAAAAACATTTTGAAAATAATTATTAAGTTAATAATGAAATAAACTAATAATTTAAATCATTGAGCTAAAATTCTAAACGACAAAATAATCCTTAAAGTTAATCCTACCTTAAAACAAACAGGAATAAATTAGATCACAATTCTTATATTAATTTATCAAAATTTATTACTTGGAAATAATTTTTAAACTTGAATGGACTTTAGTAGATATTTTGAATTCGCAAAAGGCAACACACCAGTGATCCTATCTTGCCCTCATGGAGGTTACAAAAAGCCAAAGAGAATACCAGATAAATTATTCGGTCCGCTAATTGCTGACAAGAATACGTACTTCATCGCAAAGTTGATTATAAGTTTATTAAAAGTTAATAATGTCCGAATTTTCTACATTCTTAACAAAATCCACAGAAGTAAAGTAGATTTAAACCGACCCTCGCAATCAGAAAGTGCCTTCAATCCTACATCTATTGAAGCCAAGACGATTTTTCATTCTTATCAAGAACTTTTGAACGATTTCGCTCAAGAGTGTGTATCAAACTACGGAAGAGCGTTAATAATAGATTTTCATGGATATACAAAACCCTATAGAGAATATCCAGATGTAATTTTTGGTCACATCTTCGGAAAAACCCTCGACTTATTAGAAGATTCAAACAAACAAGAGTGTAAAAAATATTGGGGTTGTTCACAGTTGCAAACCGAAATTTCTAAGTATTTCAAAATGGATGACGGCCTAGCCTTAACGGAACATAATTTATCTTATTCTGGGGGGTATATCACTCAGCAGTTTTTTAAGAAAAGCCAGATGAACGCACTTCAAATTGAGGTCGCAAAAAGTATTCGATTAGACTTCAAACTTACAGAAACTCTTGTAAAAGCGATAACCAATGCAGTAGTAAATTTGATTCCAAAGAAGTAAATACTAAGATTATTGCATTAAATACTAATCATTTTCGGATAATGTAATGGAATGCCGAAAAAAAGAAAAAACTCATAAAGAAGATTAATGTTACCATAACAATAATAGAAATCTGATACTCTACCCAATTGTTAAACTCAGCGATTACTAGAAATGTAATAGCGCAAATAACAGCGATTAAAAATACAATAAAAAGAAGTGTATATTTTAAAAAATATTTTTTCCGTTCACGCATTGTTAAAATTGTAAATGAACATCCATCTTTAAGAATTGTGTCTTTAATAATAGACTAAAATAGATGAATGTCAGATTGATTTTCTCAACTCATCATCTCGAGGATAATTATCAATATCCCATAAAGGATGTAAGGGATAAATGGAAGTATCAAGGCAAAAAAGACTAAACCTATTGGTCCAATAAACACTATGCTAAGTGGAATCCACCACCAAGAAATCCCTCCTCCAAACATAAGATAAACTGATACCATTAACCCTAAAATTGCACCTGCTATTAATAGACCTTCCATAGGTCCTTTATGTAATAAATGCGCATAATATTTACCCATAAAAGTTCTTTTACTCTCTATTTTTGCTTTCCTATCTGAAATATCATCTTTTTCTTCAACCACATATAATTGTTCTTCAATCATGTTAGCCACCTTTTATTTTTCATTAATTTATTTTTTTTTTAAGTGTTTAATTAAATAAAATAAAGTTAAAAGTATATTATTAGTTTTTTGTCTAAAACTTTAATTGAACTTTTGGACTCTTATTAAG
>JAGXNS010000044.1 GCA_019894855.1 Promethearchaeota archaeon
CTTAAGATCCAGTGGCAAAGGCCTTCGGGAGTTCGAATCTCCCTCCCGCCACCTCCAAAAAAAAAAATTCGAGCACACTAGAGATCGTTAAGACCTATCGAACGCAAATCGATGTGGAACGGCTATTTAAGGAATTGAAGATAGATCTCTGAAAAGAATAAAATTCATATTTTCATTATTTTATATTAATTTTATATAAGTAATTTAATAGGGATTGAAATGAAATTAACTGAAATTATTGGTTTAGAAGCAAAACACGCAAAACTTTTAGAGAAAGCTGGGATAAAGGAGGTGAAAGACCTTCTTTCTCTTAGTTATTATCAGATCAAACAACTGGCAAGAAGCATAGGAGTTGCGGTGAAAACTCTCGATACTTGGCAAGAACACGCAGATTTAATGAGAATAGATGGCGTAACACCAAAAATAGCAAACGCCTTAAACCTAATAGGGATGGATTCCGTCAAAGAATTTGTATATAGAAATGCTAAAAATGCGGTCGAAAAATTAAAACTACTTAAAAAAGACAATCCGACCGTTCTAACAAAAGTACCCACATTAAAAGTTTTAGAAAATTGGATTGTAGAAGCAAAAAAATTAACAGACGTGCCTAAAGGAGGGGAAAAGGTTAAAAAGAAGCCAGTTCCTAAGGAAAAGCAACCACCTAGAGAGACTCCAGATTCAACTATACCAATCGTACCAAACTATAAACCTTTTGAACAATTTGAAAAAGATTACGGGAAATATGGACCTGATTATTGGAATGATAAATGGGACACTGCTCCCATCATCTATACTGGACGAGCGTTAAGGGGGGCGTCCTATAACAAACAAATTGATGTAGATGTAAAAGCATTCATTAAGAAAAACGATGCTATTCTGTGGCATGTCTTAACTCAACTCAATTTAAGAAAAGACACTCCTAACGACACAGCGTTATCAATCCAAAATTTTGTATGTAATTTTCTTAAGTACAAATATGACGATATCGCATCAGAATGCCCCGAATTCTGGTTATTTCCCTTCGAAGCTATTCAATCTGAGATTGGTGATTGTGAGGACGGAGCAATCTTAATTGCAAGCTTATTAATTAATGCAGGAATACCTTCGTGGAGAGTAAAAGTATGTGCTGCCCAGGTTATGGCGGACCCCATTTTTGCACCATCAGACACAGAATTAGGAGGCCACGCGTATTGTATTTATTTAGCGGATCGCCCAGATTCAGAACGAAAATTAGAGTGGGTAATATTAGATTGGTGTTATCTACAGGATCCAGAAATTCTAATTACAGAGAAGCCATTAGCTCGAAATGGAGGTACTGAGGGTGCTTATCGAGAAATTTGGTTTACATTTAATGACATTCACTCGTGGGCTCAAAGCAGTTTTGAAGTTGGGTCAAGGATTAGTAAAAATCGAACAACGCAGAAAGACGAAGTTTTAGCTCCCTTAGAAGATATACTGAAAAGTTTAGCAAACGATACAATTGAAAAACTTTTTGAGAAACTAAATATCGACATAGAATAAGTGTAATAACCAGAATAGTATTATTCTATTCACTTTTTTTTTGAGATTAAAAAAATTAGTGTAAAAAAAAGAAATTTCAATAAGAGAGTTATTTTTTCTTTTCTTCTGTTTCTATAAGCATAGTAGCTCCACAGAATGAACAAAATGACGCAATTCGCTCTATTTCAGAACCACATTTTTCACATTTCCTCTTATATTTTAGAGTTGAAGGAATTGCTTCTACTACGGTTTCTAAGATTTTTTTAATTGCTTTTTGGACTTCGATAATTGTATCTTCCTTTTCCTCCTTAGGATGAGATTGAACATAAATCGAGGATAATTCAATAAGAAAATTACCCATAAATTTAAGCTGGTCTTCAAAATTTTTATTAACTTTTGTTTTTAATATATGTTCTCCTGCTTCTGTTAATGAATATACTTTGCGAATTGGGCCAATAGGGCTTTTGACGGGCCGAGAACCAAGAAAACCGTCTCTTTTCAGTTTAGAAAGGATAGGATAGACTGTTCCTGACTGAGCTTCCCATGTTCCTGCAAAATGATTGTTCAAATTTAATATTAAATCATAACCAGCTAATTCCCGACAACTAAAAACGGTTTCTAGTATCGTAAACTCTAGGGGCGTCAATTTATATTTCTTAATGCCTTGAAAGAGGTCTTTTTGTATTTTAGATCTTAACTCTTTTATGTCTTCTTCCAGATCTAAGAATTTTCCTAACCACATTCGGTTTTAAGCCTCGAAGAACCTATTTTTTAAATTTAGATTTCATTTTTTTTATTTCTCTTTCAATCGCTTTTTCTCGTTTCGATTGCTTTATTCCTTCTTTGTCAACTTTACTTCTAAAGAAAATCAAATAAACTGCGATATGAATTAATAAACCAGCACCCCAAAATACTAACGGAAATGCGGGCCATGGATATGGGTTGAAGACTTCTAAAGGAAATAGAAACCCAGGATAATAAACCTCATTAAGATAAAAAATGAAGTTTAAAAGCAAATTCACAAAAATGTAAGCGACAATATGAAAGATCACGCCTCTTTTAGCGTTTGGGTAAATACCTTTTGCATAGATTATATACGCAGTTATATGTTCTGCTATACCTATTAACCAGCCAAAGAATGGATAGATTATCCAATAATAATATGGTGTCGTCAACATATTTATAAAAAATAATAACACATTTACAATCAGAAAGATGCTAACGTGTAATCTAACAGCAAATCTATATACAACTTTTTTTTTAGCAATTTCTCTTAAATTTTCTTCTGAAAATCCATCATAATTTTCCATTGGAATACTTCTCCATGTATTTTACAATCTAAGTAAGTTAAACTTAGATACTTATATAATTAATAATTACTATTTTATTTAAACTTGTTGATTCTACATAGTAAATGTCAACTCTACCTACTGATTAAACATATTATTAAACATATTAAACTGGTTTTTAGTTGGAAAACCTTTTAATACTCGAAAAAACACTACATCTCAAATCATTATCTAATAACGAAAATGTCGATATTATCTGATTACTTAGATAAACTACTGGAATGGGATGACCGAGCGTTCCTTAGCTTATATAAGAGCGATTTTTCTAAAAGAACAAAACAGTTTGCGAAAATTTTCAGCTTTTTAGGTTCGTTATATTTCTGGAGTATTATCATTGTTGCATGGTTCTTCTATGGTTATGTTACAAAAGATTATTATCTTCTTGTGCTATTCGTTTCAGGATTTGAACAATCCTTAATTCTTCACGTAATCATTAGGTATGGTTTAATTAGAAGGAATCGACCTTACATCAAACTTAAAAAAGAAGGCGTTAAAAGACATGATCAATTTATACGAATTCCATATTTAATGTCAGATTCAGACGAAAAATCATTTCCTTCGGGGCATGTGACTTTCTTTCTGCTATTTGGAATCCTCCTTGCTTACTATTTTAACAGTTGGCCAATTTTTTTCGTATTCTTTAGTTTAGATATTATAATGGGGATATCCCGGGTTATTTTGGGAGTACATTTCCCGACTGATATTATCTTTGGATTTATTTTTGGATTTCTCTACGCCTTGTTATTTCTTGGATTGACTTATATCTATTGGGTTGAGTTTTACTTTTGGATAGGTCCAATCTTTTCAGAAATTTTTCATTTCTGGAGATGAAGGTTTTACTAAGAATAAGAAAAATGAAAATTAGAACCAATCTATAAATTCCTCAAGGGCTCTTCTTTCCCTTTCTTCTTTCTTTTCAAGAGCTTCATCGATTAACCCCACTGTGATGACTCCCATGAGTTCAAATTTTTCAGGAGAAAGCTTAAAAATTTCACTTACTTTTTCTTTATTTTTAAGAATTTCACCAATCCAGACTCCACCGAGTCCTTTTGCATGAACGGCTAAAAGCATATTTTGAATGAACGCTCCCATAGCTAATATATCTTTAGTCCTATCATATCCCCTTTCGAGATCTAAGAAAACCACGAAATTTAAATAAGCACTTTCGATAATCCCCCCATACTTAGACTGCTCTGCTATTAATCGCTTTACAGTTGGGTGAGAAACAATGCAAACTTTCCATGGTTGGCTATTTCGCCCCGATGGAGCCCACCGACCACATTCTAGTATTGCTCCTATCGTGTCGTTGTCAATTTTTTTATAAATGAAGTTGCGAATAGATTTTCGAGACTTAATTTTTTCTATTAAATTGTTGGCTTCCATATTTTAAGAATTGTGTAAGAATTGAATTTATACTTTTGTATAGATAGTTTTGACTAAAAAGAAAAATAAAAAAAATGTTTAAGGGTGCTAAGGTTTATTCTTTCGATTTATTTAAATCCGCAGCGTCATCTTCTAAAACATCGTAATATTCAATATCCATCAATCCACCAGTTCGATTTTCAGCCCAATGAACCTTCACGGGCATTCCTACGTAAGCGTCTTTAAAATCTATTTCGGGATTTAATGGAGCCATAATGGCTGTATCAGCTCCATCTTGTTGCACTAATACAGTTGGCTTTTCTTGAACTTCTCCGGTTTCAGAATCTTTAAGGTAAACAATAGCAAAAGTAGCAACTCTTCCAGTTTCTCGTAAATCAACCCATCGATCTGGTTTTACTAAACATTTCCCACAAACAAATCGAGGTGGAAAAAACACTCTATTGCATCCTGAACATTGATTTCCTACTAATTTTTTTTCTTTCAATTTTTTTAAAAAATGACTTGTATGAGAGATATTGAATTTAAATTTGTAACTTGCTAAATACCAATTAGCTGGCATTGTTCGTGTCCTCACATAGTCTTTTTTAATGTAATCGAGAGATTTTCTTTGCGTTAATTTAGACATTTTATTTACCGCCTCCATTTTCTTTGTGGTTCATCTGACATCACCATCAAAGTACATAAGTTTAGCGAACCGCCCCATCCATGCCCTATTGAAGTATGCACCGTCTTTGGAACTTGATTATCCGCTTTACCCATTATTTGGAGAGCTGCTTCTGCGGGTCTTTCCATCGCCGATGCTCCAATTGCATTTGTTGAATTAACTCCTCCAGAGCAATTTATTGGGAGCTCTCCATTTAACGCAGTAACTCCAGCCTCATACATTTTAGGAGCTGTAGTTTCTTCAAATAAACCAAGTTTTTCAACCCACATAAGTTCTTGATTAGGGAATGGAGAGTATACCTCAGCGTAATCAATTTCTTTTCTTGGGAAAGAAATTCCTGCCTGATAGTAGGCTAACTCAGATGATTTCATGGCAGCTATTTGATCTGATGGATCAATCTGTCCCGTACCACTTCCATCGTATCCAAGAACTGCAGTTTCATTAGCTACGCTAGCTACTCCATTGACATAAACAGGAATATCGCACATATCTTTCGCTTTTTCTTCCGTTGTAAAAAGCATAGCACATGCCCCATCTGAAGCAGGACAGACCATACCATACCTTAATGGATAAGAGATGTAAGGAGTATCAAGTACTTCTTCAACTGTAAGGTCAGGCATTTTTAAATGCGTCCACCAAGTTTTTGCTGCGTTATGTCTATTTTGTACGACTACTCTTGCTAAATCTTCTTCTGTAATTCTAGTTTTGGCCATGTAATTTGTAGCTTGGTACGCTGCTACCCCTATTGCTGCTCCTGCAGATAATAGGCGCGATAATTGATCATACGGAATACCCAATGTGTTTAATACAGATATTTCACCATACGCAACGCTTGCAAGACCAACACTTGTATCCCCCTGAGACTGTTGTTCAAACGCTATTGCTAATACGGTATCAGTTTTCGGTAAACCTGCTGCAACCGTGTAATATCCGGCTATTGCTACAGTCCCTCCCGTCGTTCCACCAGTCGTCACTCTTAAAAATGGTTTATTCCTTGCCCCCATCCAATCTGTCATCCATAATTCGGGCATATTTGAACCCTCAAATGCGGGCATATTACCGTTTACAAACGCATCAATATCATCAAGTTCTACGCCAGGTGCATTCTTCAAACAATCTTCAACTGCTTCGCTTACTAATTCTGCCATATTAACATCAGACCTTTTTGAAGCGTGTTCGCTAAAACCAGCTGATGCTATAGCTACTTGTCTCCCCATTTTTAATTACCTCCCTCCAATACAAATAAAATATTATTTTGAGCGCACATACCAATTTGTCCTGAAGCAATAGCTTTTTTAACATTATTTACCTGATAACCATTAGCTTCTCCTCTCAATTGTTTGGCAGCTTCAATTATTCTAATCAAACCAGTTGCACAAGGGGGATTTCCGCTGATAGCTCCCCCTGAAGGATTTATTGAGATATCTCCGTTAATTTCAGAATTAATACTTGCTCCTTTCCCCTTATCTGCTAATCCTAACGCTTCCGATAATATTAATTCTTCATGAGCATAAGCCTCAAATAGTTCTGCTACATCAATTTCGCTCTTTGGATCTTTAATTCCAGCGCTTTCAAATGCAGTTTTCCCTGCTAATTCCATTGATTTGCTTTCATATAAATTACGGTCTCCAAGATAATATGCTTCTTGAGAATATCCAACCCCAGTAATCCAAACAGGATTATCAATTATTTTTAAAGCCTGTCGTTCAGGTGCTAATAATATAGCAGCGACACCATCACAGGGTTGAGCAACCATTAATTCAGTAACAGGGTCTGCGTAAATGTCAGAGGCCAATACTTCTTTAACATCAATATTTAGGTTTTGTGCTTCTGCCAAAGCTAAAGGATTCTTGGCCGCATTCTTTCGATTTTTTACTGCTATTCTAGCTATTTCTTCAGCACTAACGCCATATTTTTCCATGTACGATCTCATCTGAAATCCCGCTGAAGTTATATCGTTCACATATGCTAATGGTCTTTCCCAAGTGGGATCAGTCTCGAATAGCCGAGTTGAATGATAAGGAAAACATGAGGGCATACTTCCACCCCATACTACGGCTAATTTGTGATTGCCTGACAAAATTCTCATCAATCCATATAAAACAGCATGCGCACCATCCATCTCTACTTTACTCTCGTCGGCCATATATCCTCCACCTACTTCGACAGTAAAGCAATTTGAAATAGTACGTCCGTCGTAATAATCGTTTGTGCATGAAATAACTGTAGAAATATCTTTTTTCTTTAAACCTGCCATGTCTACAGCACCTCTTACGGCTTCAAAAATCATTTCATAACGACCATAATTCGCATCTGAATGAAACTTTACTTGATAATACCCTACAATTCCAACTTTTTCCATTTAATCTATTGCACCTCACATTTTTACGAAGCCCTTAATATCTGAAGGGTCTCCTTTTGTTTTTTCTGCCCACTCAATTTTTACTTTCATACCAGTCTTGACTTCGTCAGGTTTTATATTAAGTAATTTATAAACTATAGCAGTGTTGCTTCCATCAATTTGTATCATCCCAAGCAATAAATCTTTTGCCTTCCTATGCGTTCGATCGTTAACCCTATATGGCGTTATCGTGTAATTCTTTAAAATTCCAGTGTCGGGTAAATCAACCCAATTTTCTTCTAACGGAATTACTACATTACATTTACCGCATATTTTTCTCGGAGGAACAAAGACATCACCACATTTAGGACATTTATTACCAACTAGTTTTTTATTTTCTAGATTATCTAAGAACTTATCAAGGTACTGGCCAACCCAAAAATTGAAATCGGCCCTTACCATGCCTTTATTTGACACAATTACTTTTTCACTCATTTTGATTTCGACTTTTTTTTATTTTTTATAACAATTCAGATGTTTATTAATATGAAACCAACCCATTTAAAGTTTTAAAACAATTAGACAGAACTATACAGAATTCTGTGTTATCTGAGTATTATAATATTTAAAGTGTTTGTTTTAATATTTTTACTCAAACATAGAAGAATTTAATTCTTCGTATCATACTCTTAGATCTATAACACACATACTAGGGTAATTTTCACTTTTAAATATTAGACTAAATATTCTATTAATATAAAAAATTGCTAACCTATATAAATAAGAAAAGAGATGTGGTTGAAAGTTGGGCCGGTTTTGGAAAAAAGTAGAAGCGGATCTTTTAAGTTCGCCTGAAGAAACGATGGGATTTTCCCGAGAGTTTTCATCGTTAAAGGAAAGTTTTACTATTAAAAAGTACGACTTCACTTCGCTTGAACAAGTAGAAGAAATCAAAAAAGAACTCTTAGGTAAAAGAATTTTAATCCTTAATGCTACAGATGTATTAAAAAATATAGATATCACTCAACTTAAAAGAGGAATAGAAGATTTAAAATCATTTTTGAGAGAAAACGGTGGTTCTATGGCTCGGCTTGGAGATAAATATTTAATCTTGACTCCAAACTCTTGGGTTAAAATTTCCAATTAGTAAATTAGAGAAAATAAACTAAACTTCATAAATGTAATATTTCTTCCAAAAATCTTTGACTATGCCATAATATTCGTTTTTAGAAAGAGATTTTCCTCTAACACGCGCTTGCCAGATAGCATTTTTTACTTGATTCTCAAATAATGAAGTGACTTTTTTATTATGGCGCTTTATTTCTGGTTTAATATTAGTAAAATTAGCCATAATTTGTATTATTTTTTTCTCGTTCTGGAAATCTTGGTTAATTTCAATCATAATTTCAGCCTCCAATTTTATTCTTAAGTATTATTATTATACGAGTCAAGATATAGTTTACAAGAATAAACTTTGATTGGAGTCTTGAATACATAATACACTAAAAATAATTCAACCAGAGAAAGCTAAATATAAACCTTAAATTAATTAGAAATTTTTAAGGTCCTTATTTCTAAAAATTAAGGTTAGTATCGATTAGACGGATGACTATATCTTTTAAAATAGGTGTGAGATCATTTTTCAAAGCTAGTCCATCTAATTCTAAATCACAATTTATTTTATTAAATTCCAGTAAAGCTTTGGATATTGCTGGTTCTAGATGATTTTTCTGTATTAGGCTTTTCTTATTATCAGTTAGTCCACAAATTATATCTTCTGCAAAACACTTAGTCATGTTATCTTTAAATTCTGCGAATTTATAAAATGAGCCGAATCGAAGATAGGACGATAAGAACTGACTAACTGCTTTTTCAATTTCACTAGGGAAAATTTGTTTTTTACCAATACAATAAGTTTTAATCATTCTTTCTAAAAGAGAGCCATTAAATTCGTAAATTATTTTTTTTTTAGATTTTACATTTTCATTCAATTGCTTACTTTTCATCGCTTCTTCTTCCTTTCTTGAAAATAAGACATCTTCATAATCTTTTACAATTAGATTTGATAGAGCAGAACGCAGTATTATAACATTTACATTAATTTTCATGCTTCCTTGGAAGTGCGTAGGAACATTATGCATGTGTCTAAGCAAAATATCTTCTATATTTAAGTTTTTAGTATCATAAGGACTAAAAAATATTTCATATAATGCACTAAAGTTATATTCTTGAATTTTTTTTTTTAATAACGTTCTCAAATATTTATCAATATCGAGGAAAAATCGAAAAATGCAATCGTCAATAGCAAGCGCTAAGTTGTTTTGTGGATATTGCGCTCTAATAAGATATTTTTTGTATTCTAATCGGATTTTTTGAGCCCTTATCCATTCTATAGCGAAATCTAATAAACTTTTCCCATTCACAATTTTATCTTTAAAATACAGAAGAATGCCATAGATGTCATCATAAGACGATCCAATAGATTGATTGACAAGAAATTTTGCTATCATGGATAATTGATCTTGATCTTTGAATTGCCTTTTAATCCGGCTGTAATAAGAAATTAGCCTTTCTTTGTCAATTTTATACCTCTTTTCAAACACTATACATTCCATTTTTTTTTTCTTCAAATAATCATAGTTAATTTAATTATCAAGGTTTGCTTCCAAATCGTTGAGGCGCTCATTAGAAAGAGTATCCCACCTTTTAAATGTGAAATTCGGGTTAATTTTTAATATAATATCATGAATATCTTTGTTTTTATCCAATAATAATCGTAAATTTTTTTTATAGAAAGAAATATTATTCGAACCGCTAAATCCTTCAGTATCTTTAAATAAAATAGCGCCGTAGCTCTTTTTCATGTTTTTATCACCAACATATTCTTCTAAATAAATCACTTTTTTCTCTTGAGAATGTAATTTAATCAATCTAATATTAGGAGATATGGTGGTGACATTGTATAACTTTAAAGTCTCATCTATTAACTTTTCGTAGTAATCCGGTAAAACTGCCATAACATAATAAGAAGGGATAAATTCTAAACATTTTTTTCTTAACGAGTTATCCTTATCAAAAGTGAATAAATTTGATGCTTTATAGTATTTAGATACTATTCTTTCAATTAATCCAACACAATAATAATTTTGTTGTTCTTCCCAATATACTTTTCTTGATGATCCAAGAGAATATTCAATTAAATTTATACCTCGGTTTAATTCTCCTTGTATAAATTTAGAGTATTGAAATCGGCTCCCTAAAAAATTCTCCTCTACAATCTTTCCTTGAACTATAGAAGGGAGGATATAATCACATAATTCGTCAGCAATCTCCTTAATATCTTCCGTATAAGGAGATGCGATTAATGCTGAGAGATTGGCTACGCCGTCTATAGTTTCATTCGATGAATTTATATTAAAAAAGGATTGAAACCTTTTCTCGTTATAGGAGCCTTGATTCTGTAACATTAAAGCCGATTCAACTAAATCAATATTCCAAGGATTTCCTTTATTACACATTTCTGTTAAAAATACGGGTCCTAAATATTTAAAAGAGAGCATTTTCAGATTATTCTCTCTTTCTTCAGTTAGATCCTCAGAAATTTTGATTTTATCAAAAACCATTTCATCTTCATTTGCGAAAAACAATCCCAAAATTGCATTAATATTATTCATATGTAAGAGATAAAGAGTTCTTGATTAATTTTCATTCGAATAACAAATAATAATTCATAATTTTATATCTTGATTTTTTATAACTTGATTGTACTATAATCAGTAACAAACATTATTTGATAATGGTTTATTATCAAATCGGTATCAAATATCTCTTTATAAAAAGTTAAGACCACCATTTTTAAGATCAATTCTAAATGGAATAATCAACCTTTAAATCCTATTGTATAATATTTTAATTCAATTAGATATTTTAAAGTGATTAAATGGAAACTCGAAATTTTGGAAAAACCGGAGCTAAGATTACACTTATTACAATGGGAGGATGTGGGTTAGGATATGTTGACCAAATAGAGGCGGATAAAGCTGTAAAACTCGCCATGGATCATGGAATAAACATGATAGATGTCGCCCCAACCTATGGTAACGCAGAATCATGCCTTAATCCTTGGATAGAAAAGTATAGAAACAAATTCTTTCTATCTGAAAAAACATTAAAAAGAAAAAAGAATGGAGCCTGGAGACAACTCAAAAGATCTTTAGAAAAACTTGGCACATCACACTTTGATTTGTACCAGTTTCATGCAGTTTCATCTATGGACGAGTTGGATCAAATTTTAGGAGAAAATGGAGCTATGGAAGCTTTTCTGGAAGCTAAGGAAACGGGTATAATAAAAAATATTGGTATTACGGCACACGACGATGTAAGGGTACTCCAGAAAGCTCTCGAGTTATCCGACGATATCGATACAGTTTTACTACCTGTTTATGTAGCAGCACTTGTACATCCTAATCCCGTTAACGATTTTAAGAAGATTCTCGAAATTGCATGCGAGAAAAATATTGGTGTTACTGCAATTAAAGCTATTTCTAAGAGCCGGTGGAATGGAGAAGCTAGTTATAATACGTGGTACAAACCTCTAACATCCCAACAATTAATTGATCAGGCCGTTTGGTTTACATTGTCCCAAGAAGGAGTTACAACCTACTCACTACCTTGTGATGTAAGGTTGTGGTCATCAGTCTTGGATGCCGCTACACGATATAAAAAACTTAACGATGAAGAACAAAAATATGTCGTTAAAATGGCGAGAGAAAATGAATATCAACCACTATTTCCAGAGTAATTTTTACTTGAATCTTCAAATTAAACTACTCTAAAACCAATGAAATCGAAAGAGAAAATAATAATAGTTTTCCTTTAGAAATATATTCTATAAGAGTTGGTAAAAAATACAAATGCAAAATTATATTCTTTTAGTAGATTGTAGTGATGAAAAAGGACTAATCCATAAAATTACAGGTGTCCTTTATGAAAACGGGTTAAATATCATTAGTAACAGCGAATTTGTTGAAGAAGAAAGCGATCATTTTTTTATGAGGTCAGAATTCACTGGAGAAGTTAATGAACACCTTATAATTACTCAGTTGAGAGATGTCTTACCTGATAATGCCAATGTTGATCTCATTAAATCCAGAAAAAAGAAAATTATTGTGTTTGTTACTAGAGAACATCATTGTCTAGGAGATTTATTAATTAAAAACGAATATAAAGAAATAAATGCCGAAATAGTTGCCGTTATCAGCAATTACCCTGTTTTAGAATCGTTAGTCAGCAAGTTTAAGATTCCATTTTATTATTTCAGCCATAAAAATAAAAGCAGAGAAGAACATGAGGAAGGAATTTTAAAAATACTCGAAAAATATAACCATGATTACATTGTATTAGCTAAATATATGAGAATTCTTACTCCAAATTTTGTCTCAAAATTCAAAAATCGAATCATAAACATACATCATTCATTTTTACCAGCTTTTATTGGAGCAGAACCTTATGTTCAAGCCTTTAAACGAGGAGTAAAAATCATAGGAGCCACTTCTCACTTCGTTAGTGAAGAATTGGATGAAGGACCGATAATTGTCCAAGAAACTATTCCTGTGGATCATAAATATTCTGTAAAAGATATGCAACGAGCCGGAAGAGAAGTAGAAATTATTTCTCTTTCAAAAGCACTAAAACTTGTGTTTGAAGATAGAATTTTTATATGTAATAATAAAACAATCATTTTTGAGTAGTAATAAGTAGAAAACGTGAATTTGCGGCTAGTCAATCTCTATTTCTTCTTTCTTTGCCTTAAAATCTCTATGAAGCTTTCTATTTGATTTGAAACTTGAATTTCGTTTAATTTCCTTGGATCGTTCATATCTGCATTTATTATCAAGCACGGGATGTCGTAATCTTCCATTAAATGCTTCTTTAGATCGTATAACCCACAAGAGTTAGGTCGGCATGACATATTTTCGTGTAATAGAACACCATCGATCTTCCATTCTTCAACAGTTTCAGCGAATTTTTTTATTCTGGTTTCAAGATCATAAACGTACCAAAAACTCATCATTAGTTCTGACATTGCTTCTATTGGTTTATTGAGGACCATTTCTTTTGTAACATTTGGATTCATATATTTGCTAAATGCATATGTGTAGGGTTCGTACACAATAATGGCCCCATACTTCTCCAATTTACTGAAGTACTTCAAATTATACCAGAAGGGGATGCCTTCGAACATTAAGCGGAATTCCTCTTTTTCCAAAGCACCAATGCCATTATCAACGCGTTCCTTTGCCTCTTTATACATTCTCTTATATAATTTTATGGGAGCCTTCAACCCGGGCATTGTAAATAATGGAAACAGCCCCCCGAACGTGTCTCTCGTGGAAATTGGGCACGGAACATTTTTCCTCAAGTTATAGATGTCTTGCCATACCATGCTAAGATTCCATGAATTTTCAGTTACTTTTCTCGCTTTTTCTTCGTTATATTCGTTCCCTGTAACCTCTTGCATGAAATCTATAAGTTCGTATAATTGCTCTGAAACATATTTTGTAAAGTAATTTAGTTGTCTATTGTTTGTATTACTGACGACATGCGGAACATCGATAGTAAAGTGAGGGACATTCATTCTTTCAGCCTGAACTTGAAACCAGTTCACGTGTGTATCACAAATTACGTCAGTTGAAAGCATAAATGAGGGTTTTCTGGTACCACCTTCGATCATACCAGCTTTACTCTCCACAGCCCCGATATTAGTCTTAAAATAAGAACATAAATCGTACGAGTAACCTTGCGATTCAGCAATTTCGATAAACTTTTGAGAAAACTTCTGAGCAGCACTCACCGTCGCACTATTTTCTGGGAGCATAGGTTGTACGTCCATTGCATAGAGCATTTCCACGGGACTACCAGATGTAGCCCACGCAGTCGGTTTGCCATCTCTATACGCTTGCTCAATTGCTAAAAAATGTCTACCCATTATATTTTTTAACCCTTGGGTTGCGTTCAACATTTTATTGTGTGGTTTTTCAGCTTTTGACATTTAATCTCCTCTATATTATTTCAGCAAAAGCTGAAAATCTGGTGGACAATTGTTTATATGATTCTCTGTTATATGTTACTTCTACAAATAAATACGGAATTTCGAGTTCTTTAAATTTTTTTTTTAAATATGGATGATCGTACAAAACTGGCTCGCAAAATTTCTGAGCGATATTAATGACGCCATCAACTTTATATTCAATTGCCAATCTCCTCAGAACTTCAAACCTTTTATAGGATGGAAACTTTGTAGAATGTATTGGTTTGTTCATGTGGTATCTTGCTATTGCTTCTATTGGATCTCCGGTTTCATCAACAGATTCCCAAAAATATTTAGTGCCGACACCCAGATCGTCAATTATTACTTGAAATCCTAAACTTTCAATATATCTAATAAACTCTGTGTCATCAAGATCTGAGCCAGTCAATAATATCTTTTTGTAATCTTTTTTTGAAAAAGGTTGTCTCTTCCTTAATTCTTCTTGTTTAGCCTTTAGAATATCTACTGCGTCGTCCTTATTTGAAACTTGAACTTTTTTGACTATTCCATGGAATTCTGAGCCGGATAAAACCATTTCTTTCCTATAGTTTGAAATTTCCCTCAACAACTTACGTATTGTATTCATTTTTTTTATATTTTCTCGCAACTGCTCTTCAGTTATCTTGATATTGAAGTGTTCTTCAAGTTGAATTATAAGTTCATTAAGGTCATTTATGAAGAACTTTAAAGCTGCCGAATCTAACTTTCTTGGAGAGTTTAGAAAATACATAAAATCAACATCAACGCACTCTTTCCAGATATCGAACTCACGATTCGTCCGATCACATCCATGAGTCGTTATAATCCCAACAACATCGTTATTAAAACCTTTAATCGCAAGTTCTAAAAGGTTTCTCGTCCACCCACAATGAGTAGGAGGAATGTGTTCGTTTGCCTTGTCGGGTTCGATTTCAGGATCTCCAAACAACCTATATGGAGTGAATCCGGCTGCTAGTATAATTTCTTCTGGTGTATCAACACCACTATCAAAAATCCCAATTTTCTTCATTTTTTTCATAAAAATTGATTAATCAATTATTCTACTATTGCTACTAAATCCTTAAGATAATAAAAAAATATTTATATTTTCCAATCATTTTATAGAATATTCTATTTAAATTTAGCGAGTGTTTTCTATGAGTCAACCAACAATTTCAAGAACTTTAAGTAAAGCAATATTAAAACCGAAAGTGCGAATCAAATTGAAGATTTGGAATACATATTTAACCGGGAAATTGGTTAAATTTGATAATTACATGAATTTAATTGTAGAAGACGCTAAAGAAATTTATTTCGGTCGCGGTGGAAAAAGAAGCAAAGATATCGGAACCGTAATGATCAGAGGTGCTTCAATAATATTCATTGGACAAGATAGAGAGAAAATAGTGTTCACTGAAAAGGAACCTGAAAAGGAAAATGAAGAAGAAGTGCATGATAAATTGATGCATCAAAAAGAAGCTGAATTTTAGTTAAAACGATAATAGGTGACAAAAGTGGGTAAAGGAACTCCAAGTAAGGGAAAAAAGAATAAAGCAGCAAGTCATAAAACATGTAGAAGATGTGGAAGTCATAGCTACCATAGAAGTAAAAGGTTCTGTGCTCAATGTGGTTTCGGAAGAACCGCCAAAATGCGTCAACCAAGTTGGAGGACTAGATATCGTAATTTTAACAAAACTAAAGGCTTCCACGCTTAGGTAATGTTTCCTAATTGTTATGAAATGTATATCTTAAAAACTTTTAATATTCTTATTTAACTATTCAAAATCCTTAGGAAATAAAAAGGAACACATATTTTTATATAATATTCAATTACTTCGTTATATTAATTCACTTTTTTATATATACTATAAATCTCAAGAAGATGATTGAAGCACTAAAAAATAAACTTATAACAAAAGAATTAGACAAATTAGATTTAGTTAACGGAATAAGTGGCACTGCTATAGTAAATCGAAATGGATTGATTATAATTTCTAGATTACCAAGGCACATAGACAATCGTAAATTTGGTGCCATGGCAGCTACCATGTTTGAGGCAATGGAAACCGCTGTAGCAACATTTAAAGATAATGTCGTTAATTTAACTGTAGAATTTGATGAGGAACAACTAATAATTTATGCAATCAATAAAGAGTTAATCTTTATTACTTTACTTGAGTTGAATATTGACTTGGGAATAATTTTAATTGAGATAGAAGAACTAATAAAATTTATTCAAAAATATTTAGAGGTTGAATGAAAATGCTTACTGAATCACAAAGAAAAAGATATTCTCGGCAGATATTGTCTCCTTCAATAGGTGAAGAGGGTCAAGAAAAGCTGTCAAAAATTAGAGTCTTACAAATAGGAGCAGGAGGATTAGGATCCCCACTTGCACTTTACCTTGTAGCAGCAGGTATAAAAGAATTAACAATATTGGATAATGACACATTATCACTTTCCAATCTTCAAAGGCAAATTTTATATAAGGAATCTCAAATTGGAAAAGAGAAAGTGCTTGCTGCTAAGGAAAGTTTAGCCACGCTAAATTCTGATGTTGAGATTAACACCTATAATGAATATGTAGACGAAAATTCTGTCGTGAAATATATTGAAAACAAAGACTTTATCGTCGATTGTAGCGATAATTTTAAGACTAAATTTCTTGTGAATGAAGTAGCAGTGAATTATGGCATTAAAGCAGTCATTGCGGGTATTAAAGACTTCTACGGTCAAATAATTACCATAAACCCAAAAAAAACTGCTTGTTATGAGTGTGTTTTTAATCAACCAAGTTTACTCGATTCTTCAGAGAGCCCTTTACCCGTAATTGGAGTCACACCAGGGATTTTAGGTACTTTAGAGGCATTAGAGGTAATTAAAACGACATTAAATCTACCTAATTTAGAAAATAAACTCCTAATGGTAAATTTGTTAAACTTATCTTTCGATACCATTGATCTTGTAAGGAGTGAAAACTGTTTTTGCTCAAAATAGGTTAAGAAAAGAAAAAGAGAATAAAATATATTTTAAATTTGAATATGAGTCTAAAGACCTTGTTTAGTGATTATGTAGGCTATACCACCATAGAACAAACCATTAGCAATTCCGGCTATAATAACAACCAAAATCGTACCTAATTCGCCGTAAAACGCTACTTTAGCAGCCCAAACATTCGCTATATTGGGAGAGAACAATGGACCTATTCCTAAAAGTAAAGCATATCCTACACAACTTATTAAGGCAGTTAAGATCCAGGCTCTAAAAACTGTTTTGTTATTATCTCCTAAGAATGAAGCGATGACTACTGTAACTAATGGAGGGACTATTAAATTTAGAAATAGCATAAAATCAATGAAAAAGTCAGTAGAAGTTAATAATGGGAGGATCCCGTTTGTGGACCAGGCAGCACCGGGGAAGGTAAAAATTGGCTCGAAAAGCGTTGTTATAATTAGCATAATATTTGTAGGGAAACCAGAGACTGTAAACATCGCAATTAGCGTAAAGACTGCATTCAATCCCATATAGATCACTAGAGAAATTACAAAAGTTTTTAATAAATTCATTTAAATCAAGCTCATTTTTTATAATTAAAAAATCCTATATAATAAATCTTAGTTCGTTTAAGTATATAAATATTTTAGAGATAGTCTATTTTTAATTAGAAAGAATATTAAAATAACATAATATCAAGGAAGGATTAGACACCAAAAGAAAAATGATTTAAAGGAATTAAGTAAAAAGAAAAAGTTTTTATAAAATTCATTTCTTCAAGCTCTTTTTT
>JAGXNS010000045.1 GCA_019894855.1 Promethearchaeota archaeon
CTCACCATCAATATTTTTTAGTTGTATACCATCCTCTTTTAAACCAAAGGGAATACCCGTACTTTTGAAATAAGTCTTCTGAGAAACCTTTTTTGATCTAGGTTCTTCTTTAATTTTTGTTTCTTCTTTTATAACTTCAGTTTTAGGAGTTACTTGGGTTTTTAATTCATCCTTCGGTTTCGTTATTTCTTCTTTTGTTTTGCTAATGCTTTTTTCTTCTTTTTCAGCTTCAGATTTATCTACAAACGAAAAAAGAGATTTTTGTTTTTCATCAACAGGAGTTTTTTTCTTAGGTTTTTTAGGGCTAGGCAATTCACTTACCAAATTTAGTAATTCAAATTAATTTACTAGTTATAGTTATTATTATTTAGATTTTAATCTCAACTATTCTGAGTTTAATATATTAAGGTATTAAGAATATATAAAAAAAGAGACAGATCGAGTTTATTTCAACTCAGTAAGTAAAGATTACTGATTTTTACTATGTTCTTTAATAACCTTCCTTATTTCGTTAAGTAGGAGCTGCTTCTCAGCGATAAAGAAGTGTAACTTACTTTTTTCAGGATGTTCGTTGTAAATAAGCTCAGATAATTCTTTAATTTCGTCTTCATTAGGGTCAAGTAACTCCCCATTTACATTATCATGTAATAGTAAAACCAAATTATCCGTTTCAAAGGGTTTTATATCATGTCCATTTTTTACATTTTTTAAGATCTTAACTACAAGCTCAGCTAAGTACCAAACGGATTTATCATAATCTTCTCCCGACGTATAGCGTTGATACGCTAAAATCTCTACATCTTCTTTAGTAAACAAAGTATATTAAAACTCCTTTTCGATAATACAGTATAATAAATATTTAATTAAAGAAAAAGTAAAGTTAACATTTAATTATTTGCATTGATTTTTGTCGGTTCGAAAATAATAAAATTAATAATTAGTTCGTCCTTTTTATATAGCAGTTAACGAATTAAGTGTATCTACATGCCTCTGTGGCTTAATTATGTAATCATTAATTACATAAGGCTAAGCGGTATAGCAGCTGACTTGTAATCAGCAGATCGGGGGTTCAAACATAATAGAAATATCTCTTTATGGAATATGTCCCTCCAGAGGCTTTTTTTCATTTACACCGTTAACATTCTGCTCGATAAAAAATCCGATTTTCTAATTAAAATGATTAACAGCGGATAATTGGTAAAGCTTAACTTTAAGTCAAAGATTATGATTAATGATTTGGATGAATTCAATAAAACACGTAATATTTTGTATAATTGATGACATAAGATCAGAACATTTTTACGATCTTATTGAGAGAGGTTCGCTTCCCAATTTAAAAATACTTACTGAATCTGGAGTTTACTCTAAAAATTGTATAACTGATTTCCCTTCATTGACCTATCCGACTCAAGTTTCAATGATGACGGGCACATATACAGGAAATTACTTAGAGGAATTATGCCACGGAGTGCCCTCTTTTCATTGGATGGAACGAAACGAAAATCCTCCATTTTTAAGATCGTATAACTCTGTAGGATCGGATGAAAGAATTCAAATTTATAAATTGAACGATGACTTAGGTAATAACTGTAAAACCTTATTTGAGATGGTCGGAGAAGGAAATACCGTAAGTATCAGCCAATTTATCAGTAGGGGCGCTAATTATCTTTTCCCCGAGAGAAAAACTAAATTAATTCTTTATTACCTTTTAATAAAACATTCTTATAACATTAACAAATACATCACAAAAGCTAACTTAGTTGCGGTAAAAAAGTTGCTCAAAACTTTTGAACACCCTAAGAAATTCTTTGATAATAAGGAAGCCCCAACTGTTTCTAACCTATTATTTTTATCATCAGACATAATGATGCACCTTTACGGTTTCGATTCAGAATTGTATAAGTTAAATTTGTTTCACATCGATAAAGTACTTGGAATATTACTCGAAGGACTGGATAAGCTAGGTTATTTAGAAGAAACCGCTATTGCTATCTCCTCTGATCATGGGAACTATAAAGCAAAAACTCTTGGGGATTTTGGGAACTTTTTTAACGAAAATAGCCTAAATCATTACCACCCCCGAAAGAATACTAAAGGAAATATGAATTTGGGGGGATTCAACAGCGTAGGCTTTTTTAATTTTAGATCTAAAAATAGGGGTAATGACAAGAGTTGGGATCACCCTAATATTACAGAAATGGAGAATTATGGGCCAAATCAAATCAATTTATTTGAAAAGCTTTTCACTATTAAGGGCGTTCGCCTAATGTATTACAGTGATGATGGAAACACAACGAAAAAAGGAAAAATCCATTTAAAGAGAAAAGATCAGAAGACAGGTAAAATCGTAGAATCTTCTATAGAATATTCAGGAAGTAGCAAGGAATTTAAAACTAAATACCTGACAGAAGCTGGCGATAGTGATGTATTTAATTATTCTAACGATGAAATTGCGAGCAAGTTATTAGATAATAAATTTCACACTCTAAGGGAATGGTTGGATGCTACTTCTCACATTGACTTTCCATTATACCCCGATTTGCTTTCGCGAAACTTTAAAAATCCTAGGAGGGCAGATGTAGTAGTTAGCACCTGTGGTGATGTAGCATATAATATTAAGCATGGTAAAAAAGAAAACAAAAATTTGTATTTACATGATATTGGCCTTAGAAAATCTGCTGTTGTTCCACTTATTGTTGGAGGATCGAACGACCTACCACTGAAAGAAATATCTCATTGTAAAATTGTAGATATAGTCCCTACTCTTCTTAAAATGTTAGGAAAAAAACCACATCCTAGCGTTGTTGGTGAAAGCTTAATTTGAATTAGCCACAAATCCATAGTAAACAACGATTGAGGATTTAGAATTATTATTTAAGTTATTTTTAATCTTGGAGGTGGGACAAAAACTTCTCGATTTCCTGTTCGGTTTAGTTTCATTGCTTCTTCGGGACAATGGTGAACACATACACCGCAACCAATACACCTACTACTATTAATTACAGAGATATCTTCAACCAAATCAATTGCTTCCATAGGACATTTCTCTACACATGTTCCACATCCTACGCATAAATCATCTTCGACTTCCGCTAAATAACTTGTATAACAATGGTAAGGCGAAATACCCTTCCAAAAAAGCGAAAATATCCCACAGCAGCATTTACAGCAATTACAAATAGCTTCTTCATCTAATTCTGGTTTGAGATGAATATGGAACGCTTTATGAACCACTCCTTCATCAGACGCTTTACTGATTATTGATTTTGCGTCATTTTTTGAGATTTTGTCTCCAAATTTATGTTCTATAGCAAATTGAGCGCTTTTTCCAAGTAAAAAGCAATTTAATCGCTCATCTGTTACGGTACATGAGTGTCCAAGCAAATCTTTTTCATGTCTACAGTAACAATGAACTAGAGCAATATCTTCATACTTATCTACTATTCTAGAAACTTCTTCATGCGGTAAAATTTTATCAACGGGAACATCTGCGATTTCTTCTTCAACGGGGACAACTCTTGTTATTGGAGGGAATTTTTTATATTGTTCTACGAGAGTATCGTAATTTTTTTGAGCTCCTTTACTTAATTCCTTAAAAAGATTGTCGAAAGTCTGGGCAAGTTTCTTTTGTTTTTCTCCCGTTTCGCCCCTCATGAACTGGAACTCAAAAATACCGGGGAAGGGTCCGAGAAGCCTATACACCATGACACCCGATCTCCTACTAGGAGCACCAACGATAACTCCTTTGTTCATTAAATCGTTTAATATCAGTGTTAAAGCTTCTTCATCCAAATTAGTCTTATCTTTTAGCTGATCAATGCTTAGCGATGGTTTTTTGAAAACTGTGATAAACATAGCTTGTTCTTCAGTCATAATCAATTTCAATAGCTCAATAAGATCATCGTTAACTACCATAGGAAGTTGACCTGCTTTGACTATTGTTCGCGCTGCTTTATACCATACCTTACTAGGTTCTTTATCCATTAATTATCATCTTCTTAAAATGAAACCTTTTAAAAATAATTAGATTGATAAGTTTTTAACTTAATTAAAATTCTGTGTTTAAGGGATAGAAAAGTTTTTTTTACACTTCAGCTTCTTAGTCTTAAATTATTAGAGCGGTTCTCGTACTAAAAAATAGACTTTTTTACTGTTACAATTGGGGCAGTTTACATGGCGATCTTTAGAAGCTAATTCATCTTTCCATTCTTCATCACAATTTAAGCATCCATATCCTTTATAATCTTGCTTGAGATTAACTGTCCCTCCATAAACGCGAATATCTTTTCCTTCTATAAGAGCTTGCGTAATTTTTTCGTGAGCTTTCTCCAAAATTCGCGAAAAGGTGGGTTGGGACACTCCCATGGTATCAGCGGAACTTTTTTGGGTTAAAGAGATGTAATGCTTTAACCTTAAAGCTTCGAATTCTGCGATATTTAATCCAACTGACGAATTATCGTTTTCAGATTGAAAATAGAAATTATGCGGCGGATCTTTAACCTGTCTTAATCTCGTATGACGACCCATTTAAAATATTACACCTTTTTCAAATAATTATTCAATAAATAAAAGTAAATTAAATTTTAAATTTTAAGTAATCGGTTATAGAATATAAACTAAGCGAAATTCTATGGATAAAATATCGATTTTTTTAATAACAATTGATTAATTCTCGCTTAATTGATTAATCCATTTCATAAGATTTTTATCTATTTGTGAATGAATTAGTACAATTTTTTATTTACTAAAATTTGCTTGGTGTTTTAAATTAAAATTGCATATGCAGATAGGATTAACAAGCTACCAGGATATATTTTCGCAGAAATTGAGCAATTAATCAACGAAAAGAAAAAGGAAGGAATAGACATTATCCCATTAGGAATTGGTGACCCGGATTTAACGACTCCAGATATGATTATTAATGAATTAATTACTCAGGTAAAAATTCCCGAAAATCAAAATTATCCGTCAAGTAAGGGAGAACAAGACTTCAGAGAAGCTGTACAGAGGTGGTATGATGTCAGATTTAATCTAAAATTTGATGCTAACGATGAAGTAACTAACCTAATAGGGGGGAAGGAGGGAGTAGCTAATATTGCTAGGGTGTTTATCAACCCCGGAGATATTGTATTGTGCCCTAACCCCGGTTATCCCGTATATGAAAATGGTGCCACTAATTTATGCGATGGAAAAATTCAAACGATTCCTTTGCTAAGAGAAAATGATTTTTTACCCGATTTTGAAATTATTGAAAGTAAAATCTTAAAAAAAGCTAAATTAATGTATTTAAATTATCCAAATAATCCAACCGGTGCAATTGCAACGAAAGAATTTCTAAAAGAGGCTGTAGATAACGCAGAGGATTATAATTTCGTCATTGTTTATGATAATCCGTATTCAGAATTCACGTACGAGGATTATATTGCTCCATCGCTTTTGCAGATAGATCAGAATCACGTAGAAATTAATAGCTCTTCAAAAATGTTCTGTATGACGGGATTTAGGTGCGGATGGGCAGTGGGGAATAAGGATATTATTAGTGGATTAAGGAAGGTTAAGTCTCATACTGATTCAGGATGTCCAGTTTTTATCCAAAAAGCTGTGATAAAAGGCTTAAATGAATACAAATCGGGAGAAAAACCTAAGATCGTAAGAGATAATGTAAATATATATGAAAAAAGGCGTGATGTTTTAGTAAACGGTCTTAATGATATCGGTTGGCCCACGGACAAGCCTAAAGCGACATTTTTCGTCTGGACCCACATACCGGAAGGAGAAACAAATAGCATGGAGTTCATTAAAAAACTAATTAATGAGGGCGTAGTCCTAACTCCCGGCACGGGCTTTGGTACTTATGGAGAGGGTTATGTTAGATTTGCATTAACTCAACCAGTTGATAAAATAAATGAAGCATTAGAAAGAATAGAAAGAACTCTCAATTAGGATGCCATATCTTTAGACTATTTCTTAATAGATTTTCTTTCCCACCAATTATCATCTTTATTAATTTCTTCCTCAACTTCAATTTCTCCTGGAATCCAGTTTGAATAATCTAGATATTTCCAAAAAATACTTTCACTAGTGTATGTATTTTCTTCTGTTATAGGAATGATATTACTTTCTATTATAATCTGACTTTCAATTTTATCCAGAACTCGTTTTTCCATTATTTCACCTCCAATTTTTTTTTACATTTCCTGAGGTGCCGGAATCCGCGATGATCTCGATTTAATTATATTTATTTTCTTTGATGAGAGAGCAAATTAAAAAGAAGATCGAAAGGGATCGGCTCTCATCTATAATAATAATAATACTACTACTACTACACCTAATAAAAGGCTTATAACTTTTACAAATGAAAATTTAGTAGTATTATTTAAGATCATAAGAATAAATAAAAAGATGAGGCTATTTAAATGTTTCTTTTTTTCCCATTCTATAAAAAATCATATAAGTATAATGGATTTAATACTATGATTTTTCACCTCATATAAAACTGAATATAGATCAAACTAATTAACATTGAAATTATAAAAATATATGTCCTTCAAATTTTTAGCCTTAACAGCCAATTAATAGTAGTTAAGAAGAAATAGAAAAAAAATAAAACTTATTTTGATAGTTTTTGATATTTTCTTCTCAGATAAGCCATTTTTTCTTGGTCCTCGCTTTCAATTTGACCCGGATAGGCATCTGAGATATCAAATGACATCATTATAGGGGCTAGATCAGAATTCCAATCTTGATAATACTCCAATATTGATTCAGGATCTATTTTATCTGCCAATTCTCTTTTCACCTCCATTCTTTTTTTTAGAATTTACGGTAAGAATTAAGCCCTTATCCCACTTTTTCTTAAAAATTGATAGACTTTATACGCAGAGAATAAATCCAAAAAATTTAAAGAAAAAGAGAGGTAAAAGGATTTATTCTCTTCATAATACTGTTACAACTAAGGGAATAATGGCCTTCTTATTACATTGGCCAACCCATGAACCAGTATTATGCCGTGAAAAATTCATTAATTATATACATTAAGTAAATACACACTAATAAATATTGTGGGTATTAATTCCCATTTGTTTTTAGTATTTGAAAAATCTTTGACAATAATAGCGTAAATAACTTTATTCAATAACTCTTTAAACTCATTAAACTTTACAGAAGATATTATATCACTAATAGATACAATTTACTTAACTAACATTAAAGAACAATGAAAAGTAAAATCGTTCTAATAGGGGCTGGTAGCACCTCTTTTGGTCCTTCTACATTATTGGATCTTTTTCAGAGTGAACAATTGCATGGTTCGACTATAGTATTACATGACATCGATAAAGAACACCTAAATATAATTTATGATTTAATTATAACTGAAAACAAAATCCACAACGATAAATTTATTATTGAACAAACCACCAACCGTAGAGAAGCATTAAAAGGTGCAGATTTCATAATAAGTTCCATTGAAGTAGGAGATCGGTATAAATTGTGGAGAGAAGATTACGAAATTCCAAGAAAGTATGGTTCAAAACAAATTTTAGGCGAATGTGGTGGTCCAGGGGGAACTATGCATGCTTTTAGAATAATTCCACCTATTGTAGATATTGTGAAAGATGTAGAAGATTTATGTCCAAACGCTTTATTTATAAATTTTTCTAACCCCATGGCGAGAGTTTGCTTAGCTATTAAAAGATCCGCACCAAACCTTAAATTTATTGGACTCTGCCACCAAATTGGAGCTATGACGTTCCATTTACCTCAAATTCTCAATACTAAATTTGAGAATTTAAAGTTAAAACCCTATGGATTGAACCATTTTGGTTTTTTAATGGGGGTTGAGGATATCTCTTCCGGAACGGATTTAATGCCGAAATTTAACATGGTAGCCCCAGAGTATTTTAGACAACATGAAGAAAGGTTCGAATTTTCTTCTTTAACATTTGAAGTTTTCAAAAGATTTGGCTATTTTCCATATGTAGGAGACAACCACCTTGGCGAGTATTTAATTTTTGGCGAGGAATTTACCAAAACACAAGATATGGTAGACTGGATTGATTTTACTGACAAAGTTGGAAAGAGGACTTATAAACGCGTTATGAGACATCATAAGCGTCTAAAAGAAGAGAAGTATTTTAAAAAAGGAATGTTCTATAAAGGATCTTCAGGTGAACGCGCAATTCCTATTATCGAAGCGATGATAACTAACCAACCATCCTATGAGAGTGCTGTCAACATTTCTAATAATGGAATAATAGATAATTTACCGCAAGATTTGATTATTGAGTGTCCAGTAACAGTGAATAAGAGCGGCGTAAAAGGAGTTAAATGGGGAAATTTACCGAAAAATATAGCCGCCCTTCTTCGAATTGAAGCGAGTATCCAGGATCTGTGCGTTGAAGCGGTCCTAACTAAATCTAAGGAAGCAGCAATAAATGCATTAGCCATAGATCCTAATGTAGGGAGTTTTGAGATGGCTGATAGAATATTCAGAGAGATGAAAGAATTACAGAGTGAATTTTTACCCAAATTTCAATAGGGCTTAATTTTTTTAAACTGTTTCTTTTTAACTCTTTTACTACTTTAGCTGATAAGCTTTTTTTTTACCGGTAAATTCTTACAAATACACCTCATTTACATAAAAACATTTTTTAATGAAAGTGACTATTTATCTCAAAATAGAGAATGTTACTATTATGTAAAAATGAAATCTAATAAAATCACCTCTTCTGATGAGAAAATAACAAAAGCAACAGAATTACTCTGGAAGATTTGGTGGTTAAGTTTTTATTTAATAATTGTTCCATCATTAATCGCAGTTGTAGGCTTTTTCATTTATTTTTTTATAGGTAAAGACCTTATTGTCTCAGTTGGGTTGTCTATTATAACTTTTATGTTTGGTTTATTATTCTTTTATAAGTCCTTTGACAAATACAGGAAAACTCCCTTTTTTTCCAACAAGGTAAATAATCTTTCCGCAAGAATTAATATCATTTTCTTAATTACGATCTTAGCTTTAATCGTTACACCCATTTTTGTGTTATTTACTCCCGGAGATAACTACTTTGAGCTTTTACCGTTAATCTCTTTTAGTATCCTGTATAATATTGTATATTATTATTATTATTTTCAACCCATTGGTTTTTTTGATCCTACGGAAGAGAAATTCAATCATGCAATATCTTCTTCTCAAATTATTAGACAACCTTATAATATCATTGTAGTTTTTAATTACATTGTTCACATAGTATTCCTCTCTTATACTTTTAATACAAAAGTCTCTTGGTTATTTCCTCTCATTTGGAATATCGTATTTTATATTACTTCTCGACTCTCCAGTGTAAAAATCTGTAAAAATATTACGATTTCAATAGGTAGTAAGAAACCGTTCTTAGAAGACTTGACAATTTTTAAGAAAAAATTTGTAAATTCTTTATTAGGCTTAGTATTCATACTATTAATTCAAATGCCCTTCGTTATAGTTTTCGTCTATATTTATTTTGGTATTCCTCACGGCGTTGATGAAATCGTAAAAATATCGGTATTATCTCTCATTTTCTTAGCGTTTTACTTTAAAATCAGATTATACATAAGTACATTCTACAACAAATTCCTAAGGAGGTTTAAAATCGATGAGTTCTAACAATACTGAAGAGGTTGATGCTGGTGAGAATCAAACTTATGTAAAGTTAAATTTTTTTGTCTCAGTCAGTTTAATTCTTCTATTCCTCTCAATTTCATTGTTGAATGAGAATCCTTTAATCAGTCTTATTACGCTACCAATAATTTCTATTCTCACCTATTACGAAGAAAAAGCGAACTTTATTACTATTCTTTACGGCAGATTTATATATCTATTTAATAGTTTAGGGATGGTAATCATTGTAATCTTTTGGATCTTACCGTTTTTTGGAATAGTTCAGTTTCTTTTACTTACAATGTCTTCATATGTAATATTTCAATTTTTTGAGAGACTTAAGTATTTTCAAGAAAAAACGGTTTTAGTAATTCAAAACCTGCTTGTTGTTGCTAGTTTCACAATACTTTTATATTCCTTCTTCCCAATAATCGAATTCGTATACATACAGTTCATTATAGATCCAAGTGTGCTTTTAATCTCCAATATATTAATTCACACTTTTATCGTCTTAGCCATAACATTATTATCGTTTTATTTTTTATATGCTCGCATTCGATTATACGAAAAACCTTGGAAACTCTTTAATTATTGTATTGTGACCCTTTTTTTACTATTAGAAACGACTTGGTTTGCATTAGTTAATATTAAAAATCTAGCATTGGGAATTCTTGAAATAATTCAAGGAGAACTAATTTTATATACAATTCTACTTCCAATAGTTTTCCTTTTATTCGTGCTTTTCAACTATATAATTCGCATATTCTCTCGAGAAATCAGCCTGAATTATAGTTACTATGCATGCTGGTTTTTGCTGTTCTCGATTTTTTTTACAATAATCATAATTTTTTGGAATAATTTTGTGATTCTGCTTCTAGATCTAATATTTCTTTCAGTTTTTACTTTAATTAACCTTAGGTTTGGACACATTCTAAAAAAAGTTAAAGATTCTACCTTCAATTTTATAATTAGAGTTGATAGTTATGCGATTTTAATTGAAATTTTCTTATTGTTTTATGGGATCTTCAATTTTGTATTCGTCTTGGATGAGTTTCTTGCTTTGTTCCTTTCTTGTTGCGTCATTGGCCTAATTTTTAATTTAATTCCTTCAAATGTAGTTATTATTCCTAGAAAAGTAAAAATAACATTGACATTATTTATCCTGATATTTAATACTGTTATCATTGGATTTTTCTTTTTAAACGCAAATATAAATGAGATTTATGTATATTTAATTGCACCGATTATTTTTTGTTTCTTGGTTTTTGCTCCGATTTATTACCTGTATAGCGAAAAAGTATTAAAACCTAAATTTATAGCAATTTATACTTATTGTTCCTCATGGGTGCTTATGTTTTTGTTTTTCGCTTTGAATTTTTTTATAATTGTAATATACTTTAAACTACATCTAATTATTGGCACCATTTTTAACCTATTGTTTATAACCATTTGTTTAATCTTCTTAATTTCTTATGGAAAAAAAATCAGAGTACTTAAAGAATCAAAATCTAAGTCTCTTTTGAACATTATATCTTACCCCATTGTATTAGAAGTTTTTGCTATACTTATTACGATTTTTATGATTTATTTGGAATTAGACTTACTTTTATCTCTGTTTTTATCTCTAGCGATAATAAGTTTTATAGTATCTATGGATTCAAAGGAACATAAACTCTTTCCTAAGGTCCTAACCTTGATATTAAATTCATTTACGTTATATTTAGGTTTATTTATGGTGGGATATTATAGTGCCATTTACACTAAGGACTCGTTCTTAGTTTATTTTATACCTCTCATTTTAGTTAGCTTGCTCTCTTATATTCCCATCTCTTATCTCCACAAAAAAAATGTTATAAATAAAAAATACTTCCTAATCTATCATTTTATTTGCTCCAGCATCATAGTTCTGTCTGTCTTTGTATTTAACTTCCTTATAATTACTACATTGTTTTCACCAATCTTAAATTCGTTAATCATACTTAATATTCTCTACATAACTATTGCGTGTTATTACATTTTGAAATTGGGAGTTAAGATAGATGTTATCTCCCAGGAAAAAGTTATGGTAATTGAAAATTATATTAGCTATTTAATACTGCTAGAAACTTTCTTCATAATGTTCGCAATCTTTAACCAACAACTTCGATTAGAGCCATTTTTTTCAGCATACATGTCGATCGTTCTTACTTGCTTGATTATCAACTTTTTTACCAAGAAGAGAATTTTATTTACAGAAAAAATTTCGAATGGATTTAATATAGTAACTTTGTTTTTCACCAGCATTCTCATCTCATTTTATGTAAATTTATTTCTATCTCCTTCGGTTTACGCATATATTATTCCTCTGCTGATCTTAAGTATAACACTGTTATTACCTCTGTTTTACTCTTTAAATAAGAATGTTTTCACCAGCTTTGTACAGAAATTGTTAATAATAGACAGTTTAGTCATATCTGGATTAATAATTTCGCTTCCTTATATAATAGGATTGGATTTTATTAGATTAGGTATAGCTGTAGATTATTATATAATCAATAGTTCGGCAATTGCTTTATTTTTTGGATTTTTAGTTTTTCTAGAATTTCTTTTTGATAAATATGAGCTTAAAGAATCCTATTTCGTTTCTATTAAAACTTGCCAGATTATCACCTGGGTGGTTTTATCTTTTGTTATCTCTATGAAGATTTTTGCGGTTTTAAACTCTTTCGCTCTTAATATTGGATTCAATATCAGTTGTTCTTCATTAGTATTTCTAGTTTTGAACCTTATTATCTTAATTCCGCTTGAAAATCTCAAGCAGAGGATATTTGAAAACGATCTAAGTAAATATGATTATTACAGAATCTACAAAATATACGAATACACTAAAAACATATCTTATTTTTTCATCGAATTTATGATAGCTTCGCTTACTATTTTTCTGGTTCCATTGCATAGCATTTATTCACTTCTTCAGCTTCAAGAGTCCCTACTATTAACATTAACTACAAATGTTGGAATATTTCTGTTAACTTACTTAATAATATCAACTGTCAGTCGCTACTTATTTGAAATTGAATTTTCAAGACTCAGATGGGTTTTTGATATATCTGCATGGTTAATAATTAAATTTTTATTGTGTTTCTATATTATAATATTCCCTGCCCAATTATCTCTTATACAAAGGATTGGTTTACCTCTACTAATTGTATTCTTCCTCAGTCCTATTACCATTTATTTTCTAAGAAATAACTTTTTTATCTCTGATGATTCTCTAACACTTTACAAAAGACTCATCTATTATGCGTTCTATTTTATTTTAATTATTATATTCAGTGAATTATATTGGAATTACAGTCAAATTATTCCATTTTACAGCGCAAATCAACCACTACGACTTATTGTTTTATTCTGTGGTATTTATTCGTTATTCAATTATTATCTGGTTAAATACAATGATAGAATTGAGAATGTGTCTGAATTCAAACTAATAAAAATATTATTAGGTCCATCTTTACTGCTATTCACATTCTTTTCCATATTTCCGAGTAATTTCGAATATTTTGCTTATGTATTTTTTGTTATTATGATTTATCTCCTTATTTCCAATAGGAATCGCAATTTTGTATTTCGAACTATTGGCTACATCTCACTTAGCTTGTTAATTTTAGTAAAATTGATTACAACATTGAATTATTATATGTTAATTCCTCTCGATCTAGTCGACTTTTCATATTATCTTTTTTATTTCAGTTTTTCGTTAATGATTGTGTTATTCTTTTCTATTGTGTTAAACATACGAAATGTTAATGTAATTGAAAAATTCACTTTATATACATTAATATCGATTATAACCTTTCTTTTACTACTCTACAATACCATAATTCCTTTAATTTATATCATTTCTTTCTCTCTGTTCTTATTTTTATTATTAACTGGTAATTTCTACTACAGGAAAAAAAATGATCTTTATAAGTGGTTCATCCGACCTTGTGTTTTGCTTATGGTATTTAGCCTTATTAGTTTCATATCTTACAATATTCTATTTACTAATCCCATTTTTATAGATTATAATCCAATACTAACATTCACTCTAACTTTAAGCGTTACTAGTATTTGTTATGTAGGGACCTATAATAAAGCGCCAGAGAATTTCAGGCGAATTTCTTTCTATATTGCTTTTTCATCGTATATTATATCTATTCCAACTTTTATGTATTTTTTCTTAAATGCTTCTTTTAATTTACCTATATGGGATCCTTTCTTGCTTATTATAAGCATCAATATTGGTATCCTTCTTTTCTACCTATCAGTAGGCTTATACTACTGGAAATTCTCTTGGGTAATATGGAAAATGGGGTGGAGGTTATGGATTATTGTTCCTTTCGTAAATTTTTATATCATTAACGAGAGTTTTACCGACATTAATATTTATACCAACACATTAAATTTCTTTGGAATCCATATTAGCGGTTCATTTATAATAGCTTTTACAATTTGTGTTTTGCTTTCTCTACCTTTTTGGTACACATGGATTAAAAAACATTTCTCCAGGATTTTACTAATAGTTTGGAGTTTTAGCTTGTTCTTCTTATATTGGTTTAGTCAAAATGTTTTTACTGAAAATTTAGTGATTACTAATATAGTGTTTTTTGTTTTTGCAGTATCTCTTCTAATGCCGGTGTTTTATAGGATGAGAATGTGGAAGATCATTACTCTGTTATGGTTATTTTACATTTTTATAAATGTAAGCTTCCTCGTTATATTATTCCAAGTAATATTATTACCATTGGAAATTAACTTATCAATTAATTTAATCGTATTGGGATTCTTTTTCATCATTTTATCCTTTTTTCCAAATTTAAAAAATTTGAAAAACATTATGCTTGCAAGTTCTTATTTTATTTCTCTTATAGGTGTTTTTCTAACTATTTTCTTTATCTTAAATTCAATAATTCTAAATTTCTTTATATCAATTAACCTCTCTTTTATTATACTCGCTTTCAGTCTGTTTTCTTCAAGGCTCCTTAAACTCAGCAGAACTTTTTTTAACATCGTAATCTCGTCAATTTTAGTTGTAAATTTCTCCTTTTTTACCTACAACACATTTATATTGATTCCTAATATCGAGATCATCGCGGTATCTTTAGCAATTACGGTTTTTGGTGGCTCAACTCTTGTATTTAACAAATATCGAATGATATTACCTCTTAAAAAAATATTTCCGCTATTAATTTTATCGATTGGAACGTCACTTACCCTTTCATCTTTAGTTTATATTTTCCTGCCAGATTTTATTTTTTTAGTGTCTGCGATATTCGTATTTGTAAATTTAATTATTATGAGGTCAGCATTATATGAATACCGATTTATTCTACAGTATATTTCTCCTCTAGCATTAATGTTATTAACTTTACAATTTATAGTATTGATAGAATTATTTCAATCTCTCTATTTTATAGTTCTACTTTCACTTTTGATTTATTCTGCTTATTTTTCGGTATCAAGAGTATTATTTAAGAAGAAAATCGAAGAACAAATGCCTGAAAAGGATTACGGTATGAAGAAATTTGATTCAATTCTGTCGCTATTATCGCATTTTGAACTTGGCTTGTTGAGTTTTGGATTGATTCAGGAGTTAATAAATATTAACTTATACTTATATGGAGCTATATTGTTATCCGTTTTCATATTTTTCCTCTCCACTTTATTAGACATCCATGTTTTAAAGAGAACTATAGAAAAAATCACCTATTTGTTAAATATAATAGCATTTCTTGTAATTACGATTGGTGGATTAATTTACTTTGCCCAATTTACTGGAACTGATGCAACTTTATTTGTCTTAAATTTAGTAATATTCTTGGTATTACAGTTCTATACCTTACATTACCTATCTTTCTATATCGAAGCAATAACTAAATACGATGCTAATAGGATAAAGGAAATTAGAAATAAATTACAAGCAATTTTACTGAATATAATTTTTCTTGTGATTAGTTTTTACCTTTCTCTTTTATTGACTGACTTTCTACTAGTCTACAACCCATTACTAATTGGAATTCCTTCATTTAGTTTCTTTCTTTCTGTCTTTTCATTACTCATGTTTCTATTAAATGGTTTTTTAAATCGTACCATCGAAATTAAATATAAGAACATAATTCTATTCTCTACATTCATAGTGTTCCAAATGTTTTTTGGTATTTTCTGGCTCGCTTTCTTTACAACATTCGCAATACTCGACTTTTTAAGAATCACTTTAGTCGTTCTCTCTGAAACTATACTAACCGCTTACACAATACACTTATCGAAAGGTGTTATAAAAAACGAGGAATGGGTTATAAAAACAAAGAAAATGTATTCAGGATTAGTATTTATCGTTTATTTAGAGACTTCGATCGTGTTTCTCGGACTCTTTGGATTATATTTTGGATTTTTCGAAAGTCTGCTATTATCTCAGATTATTCTATTCATAATTAGCATATTAGAAATTTATGGTATAAAGCGTTTAAAAGCAGGGTATATGGATATTGTCCATTGTTTAAGTTTCTTTAATAGCTCCTTGGTTCTTTCTCTGATTTTAATTTATTTATATGGTTTTTCAATAGCTTCACTTTTCTATATAATTTTGTTATTTTTATCATTGCAATTTTATACTAACATCTCGTATTTCAATTTTAGGAGTAAATTTAAGCCCGAAAAGCTAGAAATATTTGAAAAATGGAAAACAAATAGGCAGAACTTCTTAGGCATAGGTTTATATGTTTTTCTAATAATCAGCATCTACAATTTGTTGACTGCATTTGGTATAGAATTTCACATAGCTATCTTTATTTTAAGTATTCTAACACATTTGATTGGATTGTTAGATAAGTTCTTGTTAAAGTTTTTAAAGAAAACCTCGAAGTTTTTTATCATCACTACATGGATCGTTATGATAGGTTTCTCTATCTTATTCTATATTGATTGGATTTCATTGTTTTTCCCACACCTTATCCCTTTCACTATAATATTTTTCGTAATGCAAATCGCATACTTACTTCGGTTAATATCAGAATGGGATTATATTAGTTCCAACATATCAAGGATTAATAAAGGGCTAATTCTAATCATCTACTTCGATTTAATCACATGGCCTTTATATTATATTAATCCAGATTATTTTATTTCGTTTAATATATTGATAATATCGTTTATTATCTTACTAATTCTAACCTTTGTCGACAATTATATTAAGGTTGTAAGCGATAAGGTGAGGAATTTACTCCGGATTTCAAGTTTTATCTTTATCGAAACTCTTCTATCGTTAGATATTTTTATAACCTTAGAATTTTTTATAAATCCAAATCTGATTTTCAACTTGTGCGTATCATTATTCATTTTTATGATATTAAATTTAGTTCTATTCAAACCTTTTAAACGCAGCAAATTATTATCGTTTCTGTACTCTGGATTAATGTTCTTGCTACTAAGCTTAATTACTCTTAATCTAACTTCAAATGGATGGAGTTTCTCTTGGATGTTAATAGGAACGATGCTATACTTGTTTATTTTTATGCTAGAAGAATTGAAAAGATTCTTAGATAATATTATAGATAATATACGATTTGCTCTTATTAAGTTTAAAAATTACGTTCTTAACATTTATTATTCCACCCTCAATTTCTTAAAGGAACACTTTAAATTGATAGCAATTATTTTGTGTCTGTTTGCTGGTATAATTGTAGGAGTGTTTTTCTCAGAAGATGTCGGAGTTTTAAGGTATTTAAGATGGGATCACGCACTTCTTTCAGGTATAGCGACCTCAGGAATTTTAATCTCATTACTCCCTACCAAGAAAACAGATGATTTAGATCAAGCTTTTAGACTACGAATGCAGCGTTTTATAACACTTTGGATAAGTTTTACCATTATCGCACTTCTTTTAATAATACCGTTCATAACCTCAATATTGTTTGGAATAATTCTGATATTATCTTCAATAATTATATTAGGAGCAATACTTGCGATATATATTTACAGAATTGAAAAGAAACAGAAGATTTCAATAAAGTGGAGGTTTTATACTACGATACTGTTAATAATCCTAACGATTATTTGGGTAGTCTTACTTGTTGTTTTATACTTCACTGAGATTGTTACATAAGACTACTTCAGGATAAGTTTTTCTCTTTCCATTCTTTTAGGAATTTTTTGTATTTACTTATTGGTATTCCAATTGAATTTATTGTATCTAGCTCCATCTTCACTTTTTTATTGGAGTCGTGAGTCTTACGAAATGTTTATTCCCAATCAAAATAGGAACTTGATTTTGACATTTTAAATTTATTAAATTTGTACTTATTTGTAAAGGGTATAAAAGAATATATTTAAATCCCTTTAGATTGTTAAGAATAATTCGTACCTATAGAACGAAATTGCGTAAAAAAGTCGAAATTAAATGAAAAATTGCAAAAATCGCTAATTTAATGG